>JADJXL010000015.1:334737-669474 GCA_016715885.1 Polyangiaceae bacterium
TCGACGTGGACAAACTCCCCGCGCCCACAGCATCCGTCCCCCGCAGCCTCACGTCCGCATCATCGAGCACGACCGCAAGCACGCCGACGAGCATCACGGCGAGCAAGCCTGAATCGTCGTCGAAAAGCGCAGATGCTCCGACGAGCTCGGAGAAGGTCAGCGAACGAGCGGCCATCGAGTCAGCGAAGACCGAGCTCGCGATGCCCGCACGTCACGACACGCTGCCATCCGAAACGACCGCGTCGACTGAGCCGAGCGAATCGGGTGCGTCGCGACCAACCGGCACGCTCGTCGATTCGGCGGCGCCTGCACGAGCGGTCACGCAGCCGGAAGCACCCGCATCGGTCGAACGTCCGAAGAAGGCGGCCGAGAAGGCTCCCGAAAAACCGAAGGCTGCAGCGAGTGCCAAGGTCATCCCGCTGTTTCGACGTCCGAAGATCGTCGCGGGTGTGCTCGGCACGCTTGCCGCAGCGGCAGCCGTCGGGTTTTATTTGAAAAACCCCAGCGACAAACGCACGACCGATACGCCTCGCGTCGCGGAAGCCGTTTGGACGGGCAAGGTCGAGTCGGTGTCACGGGCATCGGCAGACAAGACGGGAGGCCTCGAAGCTTGCGATGCGAGCAACCGGTGCTGGCCGCTCGCTGCGGGCAAGGAAGTGAAGGGCGGAACGACGCTGCGCACGGATGCGCGCACGCGAGCATACGTGTCGCTCGCGGATGGTTCGGTGCTCGCGCTCGATCGTGGTTCGTCCGTGTCGATCCAAGAAGGCAAGGATCGCGTCGCGAAGGTCGAGTCAGGGGCGATCGTTGCCGACGTTGCGTGGATCAAGGGTGCGACTCCGGCACGTTTCGCATTCGGAACGGGCGAAGTCGAAGTGCTCGGCACGAAGCTCATGCTGACGGCAAATAACGATCGCGCGAGCGTGGAAGTTGCTCGAGGCACCGTGCGCGTGCGCCCGTCGTCCGGGAAGTGGACGGAAGTGCGCGCGGGTGAAGAAGCAACGATCGAACGTGGCCGAGAGCCCGTCGTTGCGAGCTCGGCAAGCGTCGCAGACTCGATGGAGTGGAGCGATCGTTCGCCGGAAGAGCTGGACGCTCCCGTGCTGCGTGGCGTAGGTGAGCTCCGCGCGCGCAAACCGGGACAAACGACGGAGAAGGACCGCGCGGTTCGTCTTGCCAAACATTCGGTCAAGGTGCGCGTGGTCGATGTCGTCGCTCGAACGGAGATCGACGAAACGTTCACGAACGACACGGACGAGGAGCTCGAAGGGATCTATCGCTTCCCGCTTCCACCTGGCGCGCAGATCGAACGGCTGGCGCTCGAAGTGGACGGCAAGTTGATGGAAGGCGCGTTCGTCGATCGAGACAAGGGCGCAGCCATTTGGCGCGGCGTGATTCAGAACGCGGCGCCGAAGACGCCGAAGCCGCGTGAAGAGATCATTTGGGTGCCTGGTCCATGGCGCGATCCGGCGCTGCTCGAATGGCAACGTGGCGGTCGGTTTGAGCTCAAAATATTCCCGATTCCGCGAAAAGGCTCTCGACGTGTCGTGCTCGCTTACACGCAGACTGTGGAGCAAGCAGCAGGCGTTCGACGCTTCACGTACCCACTTGCGCACGATCCGAGCGGCACGACGAAGATCGATGCGTTCGACCTCGACCTGCAAGTGATCGGTCACGACAAATCGTTTGGGATCCAAACACGTGGATACGAGCTTGCAACGGCAGGCGGAGATCCCACGGGCGATCGGCGCACGTTCCAGGCAAATCAGTTCGTTCCCGCGGGTGATCTGACGGTCGAGTACGCGCTTCCCGATCGGGATCGCGAAGCCACGGCATGGGCGTACCGCATGGATTCCACGGCGGGGCTCGAACCGGAAAAACCCGTCGATGGACCTGCGGTAACGAAGGCGAAAACGACCGAGGAAAAGGAAGCGGCGGAAGCTGCAAAAGCCATCGCGTTCGATTCGTCGCCGTACGTCGCCATCGCCGTCAGGCCAAAGCTTCCGCGTTGGCAAGAAGCGAAAGAGCGCGTGCATGCCATCGTGGTCGATACGAGCCGTTCGATGGTGGGTGAACGTTTCGCGCGAGCGACGCGATTGGCCTCGACGATCGTTCGCGAAATGGATCGGCGCGACACGTTCGTCGTGCTCGCATGCGACACCGTATGCAAGCCGATGACGACCGACGGCCGCACATCAATCCCGTCGCCGTCGGCACCGGGAGCTGCCGCTGCTGGTGAAGTCGAACGGTTCCTCGGCAGCATCGAACCGGATGGTGGCAGCGACATGTCGGCAGCCGCGAGCGCTGCACGTAGCGCCGTCGGTAGTTTGGGCAGCAAAGAATTGCGCATCATCTACCTCGGCGATGGCACGCCCACGGTTGGTCCCACACGCGCATCGCACATCGAGGCGGGCGTGCGCAGCTCGATGCCCGCGAGCGGCGCATCGATCGTCGCCGTTGCGCTCGGTGCCGATGCCGACATGACGTCACTCGGCGCGCTCGCACGCGGTGGCGGTGGCGTCGTCATTCCTTATGTGCCCGGACAAAAGGTTTCTTCCGCGGCGCTCGACGTTCTTTCGGCCGCGTACGGTGTGACGCTGCGCGATCCAGAGATCGAGCTGCCGCCCGGACTCACGCAGATAACGCCGTCGCGCATGGACCCCATTCGCGCCGGTGGAGAAACGTTTGTCGTGGCACGCATGTCGGCTGGCGACTCGATCGATGGATCGATCAAGCTTCGTGGGCGCGTATCAGACGAGCGGTTCGAACAGACGTACCCGATCAAGATCCTCGCCTCGACGAGCTCCGGCAACGCGTTCGTTCCGCGGCTGTACGCAGCAGCGAAGATCGCGGAGCTGGAACGCACGGGTGGCCAAGCGAGCAAGCTGGCGGCGATCGAGCTGTCGAAACGGTTCGCGGTCGCGAGTCGTTTCACGTCGCTGCTCGTGCTCGAAAGCGAAGCCATGATGAACGCCTTCGGCCTCGAACGAACGCGCCTCGCTCCCTCGTTCACGGGTGAAGTCGGTGCGCAAAGCTCGACGGCGGACGCGGACAACGAAGCGCAACTCGACGAGGAAGCGAAGAAGGAGGCCGAAAGCGCCGGTCCGCTCGGCGGTGCTGACGTGGCAAGCGGCACGGGCAACGGCTACGGGGCCGGCGCCGGCGTACTGGGTGGTGCTGGTGGGCCATTCCCTGCTCCCACGACGGCATCACCTGCTCCAGCCAAACCGTCGATGAACGCTGAGCCAAGAGCACCCGCGGCAGAAGTTCCGGGAGACGCATTCGAACAAGCTCCACGACCTGCGCCGAAGACGCGACGTAGCGTCGACGATGCCGACCCCTGGGGCGCACCTTCTCGAGACTGGGGACGACGCCGACGCCTCGTCCCCATGAAGAAGATCTTTGAACGCAAAGCATCGTTCGAAGCGACGAACACGCTTGCTGCTCAAAATGCTTCCAAGCTGCTTCTCGCGGAGAACACGCTTGCTGCAACGCCGGACAGCCGTGACAAGACGATCGACTTGTTCGCGCTGTACTCGACGTCGGGTCGCATCGGTGAAGCGCAGGAACTAACGTCGAAATGGGCCAGCCGCGACGCGCTCGATCCGGATGCTCTACTCGCACGATCCGATCTCGCTGCGCGGCAAGGCGATCGCGAACGAGCCATTCGCATCCTCGGCGGCCTCGTCGATGTTCGTCCGGGCGATCGCACGATGCAGACGCGGTTGGCCGAATTGCACGAAGCTGCAGGCAACCGAGCTCTTGCGTGCGAACACCGCATCGCTTTGGCTGATATGGCGTCGGACGACGCGAAGCTCGTAGCCGAAGCGATCCGTTGTGCAAACGCGCTTGGCATGACGGATCTCGCGAGCCTCTTGAGGCTCGACGCAAGCGCTCCCGTGCGCACGGCGATCGACAAGTTGCTCGCACAACCCGCGCCCATCACGAATGCGGTCGTTCGTGGCGACATACAAGTCAGCGCCGAATGGACGGGTGGCGTGGACCTCGACATCGGCCTCATCGACTCGAAGGGTCGCCGAACTTCGTGGCTCGGCGCAGGCGGCAAGGCGCTCGTGAGCGCACGTGATGCAACCAGCACGCGCGCCGAGACGATCGGGCTGACGGGTGCGTTGTCGGGCAGTTACATCATCGAAGTGGCGCGGGCAGACGGCGCCGATGCAAACGTTCCGGTCCGCGGTGAACTGACCCTCAAACTCGCGGGCGAAACGCGCAAGGTTCCCTTCTTGCTCACGGGCGCACGTGCCGAAGTTGGAACGATGCGCGTCTTCTTCACCTCGCGGCTCGTTCCCCTCTGATCATCGCCTCTGGTCGTAGAAGGGCCGCCGATCGCGCGGCGCCCATGGACTTTGCGCCCGAAGTGGGGCATCTCCATCGGCCATGAGCGCTGCGCACGACGCCCACGCGGAAGCATCCGCCGCCCATCACGACGCCCACGATCACTTCGACAACGAACCTGCCACCGAGCTCGCGCCCGACGAACCTCGCACGCCGAGCTGGATTCCGTACCTCGGCATCGCCTTGTTCTTCACGGCTGGCACTGCATGCCTGCTGTGTGCAGACTCGGACAAACCCGAAGGCGAAAAAGCCGTCGCTGCTGCACCGCAAGCGCAACCGACGCCTCCGCCTGCCGCAACGCCCGCTGTGGCGCCCAACCTACGGCCAGCCGCAGCAATGCCACTCCAGCCGGGTCAGCCCACCGCGCCGAATGCGCTGAAGCAACTGTCGCCCGACCAAGCGAAGGAGCTTCAGAAGTTGATCGAGCAACGGCGAGCGCAGCAGCCCAATCTCAACGTCGACGCTGCTCGCCCCGCACCACAACCGGTTGCACCACCGCAACCCGCTGCACAACCCGCACCAGCGAAGCAACCCGCTGCTGCACCGCAACCGGCACCGCGACCCCAACCGGCACCGGCAGCTCCGCCCAAGAAAGCGGACGACTATGAGTGACGAAAGCAAGGGCTTGCTTGCCTCGATCAAGCGCGTCGTCGTGCTCGGCTCGGGCACGATGGGCCAAGGCATTGCCCAAGTCACCGCCCAGGCAGGGTTTGTCACGCACGTCTACGACGTCGATGCCTCACGCGCCGCGAAAGCCATCGAGAACATCAAGGCTGCGACCGACAAACTCGTGCAAAAAGGCAAAATGCTAAACGAGACGCGCAGCGAGCTCATTGGCGCGCTCGTACCGACGTCGGATATCGCTCGCGCATGCGCCGACGTCGATCTCGTCATCGAGTCTGTGCCGGAACAGATGGAGCTCAAAGTAAATTTGCTCCGTGAGGTCAAAGCACTCACGCGCCCAGAGACCATCTTGGGGACGAACACGTCGAGCCTGTCGATCACCGAAATCGGCACTCGCGTGGGCGCCGCGAATCGAACGATCGGCCTGCATTTCTTCAACCCACCGCCGGTGATGGAGCTGCTCGAGATCGTGCGCGGTTTGGGCACGGATGAAGCAACGCTCTCGACGTGCAGCGCGGTCGCCAAGCGCCTCGGAAAAACGGCCATCATCGTGAACGACATGCCCGGCTTCGCAACGAGCCGCCTGGGTGTCGTCATCGGCGCCGAAGCCATGCGCATGCTGGAAACGGGTGTCGCATCGGTGGAGGACATCGACCGAGCGATGGAGCTTGGTTACCGGCACCCGATGGGGCCGCTCAAGCTCACCGATCTCGTGGGTCTCGACGTGCGCTTGATGATCCTCGAGCACCTGCACCGCGAGATTGGCGAACAGTTCCGCCCGCCGGCGATTCTTCGGCAAATGGTTCGCGCCGGGAAACTCGGCAAGAAGTCCGGCGAAGGGTTTTATCGCTGGACCGAAAGCGGTCCGGTTCCAACGAAGCGCTGAAAACACGAAGGCCCGCTCGGGATTGTCCCGGCGGGCCTGTTCGTCGTTCCAAACTGTTTGGAGCGCAAACGATTCGTTACTTGTTACCTTTGTCGCGCTTCGCGTTTTCGGCCGCTTCCTTCTCACGCTCGGCCTGACGCTTGACAATGCGCTCTTTGACCGGTGCGTAGTCCTTCTCGTCCTTCACGCGGCGATCGATCACCTTGATCCGCTCTTCGGGCGTGAGCGCGTAACCCTTGGCGTCTTGCGCGTTGTCCTTCAGAAACTGCGCGTACTTGCCCCACGCTTCTTTCGCCGCATCGAACTTCTTCTGACGTTCTTTGAGGTCCGCGAGGCAGAACAGCAGCCGTGCCTTGAGCGTCGGCGTGCCTTCTTTGCTCAAGCCCGACGTCCAAATGGCGTCGGCTTCTTCGGGTTTGCCCGCGGCGAGCTGCGCTTCACCCAAACGGTAGAATGCGAGCATTTGCTGGCCGTCGAGCTTGATCGCTTCCTGAAACTGCACGACCGCGCCGGGGAAATCACGCGCGATGAAGGACGCTTCGCCCTTGTTGATCGCTTCCATGTACGGGCTGATGCCCATCTTGCCCTTCGGATCCTTCAACGGAAAAACCGGCGGATCCACCTTGGCGGTCGCAGGCGCAGGCGCTGCAGGGCCTTTGCCTTGCGCAAACGCGCCGGAAGCGAGCACGACGGAGGACACAACGAGGGAAACAGCAAGCAGACGGCTGGCCATGGCAATTGCGAGACTATCGCAGGTGCGCGACGCATGGAACCAACCGCTGCAGCTTCCAGCAAATTAGCGCGCGTCGCCCGACGCATCGCCGATCGAGGCATCGCCGCTCGACGCATCGCCGATCGGCGCCGCATCACGAGCTTTCGCCGTAGCGTCGGGCCCTGCGTCCTTCGACGAAACAGCGGGCTGCGGTAGTGGCGAAAGACGCCCGTCGGATCCTGGAGGCCAGGCGAAATGCTGCGCTTCCCCCGTAGCTCGATCGACGAACACCACGGACGCGGCTCGAGGGCTATCCGCAAGCCGCACGGAGAGCCGCGTGTTCACCATGAACTCCGGCGAGCCCCAACGACGATTCTTTCGTTTCGTAGGATCTTCGAGCAGCGGTACGTCGAAACGAACCCGATCGATCAGCTCCTTGCCAATCCAAAATTCCAACGCAAATCGCCCCATGTGTCGCGCCGTGGGTGCAGGTTTGTCCAGAACGACCGCACGCACGCTGCCGAGCGACGGTTTTCCCTGACGAACCGGAACCTCGAACACCCACTGTTTCTTCGATGCAACGGGCGCTGGATCGGGCGCGTAACCAGCTCGCGGCGGATCGGCCAGCGAAAGCGCCGCGGGAATTGCCAATGCAATACCCAGCACGAGAGCGAGTGCGAAACGATGCAGCTTCACGGTTCGCTCGGCTTGCCACTTGGGCCAAAGATTTCAACCGTGCCTCGGTCACCATCGACCCGCACGAGGTCCCCCGTACGAATGGCAACGGTTGCACCTGCAACGTTCACGACCGCAGGAACGCCGTATTCGCGCGCCACGACGGCTGCGTGTGAAAGCGGCCCGCCAAGCTCGGTCACGACGGCTGCCGACACGAGGAAAAGCGGCGACAGGCCAATGTCGGTCGTGCGAGCAACGAGCACTTCGCCAGCGCGGACGGCATCGAGGTCCGTCGTGCCGGGCGCAAGCACACGCGCGCGGCCTTCGACCACGCCGCTCGACGCGGGCAAACCCTTGAGGTGCTTGCCAGCAGGCGGCGGAATCTGCACGGGCGGCGGCCTTCCAATGAACGTCGGCGGCGGATCGGGCCTTGCTGCATCGCGAAGGTATTCGGCACGGCGCAAACGCACGACGTGACCCACATCTGCGTGGCCACTACGAAGCGCCTGCACGAGCTCGTCGAAGGTGCAAAAGAAAACGGCTCCCTCGGGCAGCGTGGGATCGATGCGGCGCAACCGGCGATCCACATCGAGCGCGATCACGCGCAGCATGCCCAGCACGCGCGTGACCCACGTGCGCATGCGTTCGCGCAGACGCGTGAACTGCTGCGTACGGTTCACGAGCGTTCGGACGGCATACATCTGCACCGGGCCCAGGCGCGTTTCGAGCTGCGCCATCTCGCGATCCGAAAGAGCTCGTGCACGCGCCAAAGCTCGGTCCGCTTCGCCTTCGGATGCGCGAAGCGACGACACGAGCATCGAAATCACGGGCTGCGAATCTTCACGCCAACGCGGTGTCGCTAACTCGGCTTCCCGCACGGCGCGATCGCCATACAGGTCCAAGAATCGTTCGAGCGCCCGACGCGTATTGCCTTCGGGCAAATCACTTGGACCTCGAACGGTTCCTGCAAGTAGCAATTCGCGCGCCGTAGGATCGTTTCGAACGACTTCGGCAAGCCGCGCCAACGCCACACCGGGAGCAGCACTGTCGAGCTCACGCACGCCACCCGTGAGGGCTTGTGCAAGCGACGCTCCGGTCGTGACGCCATCGAGCAAGATCGTCGCATCGCCCAGCGTCACGTCGTCACGCACGGACGTTCGTCGAGCCGCCACTTGATCGAGCAACCGTGCAAGCGCGAGGTGCGCAGCAAGCGACGCCGAAGCGCATTCGAGCATCAGCGTGCCGGTGCGATCGAGCAGCGCACTGGCGGTGTTGAGCGTCGTGACGAGCGCGTCGTCGGGCAGGATGCCGAGATCCATCTCGAGCAGCGATCGGCGCGCGCGATCGGCATCTTTTTCGTACGCGCGCACTTCGTGTTCGAGACGCGCTTGACGTGCGATGAGGCGCGGTGCGACGAGCGGCAAGCGCGAAATGAAGCGTCGTGACGAGACGTCTTCCGTTTGCTTTTCGAGCAGCGCAATCGCCGCGTCGCTCGCTCCACCACTCACTTGAAGAAGCGCTCTGGGCGTCAAAAACGGCACTTGCGCCGAGATCTGCATGAACCGCGACAGGTTCAAGTAAAACCGACCGTGCACGTTGGTCACGAGGTGCGCGCCTCGCGGCACGCGACATCCAAGCGCCGCGAACGCTTCTCGAAAACCTTTCTCCGAAAATTTTCGCGCAATCGACCACGTGAGCGGCGTGGCTGCACCAGGCAATGCTTCCCCGACGTTTGCTCGTGACCACACGGTCGTTGCATCGCCGCCTTCGGGAAAACCTCCGCCGCCGATCGGCCGAACTTGAAGCACCACGACGCGCTCGATGCCTTCGAGCGTTCGTTCCACGGCAAACTCGACGTCGAAAGGACCACTGCCACCTTGTTCCAATCGTTTGGCAAGCGCTCCAAGCTCTTGGATCGCGACGGACGAAAGCGCCGGCCGCGATACTTGCTCCGCCGCAATGGCTGCTTCTTCCAGACCATGCGAACCGACGACGACGGCGCGAGGTTTGTCCACGATGGACGTCGCGACGACGGATCCATCTTGCGCAAGACGCACGGAATCGGTGGGCATTGCGCCTTCGACGACGGGAGCACCGAGGCCCCATGTGGCGTTGATGAGCCGCTCATGCTCGCCCCAATGTGGCCCGGCCAAACCCGGTGGTGGAGCGGTGAATAGAACTCCAGCGGATTCTGCATGCGCCATGACCTGAATCACGACGGCCATGGAGACATCGCGTATCGCCGCGTGAGCCAGGTAGTCGAGCGCGCGCGGCAAAAACAAGCTGGCCCAGACCTGCTTGATCGCCGCCGCGAGCGCCTCGGGACCGCGAACACCGAGCACCGTCGTCGCCAGCCCCGCAAAGCTCGTCTCCGCAGCGTCTTCGCACGTGGCGCTCGAACGCACGGCAAGGCCCCACGGTGCAAAGCTCTCGACCTCGGCCCAAAGCGCTTGCAGCGCTGCTACGATGGCCGGTTCGAGCGGCGTTTCTTGGATGCGGTCCCGCGCGCGTGCGGCGCGATCGATGCCCACACGACTGCCCGCAAGCTTGATGAGCGTCGGCAGATCATGCCCTCGAGGAAGCGTGTCTCGAGAAAGCGCATCGAAGTGTTCAGCGGCTAGAGCCCAGCCTCGAGGAACCGGCAGTCCATCGCGCACGAGACGTCCGAGGCTCGATGCTTTGCCCCCAAACCGTCGCAAATCGCCACGCCTTCGACTGAATGCAGCTTCGAGCGGCCGGAGAATGACCTCGTAGCCCGACGCTTCCGCGCCCACGGGAGCGCGCATGTTGCGCATCGACGGATCGCCCACGCTCACGCCTTACCATGCTTTCGGGTTTTGGTGCGAGGACCGCCAAAAACGGCGCTGGATGCTGTCGGGATCGATGGTCACGACGCGCGAGAGCACGCCTTTTGATGAGCCGAACGCGACGGAAAGTCCGCCGCACGTTCGGCAAAAAAGACAACACAATGATATTCTCCCGTCATGACGACCGTGACGACGGCACCGCCTTTCGCTGATGCACCGCGCCCTCGAGCTTGGGCGAGCGGGCTCGGCGAGTTCGCGGCGGTGGGTGGCCTGACGCCGTTTCTCTACCCACTGTCCTGGATTTTGCGAAAAGCATTCGACCTCGAACCGACCGAATACATCATTTCCTTTGCGATGTTCGCCGCGGCGTTCGTCATCAACGACCCGCATTTCGCCGTAACGTATTTTTTATTTTACAAAAACATCCGCGCACGAGCATTCGGAAACGAGTTTTCTGCAACGCAAAAAATTCGGTATTGGCTTGCCGGGTTCGTCGCACCGGTCGGGCTGATTGCTTGGGGCATTTCTGCCCTGGTTTTGCGATCGGCATATTCGATGGGTTTGATGATCCAGCTCATGTTTTTCCTGGTAGGCTGGCATTACGTCAAACAAGGGTTTGGCGTGTTCTCGGTCTTGTCGGCACGTCGAGGCGTACGTTTCGACAAAGCCGAGCGATGGGCCATTTTGGGACATTGTTATGCAGGTTGGATGTACGCGTGGGCGACGCCGCGGGACATTGGTCATACTTCGTCGGAAAAGGGAATTTGGTATGTGACACTGCCGCATCCACGAGGGCTCGATCAGGTCGCGACGGTTTTGTTTCTCGCGACCATCCCGCCGCTCGTGTGGGTCTTCGTGAGCAAGTGGAAACGCGACGGACGATTGCCCATTTTGACGCCGCTCACGGCGCTTTTGTGCAGCGTCTGGCCGTGGCTCATTTTTTCGAATGCCGATCCGCTGCTGCTCTACATGATCCCAGCGCTGCATTCGATCCAGTATTTGTATTTCGTTTGGCTGCTCGAAGGAAACAAGGCGCGCGAACGAGAAGGACCGCCGCATTTCGAGCGATCGGCGACGTCGCGCCTTTTGGGACTGGCCGTATCGGCGCTCGCGCTCGGTTGGTTCTTCTTTCACATCGGCCCGGAGATTTTCGACACGCTGATTGGTTCACGATTGGCGAAGGGCGAATTGGATCCGATTGGACCGACGCCGTGCTTCGCGGCGCTTTTCGCATTCGTGAACATCCACCACTACTGCATGGATGCGGTGATTTGGCGGCGCGAAAATCCGGAAACGCGGTATTTGCAGGTGCAGCGCAATCGACCGGCGTAATCGACGTTCAGGGCCCCGGTAGCCCTCGAAGCACGCGCTCGTGCCACAGCAACATTTCTGCCCCACCGGGACCTCGATTCCACGCGTAATCGTGCGGTCCGGGCGTCACGACGAGGTCGTGCGGAACGGACAAATCTTCGAGCGCCTTCGAGAGAGCTCGAACGGCCCCCAAAAACGGATCACCGTCGCTCGACACGAGGCGAATGGCGAGTTTTTTGCCGTGCGTCGCGCGCTTGGCCATCGCTGCAAACATGGGCGCCTCTTCGACTTTGATGGCAGGCTGCAAAGCTCCTACGGCGCCAAAGACATCGGCATGCAAAAAGCCGACGAGCAAGGCCAGGCGGCCTCCCATACTCACGCCATCGATTCCCGTGTTTTCTCGTGTGGACGAGCTCTTGCTTTCGGTCCGCGCGCGCGGAAGCAGCGATTCTCGCACGAATTGAGCAAATGGAGCTGCTCCGTTCGGCGAACGATCTTTCAGGTCGGGCGTATATGGACACGCCACGACGAGCCCTTCGTAGGGATTCTTTTTCAATGATTCATTGAGCCGCCCGAGTCTGTCCGGGAGAACCATTTCGCCAAGATCTGCCGCCGTGAGCGATCCTGCGCGCAGGCGCGTATCGAGTTTGTCGAGGCCATAATCATCACGCCAAGCTTTCGCGCCCACTTCGAGCCCTCGGCCGGATTCTCCGCGACCATGCAATGCAACGAGGACGGGCAAGGGATGCGATGACGGCGGCACGAGCAAAAGGGCACGTTGCTCGTCGGGGGGCGGAAACGAAAGGTCACGCCACCGGCCATCCGCCGTCGAAGTGGGAGGAGCGGATTTTCGGCAGCCAGCCAATGAAAGCCCACCAAGGGCTGCAAGGAGGTTGCGACGAGTTAGCAGGAGCGAGTCGGCGGAACGCAATGTGCGTGCATTGTGACAGACGAAAAGAATGATGCCAAGTTCGGTACATCGCGGTTGCGCGGAATCGACATTCCAGGCATCATCGAAGAGCACGCTTGCTTGGAGGTTTTCATGCATCACGCCAAACAATTGGGAATTCGTCTTGCGTCACTTCTTTTTGCTACGGGCCTCGCCAGCGCGTCTGCAATCATTGGATGCGGGAGCGAAGTGTCGGAGGGGGGATCGACGTCCGGCAGTGGGGGCAGCGGGTCCGGATCGAGCGGATCGAGCGGATCGAGCTCGGGTGCACCGATGTGCTTTTCGGGAGACGCGCCAGTCCGGCAATGCTTCACGCTGGAACAATTGGAAAATGCGCTCAATTTTCCGCCCGGCGAACCGCTCGATCCCGACGCGGGTCCGCCTGACGGCGGATACGTCATGTTCACGGAATGCCCCGACCCCTCGATGGCGCGAAACGGGTGTTGCAATCCCGGCGTGGCGGGTCCGGAAATCGAAGGGGATCTTTGTTGTTATTACTTCTGCGAGGGACCGTGCTGCGGCCGAGCCTTTACCATTGATGGTCATGCGCGCGTCGCCGATACGACCGAGCGCGACGATTGGTGTGCAGATTGGTCGTCCGAGACAAACGACATCGATGACGTCACGCGCGGGGCGCTCGCGGATGCGTGGCGCGCGGATGCGCAAATGGAGCATGCTTCGGTGGCGTCGTTTGCGCGGTTCACGCTGGAGCTCTTGGCGCTCGGTGCGCCGGCCGATCTCGTCGCGGCATCGCAATTGGCGTCGCTCGACGAAGTGGAGCATGCGCGGCTTTGTTTTGCGCTGGCGTCGCGTTTTTCGGGACAAGCTCACGGGCCAGGGCCGCTCGATATGGCGGGCGCATTGCGAGGGACTTCGCTTGCCGAATGCGCGGGTTTTGCGGTGATCGAGGGTTGCATTGGAGAAACCATTGCGGCGCTGACGGCGCGCGCGCAGCTCGATGTGGCGAAAGACGAGGACGCACGGCGGGCGCTTTTGCGCATTGCGGAGGACGAAGAGGCGCACGCGGCATTGGCGTGGCGATTCGTGGCGTGGGCGCTATCGATGGGAGGTGCGCCGGTGCGAGCGGCGGTGGCTCGAGCGTTCGACGAGGGAATGCGGAAGGTGCGAGCACACCGGAATGCCGATGCGGTGGGCATTGATGAAGTTGCGTGGCGGCATTTTGGAAGGCTGACGGCTGCGGAAATGGATCGCGCTACGGCGGATGCGCTGGAGGAAGCGATTGCACCGAATGCGCGGCTGCTTTTGGAACAGGCTGGGACGATTGCGGAAAAGCGGACGCGTCAGGCGCTTTCCGCGGAATCGAATACATTCGCGTAGACCTGGTCCACGTCGATTTCGCAGTCGATTGCAGAAAGCGCAACGCGCTGTCCAGCCTCGTACGTACGCAGAACCCACGATCCATCATCCTGCCGCGTGAATACCTCGCCAAGCCTGCGGAGCGAGCGCAGTAATGCCGACGGCGGGATCGTTTGGATGCAGCAAATTATCGCCGCGACCATGGGTCGGCGGTTTTAGATTCCGACAGCACCTTCCACCACGATACGCGAGATTGGCCAGGATGCTGGCGGTTATCACCACTCACATTCAGGACGCCCGCACACAACGGACCTGACATTCTTGGATACCTCGCCCTGACGTGGGGACGCAGATGCGCATGTCCGAGGTGCGAATCGAGCCCGTCGGCCATGCGAGTCATTTCAGAACGCGGACCATCCCTACGGCGACCGCGTCTGTGCTCATACGACCATCCCGACTTGGCAAGATCCCGCCATTGGCGACCCGCAAGTGAACGCTCCTCGTGACGCTTGGTCGGACGCAGGACTCCTCTTCGGTGCAGACAGGATTCGTTCAGCGGCGCTGGCCATACGAGAAAGTGTCGCACACAACCCGGCGACTGTCCAGCAGAAAACCGCGCAAACAGGAAGAAATTGGTTCGTCCGAGTATACCATTGCGTCGTCTAATTCGACGGCATCCGCAATGATTTTGCAATGGCGTTACGATGCGCCCAACGCCGAAATCACATCCCCAGCCAAGGCCCAGGATCCTCCGGTACCGATCCGCGCCGAATCTCGAAATACACCGCCTCGCTCTGTCCCGCCGACGGCGACGTGCCCACACGCGCCCCCGCCGCAATCTTGTCGCCCACTCGAGCATCCGTTCCGCCAAGATTCGCGTATACGCTGTAATAACGATCACCATGATCCACAATGACCGTTAGACCGTACGCATCATAACGATCGGCAAACACGACATGGCCAGCCGCCACACTACGCACAGCGGCTGCAAGCTGAGTCACAAGCTCGATGCCGCTCACCCCATGCCTGTTCGACCGACGAACTTCAGCTCGGCCGGCCACGGGGAAATGTAGGCGCCCTTTCTGTGCGGCAAAGTCAAGGCGCGTGTCACCGTCGCGAGGCCCCGAGTCCGCTCCGTAAATCGCTACGTAGTCGGGCCTCGTCGACGATTCGAACGCCCGAGCAAACGCGGCTCGTCGCTCTTCCTCGGCATCGAGCGCTCGTTTGGCGCGCAGCATGGCCTCGCGCTGCACGTCGAGCGGTGCTCGTTCGGCAGCGAGGCGTTCGAGACGCTGGCGAATCACGTCTTTTCGTTTGATGAGATCAGCTTCTTGCGCGATGTCGCGTTCGAGAGCCCGGCGTACTCGCTCGACTTTCGCCGCGTGATCGACGAGTGCATCGAAACCTTCGCCCACGGGCAAAAGGCCCGCATGCACGTGGCGGTAATAAGCTCGGCCACGCGCGAGCATGCGTTTGCGCACGGTTTCGAGGCGCGGATCGATCGTCACGAGCTCAGCTTGGAGAGCTCGCTGTTCGTCGTCGATTCGCAAGATCAAGCGCTCGAAATCCGAAACGGCGTGAGACGCACGCACAGGCGATCCATCGATCGGGCTGCTCCCGCTCGCAGCGCTCGAGACGAGCGCCAGCAGCATCACCAAAGCGAACGATGTACGACGTTTCATGTCACACGGGCCCCATCCGGCGGAGGCTGACGAGTGCGGTGGTCGCACCGAGGAGTCCGCCGAGCAACACGAATCCCACGCTGACGGTCCAAGGCAAAAACGAAGGCGAAAGGCCGAGCAAGTTCGCAAGCTCCTGATCGAAGCGACCTCGAACGAGCATGAAGAGCATGCCAAGCAGCGCAATTGCCGCCGCAGCGCCCGCTGCTCCCTGCATGGCTCCTTCGATCACGAACGGTTGGCGCACAAACGAGTTTGTCGCTCCAACCAAGCGTAGCACTTCGACTTCGATGCGACGCCGGCTGAGGAGCAGGCGCATCGTGGAGCTGATGACGCTGAAGACGGCGCACATGACGACGATCGCCAGCGCAGCACTCGCGGTGACGCCGCCGCTCAACAGCGACGAGAGGCGTTCGGTCCAGCGCCTGTACGTCTCGACGGTCTCGACCGCTGGAAGCGCTTGGAGCTTGAGCGCGATGGCTTGCAAGTCTTGATCGGCGACTTCGTCGGTGAATCCAAGCTCGAGCGACGCGGGAAACGCGCTTGCAGGAAGCGACGCAAGGGCCGAGTCCGTCTCGTCCACGACGACTTCGCGACGCGCCTGCGCGCTCGTGACGTGACGAACGCGCCGGATTCCTTGGGTTTTTTCGAGCGCTGCGATGAGCTCGGTGACTTCCTGGTCCGTCGCGTTGTCGCGCAGATACACCGTGGCTCGGCCCGCGTGAGACCAACGCTCGCGCACGGCGGAAAGGTTTGTCACGACGAGCAGCGATGCTGCGAGACAAACGAAGGCGACGGCCAGAGAAAAAATCGTGTGCAGGTGGGTGCGCATGTCACCGCGCCCAGGTCGCCAGGCTCGCATCGGCACGCGCACGCTGTATCGATCATTCGACATGAAACTACTCCCTACGCCACCAAGTTGAGCGCGAGGTGTTCGCCCGAATCTTCGGCGCCGAGCCCATTCGGTGCATCGGTGGCTTTACCGTCTTCGAGCACGATCACGCGACGCGGGCGCACATCGAGCAGCGTGCGATCGTGCGTCGCAAAGAGAACGGTAGCGCCCGTTTCGTGGATGTCCTCGAAGAGCCCGAGGATGTCGAAGGCGAGTTGAGGATCGAGGTTGCCCGTGGGTTCGTCCGCGAGAATGAGCGCCGGTTCTCCGACGATGGCTCGGGCGATCGCCACGCGTTGTTGCTCGCCGCCCGACAAGCGTTTGGCTTGTTCGTCACCGCGTCCAGCGAGACCAACGCGCTCGAGCGCTTCGCCCACGCGTGCTCGGACGAGCTTTGGAGGCAAGCCGACGACTTCGAGCGCGACGGCGACGTTGTCCGCGACAGTCCAGCTCGGAACGAGCTTGAAGTCTTGGAAGACGTAGCCGATGTTGCGTCGCAGGGCTGGGATTGCTTCTTCTTTGAGGCGACTGATGTCGCGACCGAGAAACAGAATGCGACCTTCGTCCGCCTGCTCGATCCGATGCACGAGCCGCAATAAGGTGCTCTTGCCCGAGCCCGAAGGCCCCGTGATGAAGACGAACTCACCCCGCTCGATCGTGAGCGACATACCCTTGAGCACGGGTTGGTCGGAGCGGTACGCCTTGTGGACATCCTCGAAGACGAGGATGGGTCGAGGTGCTGCCAGAGGATCGAATCGATGCCCTGGTCTGAGAGCCGGTCGAAACAGGTTGCGCGGAGAAAAAGCCGCCATGAGGGCGATAGCTACCAGGGCCCGTAAAAGTGGAAAACTTTTCGGCCAACGAGGGCGCAACAGCGCGTAACGAAGCCCGATGCCGCTACGAATCGTCTTCTTCGGATTGCCGCTCGCCGCGCTGCTTCTCGCGCATGACGGTCACTCGATCGAGCTGTGTGCCGTGTGCCGAAAAGACGCGCTCGGGCTTCGTCGTGCCAGGCGCGTTTTCGGCAACGACCGCGTGGTCGTGAAGCCGAGGACAAACGATGCGGCACTTCGCGCGCGCGTCGGGGCCATCGCGCCTGACCTCGTCGTGAGCTGGTTTTGGACGACGCGCTTGCCCATGGAGATCGTCGATGCTGCGCGGCTCGGAGGGATCGGCGTGCATCCATCGCTGCTCCCGCGCCATCGAGGGCCGGATCCGACGACGTGGGCGATCAAGAGCGGCGATGACGTGACCGGCGTCACCGTGCATCGCATCGCTGCCGAGTACGATACGGGTGCAATCCTGGATCAGGAGCGGCTTTCCATCGATCCACGCTGGAACGCGTGGGACTTGGCGCGCGCCTTGGATCGCCCGTCGCTGCGAGCTTTGCGGCGCACGGTGAACCGTTTTTCGAGGGGCGAAGTCGTTCTGGAAAAACCCCAGGACGAACAGCATGCAACGGAAGCTCCCTTTCTGGATGAAGAGGCTTGCGCGATTCGTTGGTCCTGGCCGACGGATCACATACTCCGGCACATTCGTGCTCTCGCCCCCGCTCCTGGTGCATGGACCGAGATCAACGGATCGCTCGTGCAAGTGATCGCTGCAGAGCAAACGAGCCGTTTTCCCTCGGCGCTCGAACCTGGCGAGGGGTATGTGGATCAGGATCGCGCGGTCGTTCGTACGGGCGACGGAGCGATCGTTTTGTTGCGCGGTGAGATCGATGGGCGAGAAGCGTCGATCAAAGATTTCGCACGCCTCTTTTTCTCGGGCACGGCTTTGCTAGGCTGACCCGCGATTCGACTCGACGTGCTTCTGGAGGACGACTCGTGGAACCCGCTCAGCTTGCAAAAATGGCGCGAGATAGCCTGACGGCAGCGCTCAACGCCATACAGAGTTGCGACGACGCGCCCGACGAGTTGTTCGATGCGGCAGAGCCCATCGCGCAAACGATCACGATTCTGCGCAAGATCGAGCGCGGTGGTGGCGCCATGCTGGATGGGCGCGACATCGCCCTGAAGAACGTGCGTAAGGTTCTCGCGGACGTGCAGGCGATCGACAGTGGTCATCCCGCAGCCGATGACGTGCTCGAAGCCGTCGCAGCGTCGCTGGCGAAGGTCAACGCGCTCGCACGATGGAAAGGCGGTCAACCGTCGGTTCCCCCGCCAGCGCCTGCTGCGGCCCCGGCACCCGCACCAGCGCCTGTTGCGGCTCCGGCACCAGCACCCGCGCCTGCGCCGGTCGCTGCTGTGCCTCAACCGGCCCCTCGACCAGCGCCCGCTCCCGTCGTTCAGGCGCCGGTCGCGCAATACGTCGAACCGCCGCGACCCGCCCAAGCTCCGCAGCCGGTCGTTCAAGCCAAACCCGTCGTCGCGCCGCAGCCTGAACCCGCTCCGCAGCCGGTCGTTCACGCCAAACCTGTCGTCGCAGTCCAGCCTGAACCCGCTCCGCAGCCGGTCGTTCACGCCAAACCCGTCGTCGCGCCACAGCCTGAACCTGCTCCGCAGCCGGTCGTTCACGCCAAACCTGTCGTCGCAGTCCAGCCTGAACCCGCTCCGCAGCCGGTCGTTCACGCCAAACCCGTCGTCGCGCTGCAGCCTGAATCCGCTCCGCAGCCGGTCGTTCACGCCAAACCTGCGCCTGCACCCGCAGCAGCGGAACCTGCGCCCGAACCCAAAGCCGCGCCGAAAAAGGTCGCGGCGCCTCCCGCACCTCCCGGCGTGCGCACGCTCGATGTCGCCCTCGGTACGCGCAGTGTGTCAAACTTCTACCGGGGACTCGGCGGCAACGACGTCATCGAACATGGCGGCCTGTTTGTCGAGACGTACAGCATCCCGAAGATCGGCACGCAACTGCAACTGCACGTGCTCATGCCCGGCGACTACGAGTTCTACGCGCTCGCAACGGTCATGTGGACGCGTGAACCCGGTGGTTCGTCCGAACCGGGCTATGGCGCTCGCATCACGCAAATCGGCCCCGACGGCCGGCAACTCGTGTACCGGTACACCCGCAATCGGGAGCCGATGTTTTACGACGACCTGTGACGAACACGGCGGGTCTTCGAGTCACGCTGGCGCTCGTCACGCTCGTCGCGGTCCTGCTCGCGCCTGCTCGAGCATCGGCGATCGGCGATCCCGATTTGGATTGGCGCACGGTCGAAACGAAGCATTTTCGCGTGCACCATCCAAATACGCTCGCGCCCCTGGCCGAACGTGTCGCGCGCATTTCCGAATCGGTGCATGCACGCTTGAAGCACACGCTCGCCTACGCACCGAAGGGCAAGACGGAAGTGGTGCTGACGGACGACGTGGATTCGGCCAACGGTTCGGCCACGGCGCTGCCGTTCAACACGGTTCGTCTCTATGCAACGGCGCCCGAAGATCTGTCCGTGCTCGGCGACTACGACGACTGGATGCTCGATCTCATCACGCACGAGCACACGCACATCCTGCACATCGACAACATCTCCGGCACGGCCGCGATCATCAACGCCATCCTCGGCAAGACGTACGCGCCGAACCAAGTGCAGCCGCGGTGGATCATCGAAGGCCTCGCGACGCTCACGGAATCCCGTGAAACGAGCGCCGGTCGCATGCGCTCGTCGTTCTTCGACATGTACATGCGTGCCGACGTGCTCGAAGATCGCATCGCGGGCCTCGACACCGTTTCGTCGAGCCCGCTGCGCTGGCCGAACGGCAACCTTTGGTACCTATACGGTTCGCGATTTCTTGGATGGATCACGGACGTCTACGGTCCGAACACGATGCGCTCCGTGTCCGCGGACTACGGCAGCACGGTGTTTCCTTGGGCCATCAATCGGTCGATCCGGCGCGTGACGGGCAAGACGTACGAAGAGCTGTTCGAGGGCTTCAAGGCTCACTTGCGGCTTCGCTACGCGGCGCAGATGAAGACCGTCGAAGCGCGTGGTCTGCGCGAAGGTGTGCGCCTCACGCATCACGGTCGCAACGTGATGTACCCGCGGTTCGTCCCTCGCGTGGCGCGATCATCGGACGCTGACGAGCTCGTCTATTGGCGCGACGACTACAACGCTCGACCGGGCATCTACCGCGTCGCGCTTTCGCCGAAGCACGACGCGCTCGCGGACAAACCCAAGCTCTTCGTGCGCACGCGAGGCTCGTCCGTGTCGTCGTTTTCGCCGACGGGCGACCTCTATTCGAGCAGCAACGCGCCGTGGAAGATCGTGTATTGGCGCGACGATCTCTTCCGCATCCAGCATGGGTTTTCCGCACCGCGCGGCGACGAACCCGAACGCCAACGGCTCACCGTGGGCATGCGTGCGACTGCGCCCGATGTGAGCCCCGACGGGCGTCGAATCGCCTTCACGGTGAACTCCAAGAGCACGACGTACTTGCAGATCGCCGACGTCGATGCCGAAGGGCGCCTCGCGAACGTGCGCGACCTCGTGCCGAGCGCTCGTTTCGAACAGGCCTACACGCCTCGGTTTTCCCCCGACGGGCGCTTCATCGCGTACAGCGCATGGACGACGGGCGGCTACCGCGACATTCGCCTCGTCGACGTCGCCAAAGGAACGTTCGAGCAAATCACGCGCGATCGCGCCATCGACGCGAACCCCGTTTTTTCGAACGACGGCAAGGTCCTCTACTTTTCCTCGGATCGCACGGGCATATCGAACATCTACGCGTACGACATCGCCCAGCGATCGCTACGCCAAGTGACCAACGTGCGTATGGGAGCGTATCAG
The DNA here is from genome assembly GCA_016715885.1 of Polyangiaceae bacterium. NCBI lineage: Bacteria > Pseudomonadati > Myxococcota > Polyangiales > Polyangiaceae > Polyangiaceae bacterium. The sequence continues at coordinate 355,666 of JADJXL010000015.1, forward strand.
CCTGCGTTGAGCCCCAATGGCAAGACGCTCGTGTACGTCGGTTACACGTCGACGGGCTTCGACCTTTACGCATTGCAGCTCGATTCGTCGCGTTTTCTCGATGCGCTGCCCGCGCCAGCCGATCGCCCGGATCCGCCGCCAGCGCCCGAGCACGTGCCGATGAAGTGGAGCCGTTACCAACCGCTTGGAACAGTGCTGCCGCGCAACTACTCGGTGAACTTTGGGCCGGGAACGTACGGCAACGCGGCGCTGAGCCTCGAAGCGGTGGGAAGCGATGTCGCGGGGTTTCACGAAGTTGGGGCAAGCCTCACGGCGGACTTTGCAGCGCCGGCCCCGCGGGTGGTGCTCGAGTATGCGTATCGCCGGCTGCCGATGAACATGCGAGTGCGCCTGTTTCACTCGGTCGCTCCGCGGCAGAACTTCATCGCGAACGGTCAACGGATCAAATACGACGAACGCGGGATCGGCATATCGTCCGCGCTTTCGTACGCGATTCCAGGCGATTTTACCGACCAATTCCTGGGTTTGTCCTACACCTTCTCGGGCTTCCGCGGCGAGTTGCCCTCGGTGCAGCTCGACCCGACGTCGACGGTTCCGCGCATCCCACGCGGTGGCGTCATGAGCACCCTGCGCGCGAATTATTCGTTCACGAACGTCGAAGGATCGCTCGATTCGGCAGGAGCGATCCGCGGGTTTTCATTTCGTGCTGCGGTCGAATATGCCGGACAGCCCACGGGTAGTGACTTTTCCCTCTACAACTTCGACGGCGCCGTCGCGGGCTACGTGCCGATGCCTTGGCCGGGCTTGCACACGCTCGCGTTGCGCGTCGCTGGAGGCGTGGCTGGCGGTACGTACGCCGAAAACGGCTACTACAACGTTGGCGGGTACGACTTCGAGTCGAACACGCTGCTCGATACGATCACCACGGGCATCTACGATGGATCATTCGTGCTTCGCGGCTACGCGCCAAGCAGCTTGGCGGGTCGCGCGTTTGTCCTGCAAAACGTCGAGTATCGCTTCCCCATCGTCAAACCCGATCGCGGGTTGTCGACGTTGCCGCTGTACCTTCGTCGCATCGATGGCAACGTCTTCGTGGACTACGGCGGCGCTTTCAACGAGCTGGATCTGTCCGCGATTTCGCTCTTCACGAACAACAGCATCATCAACTCGCCGGACTTGCACACGTCTGCCGGTGTCGAGCTGTGGCTTGGTTTCTCGCTCGGTTACTACCTGGATGCGCAGTTTCGCCTTGGGTATGCCCGCGGTTTCAGCGCGAAGGCCATTCCTGGAGGGCAGTGGTATTTCGTAGCTTCGAGCGCGTTTTGAGGCGTTCTCTTGCCAAGAACTTTGCCTTTTCGGCGCCTTCGGCAACATCTTGGGCTGTGCGCCGCATCCTCTGTATCGCTTTCCTCGCTGCCGGTCTCGGTGGCTGTTTCGCCACCCGTTCGTCGACCGACAAGCTCTTGGATGCAGCCCACGAGCACAACGGAGCCGTGCGGTTCGGCCGCATGGACATCGCGCTCGATCACGTGAACGCATCTGCCAAGGAAGAGTGGCTGAAGCGTCGCGCTGCATGGAAAAGCGGTGTGCGCATCGTCGACGTCGAGCTCGAAGGCATGCAGATGAGCGGGCTCACCGAGGCGACCGTGCAAGTGCGTGTTGCATGGCAACGCATCGACGAAGCGGATTTGCGGTCGACGGAGGTCGTGCAGAAGTGGCGTACGAGTGCCGGCCCGTGGCAGCTCGTGACGGAAGACTGCACGGGTGGTGATAAGAGCCTGCTTGGTGGATCCGAAGACGGCAGCCGGGGCCCCCCGGGCCCGGCGCAAAAAGAAGTTCTGACCTCTGCCTGCGGTGGGCGAGATCGGGGTATGGGGCCGAGCCTGCGGGTTTTTGTGGAAGGGCAAACACCGGGAGGCTCCGGACCCCCATCGCAAACCAGCCTCGCGCAGCGCGCGTCCCACGCGCGCGAAGCGAGCGTTCGGATCTGGCCCGGTTTCAAACCGTTTGTTGCGCAGGGGGGTGAGGGCAATCAGGAAGCGGCTGAAGTGGTGGCCTTGGCCGTGCGCGGCTTCTTCGCCTGCGTGGTCTCAGCCGTCGCGCGTGCGGCCTTGCGACGCTTGATGCGTTCCTTCTTCTTCACTTGGCCCTTACGACGCCTCATCTTCAGTGACTTTCGACGATCCCTGTAGCCCATCGCGTGTGACTCCTCCGGAAAAACGTGCGCCAATCTGCCCAACCTTGGGCGTTGCCGCAAGGACTGTGAACGATGTCCGCCTGGCAGACGGTTGATTTCTCAGCCGATGGCCGAAAATCGTGATTTGAGGTCAGCTTCCGCTGAGCGCTCCGTCGAACGCCAGATCGCGGCTGCGAACTTCGAGGCGATATCGAGAATTGACGGTCTCGATATAGAAAATATCGCGCCCTGCGAGTCGAAGAACTCGCTTGACTGGTGTGGTCACGTATTCGTGCATGCCGTCGGAAAACTCGATCACGACGACAGACCCTTTACGAGGTGCACGTACCAGCCTGCCGATGACGGCGCGGGTGCCACGGCCAAGCTTGCGGAGCACGACTTGCACGACGGCCATCCTAGCATGTCCGTTTGGACCGGGCACAAGTTGCACAATGCAAAAGCCGCTTTTTGATGCGTCCGTCACGGACGACGCACGGCTCGGTCCGTTCGAACGCACGATGCACGCACGTTGACGTGTACGACGTGCACACGCGCTTTTTGCATGCGTCTCGCGTGACGCGCCGAGCGGGCAGATCCAACGCGCTGCGCAGTCGCTGCACATTCTGCTTGCCTCGCGCGTCCGTCCGCGGTCTGTCTCGCGACGTGCGCGGTCTACCTGCTCGCCCGGTCGGCTCGGTCGAAGTCATCACCGGTTCGATGTTCAGCGGAAAAACGGAAGAGCTCATTCGACGCATCAAGCGCGCCATCCTCGCGCGTCAACGCGTCCAAGCGTTCAAACCTCGCATCGACAATCGTTACGACGCGCAACGCATCGTCAGCCACGAGGCCGTCAGCGTCGAAGCGGTGGCGGTCAACTCGAGTGCGAGCATCGAAGAACGCGTGCTCGACGACACGGAAGTCATCGCCATCGACGAAGCTCAGTTCTTCGACAAAGGCATCGTCGAAGTCTGCGACAGACTCGCTTCACGCGGCTTTCGCGTCATCGCCGCAGGCCTCGATCAAGACTACTTGGGACGGCCCTTTCCCCCCATGCCCGACCTCATGGCCATCGCCGAAGAGGTCACGAAGGTTCACGCCGTGTGCGCCGTGTGCGGCCACGCTGCGAGCCGTTCGCAACGCCTCATCGCCGAATCGACGACGGTGCTCGTGGGTGGATCGGAGTCGTACGAAGCGCGCTGCCGCGCTTGTTTCGAGGCGCGTGACGTCCCACGCACCGTGTACTGATTAGCGGCGTGCCCTGGGGCTGTTATCGAACGGGCTTCGCACGCCCTTTGCGCCTTTGTCGGCAAAGTAGACGCGAAGCATGTCGGCGGCGACGTTCGTCGCTTTCACTCGCCACTTGGCCCCATTGGCCACGAGCACGGAGAGAGCAATCTCGGGTTTGTCGCTGGGGGCAAACCCTACCCACCACGTGTAAAATGGCCCTTCTGTCGTGGGTTTCGTGAGCGTTCCGGTCTTGCCGGCAATGTGAATGTCGGGCAAGTACGCGCGCCCCGCTCGATCGTGAAACGACTTGTAGCTCGTGCCCGAATTCACGGTCTCGTTCATCATCGTCGTGATCGCACTGGCCGTCGCTTCGCTCATCACACGCTTGATCGGCATGCGCACGGTGGGGCCATGGTAAATCTCGCCCTCGCTGTCCTTGACGCTCGTCACGACGTGCAAACGGATCATTTCGCCACCGTTGGCGATCGTCGTCGCCAAGTTGGCGCCTTGGAACGGTGACAACGTGGTGTTCCAAAAACCTGCCGCAGTTCGAGCGAACCCAAGGTCATCCTCGGGAAGCGTGATCGAGCTCTGAGCTACTTTGACGTCAAACGGAATGTCTTCGCCCCACCCGAGCTTGTTCGCGGTATCCGTGAGCTGCGTTCGGTCGAGATTTCTGGCCGCGAGACGCGCAAAGACCGTGTTCAAGCTGCGCCCCATGGCTTGGGCGAGCGTTGCGCACCACTTGTCGCGGCGCTTGTTGTCGAGCAGGTCCTTGGCGCTGATCGAGTGTTCGCCGCCCGAATAACACTGCTTGGTGGTGGGCCCGAGACCCGCTTGCTCCACCAAAGCCGTCGCCGTGACGATCTTGAAAACACTCGCCGACGGAGCCGTCGCTTCGGCTGCAACGTCGTGCAGCGCACCCTGATCCACGTAGCTCGCCCACACGAGCACGCGACCGGTCTTGATGTCGGTCATCACGACCGCTCCTTCGGGCACGCGACCTTGCCTCAGAAACGCCAAGGCTGCGCGCTGATACTTCGGATTGACCGTCAATTCGGCATGACGGCCAACATGAGCTGGCGCGATGGCAACGCTGCCACGATCGTCGATTCGTGTAAGGTCGATATCCGTGAGTGGTGGCGGGGTGACCTCACGAGTGATCGCGGGTCCGCCGCTATGTTCCACTTTGGGTTTGGCGAGCAGGTTCGCCAGAGGCGTGTCCTGCTTGCGCAACATGGGGAGGGTGACAGCGACGAGCCCAACAGCGGCTCCGATGGCAATCCATTGGCGCATGAGTAATCCGGCCTTAACGCGACGGGTCGGGGTGGGCCAAATTTTGGTGGGCACGAAGTTTCGAGGACGGGCCCGCTTTCAAAACGAAAGGCCCAAACGCATCCCCAGCTCGTGGTGCCACGTCGATGCCCGCGCGGGACTTGCCGGATCCGCAACGAGATTGCTCGGAACCATCGCCAAGTTGTCCCCCACGTCACTGCCAACCGTGTGATACGCAAGGTAGTTCACACTCGCTCGAACGAACTGTGAATGCCAGTACGTCGCACCCACGCCAATTTCGTGGATCGAAATGGTCTTTGGAGGGCCGCCCGGGGCACCTGGTGTTTTGACGTCATACGATCCGTCACGAGCCGCGCCATCATAACCAGCTTCGACACCCCCGAAGATTGCCGATAGCTCGACGCCGCGCCGACCCAGGTTGGGCGTTTTCGTCAAATCCAGCCGCGGTGGCCGAGAAAAACCTGGGTCCGGCGTGACAAACGCATCGCCCCATGGCCAAGCGGAAACTTGCAGGTAATACCCCACGCCCTCGACGCTCCCGAACCGCTCGGTATTTTGTAACTGAAACCCATCCACGGCCTCGCGCGTCCCGTTGCTCACCCAATACGCTTCGGCTCGCACATCGAAAAGCTTCACGGGTATACGCAGCTCTCCACCAATACGCGTTTGCCCACCCGCTGGGAGCACGCGGACCAGCCGATCCATCGAATCCAGATATCGCGGGCTCCACAACGTCCAGCCAAAGGCCGTCGTGATGCCGGGGTAATCGTACGCGACATATTTTGGATCGCGAGATCCACGATGGAAACTCAACCCAATCTGTACTTTGTCGAGTGTCGAGGTTTTGCCGCTTCGAGCCCATGGTCGAGCAAAAATGCGACCGATGAAATCCGGATATGCGTCCACTTGAGGACGATTGGGACCATCGCCAAGAAAAACTCCAAACTCGTAACCTACCGTGTGGACGTCGTTGATGTCGCCCCAGAGCATCAAGCCCATTTCTTTGGCGTTCGGCACGACGAACGATCGGATGGCCATGTTTCGCTCGAGCCACGTGGTGCCAAGCTGCGCCGTTCGGTTTTCCAATGAAAACGGCGCCTGATGCTGCCCAATCATCACGTGAAGCTGCCGCAAAAAGGTGTAGTCGATGTACGCGTTCGCCAGCGCTGCAAAGGCCCCCGGAGCTTGAAAACCAGCAAAACGATCCGATGTCGCCGCCGGCGTTTGATTGGCCGGCGAAGGCTGTCCTCCCATCGGATTGGTGAGCGGCTGCTGCGTACCAAAGTCCAAACCGATGGATCCAAACCAACGCCGAGACAAATCGGCCGCGACTTCGATACGCGCACGACGCAAGGCCAAACGCGGCGACAACAGAACGCCTCCAGCATCCGCGGCGAGCTCGTCCTTTCCGCTGCCAAAAAACGAATGAAAATCGACGTGCACGTTTCCGCGAAGATGAAAACGAATTTCATCCGATGAATCGCGAAGAAAAACGCCTCCACGATAACCCGCTAGGTCCATTTTGGACGCCTGCCGCGACGGCAAATCCACTTCGAGCGGAAACGGCTTCGGCAAAGGCGGCGGAGCGGTAACGGCGGGCGGCGTTTTTCCCGCGGGCGGTAGCGGCGGTAGGACCAGACGAACCGGCGCCGCGGGCGCTTGCTGTTTTGGCGGCGGCTCTGCTTGCGCCCTCGTCACGAGCGGCACGAGGCTCAGGGCCGCAAAACATACCGTCGCAACGATGCTTCGAGCCGTGGTGCCACGACGAACACCGTTAACATCCTTCCGCTTCGCAGGATTGTTGTGCACCATTCGGATCAATGAAGACGCGAGCCACATCGACGCTCGCACGGGGGACGAGCATGGTCAAGCCATGCGCGCGGCCTTTGGCTTGCATTCACGAGGCTCGTGCAAAATGCTGCCCCGACACGTGCACTCGACATCGAAACGCTCGCTCGGGGCTCGAGCAACCAATCAACCCATGACAAGCACGCCCATTCGAATCACTGCCGACGTCGAAGTCCTCGACAACGCTACACTCGTCGCGCTCGTCGGTCCGAACAGCGAACACCTCAAACTCGTCGCTCGCACGCTGGGGATCGATTCGAGCCTTCGCGGCAACGTCATTCGTCTCGTGGGAGCAGCGGATGCCGTGGCCCTTGCCGAAAGGTTTCTCGCAGAGGCCGCCGAACTTTCGACGGGCGGCGTAGCGCTCGAGGCGCAGGACTTCGTGCGCGCCGTGCAAGCGCTCAAAGAAGACCCCGCCGTTTCTCTTCGCGAGCTCTTCGAAGACGTCGTGCTCGTTTCGACGAGACGCAAACCGATCACGGCAAAAACGATTGCGCAACGAAGATACATTCAAGCCATTCGCACGCACGACCTCACGTTCGGCATCGGCCCCGCAGGTACGGGAAAAACCTACTTGGCCATGGCGATGGCCGTGTTTGCCCTGATCGAACGCCGGGTAAAACGCATCATCTTGGCAAGGCCCGCCGTCGAAGCAGGTGAACGGCTCGGGTTTTTGCCGGGAGACCTGGCGGAAAAGGTCAATCCGTACTTGCGCCCGCTCTATGATGCGCTGCACGACATGATGGATGCCGATCGAGTGAGCGGGCTGGTTTCGCGCGGCCAAATCGAAGTGGCACCTCTCGCATTCATGCGCGGCCGAACGCTCAACGATTGTTTCGTCATCCTCGATGAAGCGCAAAACGCCACGAGTGATCAGATGCGTATGTTCCTCACGCGTCTCGGTTATTCATCGCGCGCAGTCGTCACGGGTGACGTGACGCAAGTCGATTTGCCACACGGCGCGCGTAGTGGTTTGGCCGAGGCGCGTGACTTGCTCGCGGGTATCGATGGCATCGCAATGTGTCACTTCACCGAAGTCGACGTCGTGCGCCATCCGCTCGTGCAACGCATCATCGTCGCATACGAAAAGCGCGACGCCGAGGTCGCGCAGAAACGCAAAGAGGAAAAGGAACGACGCACGGGCGCGACGTTATCGGCAGCGGCCGAGACAAACCCGGGTGAACAATCCGCCGGTGGTGATGAAAAGGAAGAAGCATCATGAGCTTTTCGGCGATCGTCACGATGAACCACATCGAAGAACGTCTTCGTTCGGACGAACGTCTTTCGAGCAAAATCATCGTGCGGCCGCATCCGCTGCTCGTCACGGTGCGCAGCGAACGCCTTTTTGCAATCGTGGCCCCCGGCATCGTATGGGACGCGTGTCGCGACATCCTTCGCCCGTTCGCGGGCAAACTCGCCGATGGTGAAGCAACGCTCGTGCTCGTGGGTACTCCTTCGGGCAATGACATCGCCAGCGCATTGAACAAAGGGCTCGGCGCCATCATCTGCGACGAACCTTCGTGCGATACGCTCTACGTGGCCATCCACAACGCGTGCGAGCTGCTCGATGCGAGGTCACGCGCCGAAGCACGCGGCAAATGGCTGAACCGTTATCGTTACGAGCTCGGCGAGCTCATCGAGATCGCCAAAGCAATCACGACCGAACGAGAGATCGACAAACTCCTCAGCCTCATCTTGTCGAAGAGTCGATTCATCACGGGCGCGGATGCGGGCAGTCTTTATGTCGTCGAAGGGGACGATCCGGATCCTTTGCGCCGCACGCTGCACTTCAAGCTGTCGCAAAACGATTCCGTTCCGTTCGACTCGCGCGAGTTTGCGTTGCCCGTGAGTCCGCGATCGATGTCGGGCTACGTCGCGCTCCACAAGCGCCTGCTCAACATCGCCGACGTCTATGACTTGCCGCCGGGTTCACCGTACGGATTCGATCGTTCGTTCGACGCGAAGATTGGATATCGCACCAAATCGATGTTGTGCATGCCGCTGTGCAGCCGCAAAGGCGAAGTGATCGGCGTGATTCAACTCATCAACAAGAAGCGCTCGCACGATCGGAAATTGCTGAGCGCGGAAGACGTCGAAGAACAAGTCATTACGTTCGACACGCGCAGCGAAGAGCTGCTCGAAACGCTCGCTTCTCAAGCCGGCATCGCGCTCGAAAACGCCGTTCTCTACACGGAAATTCAGCACATGCTGGAAGGGTTTGTCAAGGCCAGCGTCGAAGCAATCGAGCAGCGGGACCCGACGACGAGCGGGCATTCACGACGTGTATCGCATTTGACCGTGGGCCTGGCCAAAGCGCTGGAGCGAGCCGATGGGCCGTACCGCGGCGTGACGTGGACGAAAGACGACTTGCGCGAGCTCGAATATGCGTCGCTTTTGCACGATTTTGGAAAGATTGGCGTGCGCGAACAAGTGCTCGTCAAAGCAAAGAAGTTATACCCGTACGAGCTCGAATTGATACGGCATCGTATCGAAATTGCTTGGCGCTCATACGAAGTAGAAATCCTCGAACGCAAGTTGCGACTGGTTCAACGGGGTGCGCGAGCGGAAGAAATTGCACGCCTCGACGAGGAGCTCGGGCGGCGCAAAAAGGAGCTCGATGGGGCGTATCACGCGATATGTTCCGCGAACGAACCCACGGTGCTTTCGGGCGGCGATTTCGCGCGAATCGAAGCCATCGCGCGCGAAACGTTCACGGATTCGGATGGTTGCGTATCGCCGCTTCTGCGTCCCGAGGAAGTCGCGTGTTTGTCGGTCGCGCGCGGGTCGCTCACGCCGAGTGAAATCGATGAAATCCGCGGGCACGTGGTGCACACGTTTCAATTCTTGTCGCAGATTCCGTGGGGCAAACAATTCCGCCGCGTGGCGCTCATCGCGAGCGCGCATCACGAGCGCTTGAACGGCACGGGTTATCCCAACCGCCTGCGTGCCGAAGAGATACCTCTGCAATCCAAGATGATGAGCATCAGCGACATCTTCGATGCGCTGACGGCGAGCGACAGGCCGTACAAGAAAGCGGTGCCCATCGACCGCGCGCTCGACATTTTGGGTTACGAAGTGAAAGACGGACACGTCGACGCGGACTTGTTACGCGTGTTCATCGAAGCGAAAGTGTGGACGGCAATCTGAGAGCGGGACGAGGCTCAGGCCCGGATTCATTGCTTCTTCCGAAGCACGATATCTGCTTCGCGCACGACCGTGACGTCGCCGCTCGTGACGCGAATGCGCGCTTCGATTCGATCGTCTTTGCGCGCGCCGGAAACGATGCCGAACATCGCCTGTTTGTCCAGGGGATCGGCCGGGAAAAACTGCACGCGCAAGTCGTCTCCTTCGACTTTGCCTCGTAGCTGCGCCTTGCCGAGCGCACCATCCGTCGTGCCTTCGACCTCGAGGTCTTTGTTTATGGTGATCGAGACCTTGCCGGGCCCAATCGCCTGCTTCCCGTCGTCTTTTCTGCGCACCTTGTCTTGCACGCGCGGAGGCATCTCCACAGCGCCTTTTTTCGCGTCGTAGCTTCCTTCCCACGTTCCGACGAGCACGTTGTCCGGTGCATTCTCCGCCGCCGCAGACGCGCTTGGAGCGGCCGATGCCGCGGTTTTTCCCGAAGAACCCGCTGGCTCGGGCGTGGGTTTCGGCTGCGCAGAAGCAGCTTCTTTGGCTTTTTCACCACTGGGTTTGTCGCAGCCGAATACGCTCAGGGCAAACAGGCACGCGAAACTGGCAAGGGGTCGATTGAACATCGCCATTCTTCTCCCCCTCTCCTTCATAAGGAGAGGGGGCTGGGGGGTGAGGCCATTTCCCCCTCTCCACACAGTGGAGAGGGGGCTAGGGGGTGAGGCTAATCCCTTCGCGAGGAAAGGATGCGGAGCAGGGCGAGGAAGATGTTCAGGAAATTCAGGTATAGGCTGATGGCGCCACCCACGGCATCTTCTTCGTCGCTATGGAGCAAACGCGACGTGTCGTACAGCACGAATGCGCCGAAAAGCAGGACCGCAACGCTCGAGATGGCCAGGCTGAAAACGGAGCTGGCGAAGAAGAGATTGAGCAGAGATGCGCCGATGATGACGAAGAGGCCCATCGTGAGGCCGCCGCCGAGAAACGAAAAGTCTTTGCGGGTCGTGAGGGCATAACCGGTCAGGCCCGCGAATCCGACGGTGGACAGGATGAACGCGTCGCGCACGGGCGATGCGGACAGGGTGTTTCCGATGCTGGATGCGAGCGTTGCATAGAAGAGCGTCGGAGCGATGACGACGCCGATGACCGTGGCCATGCCGAATAAGGCGAGCACGTTCAGGCCCTTGACGTGGCGCACCATGGAAGCGCCGAAAACGACGCCCAACATGACGAGCATGCCGATGATGTAGTGCTGGCCAAAAAAGGCGACGAGCGGTGGAACGACGACGGTTTTGGCGCCGACACGCAGGACCGCTGCTGAAGACGAAAGGCCTGCGTTGAGAGCGACGAGGGCGCCGATGGCCGAAAAAACGATGCTTGCCGTGAACAGGCTGTAGACACGTTTGAGAAACGATGTGCGGGATCCGGCTCGCGAGATACTTGCCGCTCCCCACGCTCGTTCCCGATGATCCCAAGAATTCATGTGCCTTCGTCTCCTCCCTCGGAATGACCGAGTCCGGGAGCAAGCGTAGTCATCATCCTCCGAGAGGCAATGTTTCAGACGTGCACGGCTCGCGAGCCCCGTCGACGTCGCATGGCGACACGTGTAACTTCGCTGTATGAATGCTTCGAACTTGAACCGATTTCGCTTGGGCTTCTATTTCTTGGTCACTTGCCTGGGAACGACGTTCGCGACGATGGGTTGTGGCGAGGGGCCGAATACCTCTTCGAGCAATTCGGGCGGGTCTGGCGGAATGGGTGGATCCGGTGGCGCGCCGCCGCAATGTACTGCGGGCACAACGGGAGAATTGCCGAATTTGAAGTTGACCGAAGTCGTCGCGGATGTGGACCGACCCGTCTACGTGACGGGAGCGCCGGGCGATACGAGTCGATTGTTTGTCGTCCTGAAAACGGGACGGATCATGATCGTGAAAGACGGCGCGATGCTCGGCGAACCGTTTCTCGATCTATCGGCGATCATCGAATCTGGAGCGAACGAACGGGGGCTTTTGGGTCTTGCGTTTCACCCCGACTACGATAAAAATGGCCGATTTTTCATCTACTTCACGCGCAAACCCGACGGGGCGCTCGTGGTGTCGGAATGTGCGCGCGACATGGCCTCGCCGGACAAGGCGCTTGGCGCATGTCTCAAGGATTTCCTGACGATCCCGCATATGAGGACCAACCACAACGGCGGGATGCTCGCGTTCGGGCCTGACGGTTATCTCTATGCGGGAACGGGGGATGGGGGCGGTGCGGGCGACCCTGATGAAAACGGGCAAAATACCGACTCGAAACTCGGGAAAATTCTGCGTATCGACGTCGACAAATATCCGACGCCACCTGCGGGCAATCTGACGGCGGGTGACCCGGACATTTGGGACTGGGGATTGCGCAATCCGTGGCGGTTTAGTTTCGACCGCTGCACGGGTGAGCTCTACATCGCCGACGTTGGTCAGTACCTTTGGGAAGAAATCAACGTCGAGCCCAAAGGAAAGGGCCTCGTGAACTATGGATGGAACACGATGGAGGGCAAGCATTGCTTCGACCCGGATACGAATTGTGATCAAACGGGGTTGACGTTGCCGGTGACCGAGTACGCGCATGACGACGTCGTGATGGACTGCTCGGTGACGGGTGGATACGTCTACCGCGGGACGAAGATTGCGGGCTTGGTGGGTACATACATCTATGCCGACTATTGTTCGAGGCGCGTGCGTACGCTCGCCTTTACGAACGGCGCGATAACCAAAGAAGCAGAGGTCACGCAAGACCTCGATGCGCTCACGCTGTCGGGTGGAATCACGTCGTTTGGTGAAGACACGTCCGGAGAGCTCTACTTGGTGATCGACAACAATCAGGGTGGGGGGCTCGGGAAGATTTATCGGATCGACGCGGAGTGATTCGAAGTCGGGGTTTGCCCGCGGCACGGGCGCGTTCGGAGCGCCTTCTCTCCTTATATAGAATGACGCCGTCCTGGCCCTGGTTGGCTGGGCCCTCGAGCCTTTGTCGTTAAAGGCGTTCGCAAAGGCGTTCGCCTTGCCAACCCATGTCGGCTGTCGTGGAGGGTTATCGCGAGGGGCGGCGGCGCGTCGGGCTCGGTGTACCGGACGCAATTGAAAACCTCGGGCGGGATCGATTACGGCGCGGAGCGGTCTGGTGGTCGGGACAATGAACGACTGAAACGGTTTTCGGCAGCGATTGGAGCAGGCAGTCGCTCAGGATAACGTCAGGCGCTTCCGGGTAGCTCTCCGTAGTAAACCCGTGTGCGTCGCTCGGGCCGACCAAAAAAAGATCAAAAAGAAGGACCGGGCAATTTATTCGCTTGACCTGTCCACAACCAACAGCATATTCGAAACCATCCGCCGAGCGGGATTCGGCGAGGGAGATATACATGGCAAACGATGCATTCGAGCAGCAGATTGTGGAACTCGTGCGAAAGATGCCCGACGCGGCCATTATCGCACTGGTCAAAGATCGCCTTGGCTCTGTGACTGGCGCAGCGGGAGCGGCAGCTCCGCTCGTTGCTGCAGCGGCTGCGACCAAGCGTCGCGGTCGTCCCCCGGCGCGCGCAGCGGCGCCTGCTCAGGCGGCGGCGCCTGCGGCTCCCCAAGCACCGGCAAAGCGTGGTGCAGCCCCGGCAAAGCGTAAGCCGGGCCGTCCGAAGAAGACCGCAGCCCTCTCGGCCGAGCGTCAAGATGTCCTCAATACGGTCGAGCGCATCGTCAAGTCTGGCAATGGCGTCAGCGCCAGCGACGTTGCCCGCCAAGCTGGTATTCCCCAAACGCGTGCCGCCGCGGCGCTCAAGGAATTGAAGCTCGCGAAGCGCATTTTCCAGGGCGGCGATCGTCGTTTCGCCCGTTATGCCGGCGACGCGAAGACGGCCGAGCAAGCCAGCGTCAATGCGCGCAAGACCGCAAGCGGCCCGTCGGCTGCACAAGCTGCCGCGCCGGCTGCAAAGAAAGCAGCTCCGCGCAAGCGTGCCGCCAAGGCCCCCGCTGCACAAGCCCCCGCGGCGAAGTAATTCCGATTCGCCCGGAAAAACGTCACGAGCGGTCCCCACAAACGGGCCGCTCGTTGCGTTTCGAAGGGCATGAATGAAACCGGGCCTGGAATTGGGCACTCGCTTCGCGAAGTTTTATTTGCGATGGGAGGCAGGCGGCCCTCCCTGTGTTTTTCCGGTTCACGAAGAAAAACACAAGCCAACTGCTCTGCCCCCCATACCCCCGGAAGGACAAACCGAAGCCTGGTCATCAATCCGAGCCGGGGTATGTAGCACAGGTTCATCAAGCCAAACTCGTGCGTGTTCGCCAAACCCGAAGCGCACCGGACAAACCTTCGTCGAGCCGCTCGAATACGGAATCGCGACGGCAAACGCAGACCCAAATGCAACGACGCATCCGTTCGCGCAAATGCTATGACCGCAGCAGTTTGGAAGGATGTACCTCGCGCAGAACGTTCGTCCGCACGAACCACTTCGACGTCGCGCGACGCATGTGGTTCTTCGGGACGCACTGCACAAGCGTGATCATACGGAGGTCAATCGGCGTTGCTCGGCAACTTCGCGAGTTTGTCTTGGCCAGAGCGAACGTTACGGCGGGTTCCACGTCGCGCCATCGTCGTCGGATACGATGGTGTAAAATCCTCGCCGCGACGTCCCTGTGACATCCGCCGATAACAAGAGCAGCGTTCGCTTTCCCATCGTCACGAGCGCACTGAAACGAACTCGATTTCGTTCACCCGTGCCTTCACCAATGACGCGTGCTCGCTCGTAAAGCTTGCCGCCATCGGTCGATTGCGCGTAGTAAACTCCCCACTTCTCTCCCGCCTGCGCACTCATCACCGCCGCAGCTCCCGTCGCCGTCGGTCGCGCCACGATGTCGCGCTGATGCTTTTCGAGCCACGGTTTGAAAACGGGCCGCGTCGGCGTCGTACACACGCCTTCGAGCGTGCATAAAAGCAAGTTGATGTTGTCACCATCCGGCGCTTCGACGATGAGCTTGTCGTCGGTGCATCCAATACGCACATCAGGCGACGCCGCCGCCGGCATGGGCGCGAGCGAGTATCCATCCGCTTTGACCACGAGCAGATAGTTTTTCCCAGGATTCTGCTTGGTCGGCGGCTGCGTGATTCTGTAAAGCTCGAGCTTGTGCGTTTGACATGCCGGAGGCAAAGTCAACTCGCGAACGAGCGTCGGCGTGGGCTTCAAGTCCTTGATGTAATCGGCATCCTTGGCAGTTGCGATGGGTTTGTCCGGAACAGGCCACGGGCGCGTGAGCACCTCGCGACCTTTGACCGACAATAACCTCGCCGGTCGTCCCACGGGCGTCGGGACAAACGTCTCCAGTTTCGGAAGCTCCACTTCGGCCGGAGCATCGACGCCAGGCGGCGCCACATATCGCGCGACGAACTTCCTCGGCGACGGCTCGACGATGAGCGACGCACTTTCCTTACCCAGCAATGCAAGGCGCGGATGCACGAGCGGCTGCTTTGGATCGATTTTTTTCGGCAGCGGCGGCTGCTCGACATTCGTCGCAGTGCCAAAAGAAAGCGCGTCGAACGTCGCAAAGAAAAATTGAAACGGCGGCAAAGTCGGAGGCGTTTTGCCCGCCGCTGGCTGACTTTCGGCGAGCGTTTCTTTCGGTCCCAGCGCAAGCCCAAACGTGCCTTCTTCGTGACTGAATGCCCACGATGCCCACGTTTCCCGTTCCGTCCGAAACGAGCGCCATGTCTTGCCCGCATCGACCGTGAAGAGCGCAATGGCTTCGCCACCAGATACTCCACCCGCCAAGATGGCGCGGTTTTCATCGAGCACATAAACGTGTTCGATTTGCATGGACGGCGGCGCGAGCTTGCCATCGAGACCTTTGGCAAGACCAAGTCCCGTGGTGAGTTGATCGAGCGACGCTGCGCCACGCGGCGGAGGTGGCGGAATGGGTGGCTGCTCCTCTTTTTTCTTTTTGCAGCCAGCACCGAGAGCAAACACGAGAAGCAAGAAAAACGGGCTGCGAGTCATGCGAATCATACGCCCCCGAAACAATGGCATTTCACTCGACACGATCCGGATCGGCGCAGCAGCGAAAGCCTGTCGAGTAGTCATGGTAGGTAAAACCATGCGCGGTCGTAGCGTAGGAACAGCCATCCCCGTTACGCCACGTATCCATGTAGTAACCGCCGCGAAACGTTCCGCTCGGGTCATCGATCCACTCGTGCAGGTTACCCACCATGTCGAAAACACCATAGTCGTTGGTGCATTCGGCACGCGCACCTGTTTCGAGCAGTGAATCGGGGAGCTGGTTGATGAGCGGCTGGTTCATCCCGTCGTACCACAAGCGGTCTTCACCAATGCCGAGGAGCATGCCGACTTCGACGACCGGATGTCGGCTTCGAGCGTCATCGCTGCACACGCGCGCTTTGCGTTCGTCGCCATAAGGAAACTGCGTGCGACGCGAACCTCGACACGCGCTTTCCCATTCATCGGCAGAGCACAATCGTTTGCCCGACGCAGCGCACGCTCGGGCCGCCTGCTCGCCGCTGACGTACCCTTGCGGAATCACGCCGGGCCGCGATACCGCTCGCACGCGCGATTCCATTCCGTCCACCGGATGATAAGGCGACCACGGTCGTTCATTGCCATTCGAGATACGCTCGACGATCGATCCTTCCCAGCGATCGACGCATACGCGGCCATCGACGAGCGCCATCTCGACGGGGCAACGTGATGTGCTCGCGAGAATTTCGCTATCGACGTGAGCCATGGGAGATCGCCACGCGGCCACGTCGCTCCGCGTATCGACGGTAATGATGCGAGCTTTGGCGGCCCTCGACGTGGAGGACGGCTTTACGAGCGCGAGTGGGGACGATGGAATGCCACTCGTCACGAGCGCGTTGGATGCGATGGAGTCGACGTGCCGCGGCATGGCTCCTCGGGTGCATCCTGCGCCCGACGACAGCACCGAAACGATCAGCAGAGCATGTGCGACGAGCGCCGCAATCTGCGGCGTGGGACGTCGTGGACGAGGGTCATCCGTGTCGCCACGCTTCGATGGATCCAGTAGCAGAGGTCCTGGGCCAGGTTCCGTCGTCACCACGTGACAAGGAAGATGCCCAGCCTTTCGCCCGAGCGCAATGGCAAAAGTGCACGAAGATGGGTGTTGGATGCTGCACGTGCGTGGCCGCCCGCAACATCATTTGCACACAAACGATTCGTGCGGGAGCCTTGCCGTAACGTGAGGCTTATTCGTGCAGGCCTTGGAGCGCGTCGACGTTCCAGACCCAGTTGTCGAGCAGGACGAGGGAGTTGATCGTGCCATCCTCGACGTCGAAGAGAATCAGCTCGAGCTGGATGATTTCACCGGGTACGGTCGGCACGTCGTTGAAGAGCCACTTGGTGGCGCCGCCTTGATTGCCGATCTGCAAGCCGGTCCCAGCTAGGTCCGTGACGCCAGCGGGGCACGTGTTGCAGCCCTTGGGTGCGCACACGTCGAAGAAGCCGTTGTTGACGCTGATGGGGTTGCCTTGCTCGTCGACCGCGACGTTCTTGTCGCCGGGCAATGGCTTCTGCATCGGGTCGTTTGGATCGGGCACCCAGGTGCTCGAGTAGAGACCGATGAAGAAGTCGTTGAACTGCGCGCATTGGAAGTCCCAGTATTCGGACGAGTAAAACCTGAACGCGTACGTGAACGACTTCGCGTTGGTGGGCGTGCGGATCTTGAGGCGAAGGTTGACAGGATCTTTGATGGTCGTGCTGTTTGCTTGGCACGTGCCGGCACAGCCCTGCGAGTTGGGCAGCTTGTTGCCGTTGGCGAGCAAATACGACGTCGGCGCGAACGACGACGTTCCGATGTTCGTGCTCGTGCCGGCATAACCAACGTCGTCTTGATCGCGCATCACGCCGGTGGACATGCCCGCGAGCGTTGCGCCTTTGAGCGGCACGACGTTGATGCCGAAACCCGACATGATGGCGGTCTGTTTGTCCTGGATGCTGGCGAGCTGCGCGGTGGTGGGTTTGTCGCCGTTGGAGAGCAGTTGCTCGGCGGAAATGACGCCCCAGCGTTTTTCGGAAAGCGGCGGATTCTCGGTCGTGAACTGACAGAGCTCCATCGCTTTGGCCATGTCGATGCCAGTGACGCCGGTGAACTTCGTTGCCCCGCTGCAAAGATCGGGCGAGTTGTCGAGCGTTGCGGGATTGCAGTCGTTGTCGACGCCGTCGTTCGTCACTTCGAACGCACCGGGGTTGATTTCTTTCGGGCTCGTACAACCAGGCCCGAAGCCATCGCAGCAGTCTCCGCCGCACGAGCTCCACCCGTCGCCGTCGTTGTCGGTGTTGTCGTCGACGACGCCGTTGCAGTCTTCATCGATGCTGTTGTTGCACTTTTCGTATTGCGGCAAGACCTGACCGACGCACGCGCCCCACCCGGTGCCGTCGGCTTTGCACGTCTGCGTTCCCGCCTTGCACGCGCCGATGCCCTGCGTGCCCGGAGCACCTTGATAACAAGGCTGCTTCTGCCCAGGCACGCACGCGCATGGTCCGTCTTGCAAAACGTTCCATTCGCAGCCGTCCTGTGGATCGTTGTTGCAGTCGGAAAACCCGGACTTGCACGTGCCGAGCGCGCAGATGCCGTTGACACAAAGGGGACTGCCGTTGGGCGGAAACGAACATGCGTTCTGGCAGAAGCCGCAGTTGTTTTCGTCGGTGGCGAAGTCGTAGCAGCTTCCGCTGCAGCAACTGAAGCCCGCTTGGCAAGGCTGCAGGCCCGAGCAACCAGGAATGCAGGTGTTCGACAGGCAGATCGAACCTGCGTTGCAATCGGTGTCGGCCAAGCAGCCCACGCACTTGTTGGTGAGCTCGTCGCATGTCTGGCCAGCGACGCAGTCATAGGTGCTCGTGCAGCCAACTTCGCAGACGTGCGAGATCGTGTTGCAGTAGGTGCCTTGGGTGCAGTCGTCTGTCGGTGGGACCAGGGGCAAACACTCGACGCAGAGCCCGGTTTGGACGTCGCACACGGTGCCTGCGGGGTCCATCGCGCAATCGGCGTCCTTCTTGCAGCCCGTAGGACCGCCCCCGCCGCCCATTCCCGCTTCGCCCGCCATGCCGCCGGCGCCTGCCATGCCGCCGGCACCTGCAGTGCCGCCGGCGCCGGCAGAGCCACTCGAGCTCGATGATGAGGCTCCCGTGGGATTGGGCTGCGTTTGCTGGGCGCATGCTGCAAACGACGCGCTGACCGCGAGGGCCGAAACCACCAGGATCGAGCGTGCGACGCGCATGCTCGAGAGTTTCGTCAGTGTCACCATCGAAAATGCCTCACAAGAAATAATTACGAAGGCGGACGAATTGCCCGCGCGGTGCAAGTGGTAAGTGATCGAAGCGCGGCGATGACGAGCATCACCGCGCTTCGCGCCTCACTTGTGAACGCCTGCCTCGGTAGGTTGCAGGCCCCATCGGAAGTAGTCGAGCAGCACGATCGAGTCGACGTTGTGATCGCCAGCGTCGAAGATGATGAACTCGATTTCGATCGTTTCACCAGGAACGACGTTGGCTTCGTTGGTCAGCCACACCGTGCCGCCGCCATCTTTGAGATCGCCGTTCCAACCGCCCATGCCGGTGCCCACGAGCTCGAGTGTACCGGACGAACACGCGGTGGGAGGTGCGCCGAGATAGGGGAAGCACACGTCGTAGAAAGCGTTGTTGACGCTGATGGGATTCTTGAAGGTGTCGAAGGCGATGTTGCGATCCGCAGGGAGCGGTTGGTTCTTGGGATCCATGGGATCGCCGTTGGGATCGGGCACCCAACCGGTCAGCAGCCGTGCGATGAAGAAGTCGTTGAACTGCTGGCACGTGTACTCGGGGTATTCGGCCGAGTAGCTCTTCAGGCGATACGAGAACGATCTGGCGTTCGTGGGAACGCGGATGCGCATCTTGAAGTTGACGGAATCGAACGCGGTCGTGCAGTTTGGCCCGGAACACTCGGGACACGCGGCCGGTGACGGGAGTTTGCCGCCGTTGGCTGCGAGGTAATCGGCCGGGATGGGAACGGCCGTGCCTGCGTCGTAGTTGCCTTTTTGCACGGCGGAGTTCGGGCCATTTTGGGGGTAGACGTGACCCGGATCGGTCTCGTCACGCGCGGTGCCCGTGGACAAAGCGGCGATCGTGGTGCCTTTGATGGGTTTGACGTAGGGGCCGTATTCCGCGAGCACGCCGACTTGCAGATCTTTCGGAACCATCGCGTTGGTGCCGTCGGCGAGCAGCAAGGAGCTCGAGATGACGCCCCACTTCTTTTGCGGCAGCGGTGGGTTTTCCGAGGTGAACTTACAGAGATCGATGGCCTTGACGAGCTCGATGGTGCTCGTGGGAGTGGCCAGCGGTGGATCGGTGCAATCCGTTGGAGGCATGTTGTCGAGCGTCGCTGGGTCGCAGTCGTCGTCGATGACGTTGCCGAGGTATTCGAATGCGCCGGGGTTGACGCTTCCTGGCGTGCCGCATTTGAAGCAGTTGTCGCAGCAGTCACCTTCGGCTGGCGTCCAACCGTCGCAGTCCATGTCGTCGGGTTTGTCCGGGATGCATGTTTCGAGGCAGCCGCCTTTCGGGTCGCAGACCTTGCACGCCATGGCGCTCATGCCGCCACCAGCACCGCCCATCCCTCCGCCACCTGTGCCACCCACGCCACCCGCGCCGCCCATGGCGCCACCTGTGCCGCCGGCGCCTCCCATGCCGCCGCCCGTGCCGCCAGCGCCGGCGATGCCGCCGGTACCGCCCATGCCGCCGCCGCCCGTGCCGCCAGCGCCGGCGATGCCGCCGGTACCGCCCATGCCGCCGCCGCCCGTGCCACCAGCGCCGGCGATGCCGCCGGTGCCACCCGCACCAGCCGTTCCACCGGTGCCTGCCTCGCCACCCGTGCCGGCCGAGCCTCCCGTGCCGGTGGTGGTGCCGGTGGTCGTATCTTCACAGCCGCTCACCACACCGAGCGCACCAACGAGCACAACGAGGGATCCGGAAAGGAGAAGCGTGCGATCCATCAGAAAACCTCCGCGGACAAACTTTACGGGTACCGACCGGCCAAACGCACGACGAGCGTTCTACGCGTAGATCCGGCGCGGCGAGTCACTGGACGCGAACCGCTACTGGAGCGGGTCAAAGAAGCAAAGTGCATCGTCGCAGATTTCTGCGCGTGGCTCAACGAGGACGAACGCTCGATGTGGTGATGCTGGAGTAAGGAGCGAGGACGAGCCGAGGGCTCAGAGCATCAGAAGGAAAGGGTCTGCGCGAAACAGTCCTTATACGCGTCGTTGCAGTCGGGCTGCGCGCTCTGTGTGATGCAATCTGCGAGCTGCTGCAGGGCGGTCGTGTTGAGGGGGTTGGTGTCGAGCAGGCAGCCTTGCGTATCGAAGGTTTCGCCGTTGACACAGAGTTTCGAGGCGATCGCGTCGCACGCGGCCGCTGCGTCCTGCGATGGACAAGCGGCCTTGTACATGTCGGCGACGCACGTTTCGACCTGCGCGTCGTCGCACGCATTGGTCATGTCGCCTTCGATCTTTTTCAAACACGTGGCGAGCTCGTCGAAAGCGCCTGGTTGGAAGATCTTGAAGCCGTGCGTGCACGTGCCGTTGGCAAGCGGCGGAAGGTCCTTGTTGGGGCCGCAGACGGAGCCTGTTTGTTGCGTATTGAGCGCATCGCAGGCGAGGGCATCGAGGACGCCATCATTGGGCCCGACGCAGTTCGAGCCGCCTCCGGCACCTCCAACGCCGCTGCCACCTTGACCGCCCATACCGGCAGTACCGCCAACGCCTGCGCCGGCCGTGCCGCTCGAGCTGCTACTGGTATCACCACCGCCGGTGCCTCCCGAGCCTGAGGGATTGTTGGTGCTGTCGACGATGATGCAGCCACCGAGGAGCAACAGGAACGAGGGAAGACCGATGGCGAGAGAAGCACGAGTGTTCATGAAGGAGCCTCCTAGGACAAACCGTGACCTCGCGGTCGTGTTCGAGGCGCGAGACCAAGGAAGACGAAAAGCATAGTTGTGACTGCACGAGCCGCAGCGTGTGATTTTGTTTTTTGCAAGAGGGACGTGCGTTCAGCAAGGGCGGCGAATGCGTTCAGCTAGAAGGGCCACGATCGGCGGGGCGAAATTATTTTTGAAAATTCGCTTGCGTTCGTCGTGCCGGCTTGGTAGACACCGCGCTCCGTTTTCCTGGGGGCGACCGCCGCAAGCGTTCGTCCCTCCGAAGCCGTAACGGCGCTTCGGTTTCAGTTCGCCTCCTCGGCCTCCGCGGGACTCCCCCCGGTGACGCGAGGGGGGTTCTCGTCGAAAGACGACGGGCTGAGGGCGCGAGGTGTACGACGGCAGGGCCCGTAAGAGATGTGGGGTTCACATCTTTCGGGCTGGCCAACGACTGGGCATCCCGGGATGAAACTCGGGCCCACTGTCTGCGAGGGTTTCTCGAATGCAAAGCAAGGCCAGTGCGAAATTTTCGCGGATTTCGCCGCGGAAGGCGCGCGTGATTGCGGACCTGGTCCGCGGTCGTGACGCCGCAGAGGCACTCCAGCTCCTCCAATTCACGGAGAAGTCGGCTGCGCCGGTGATTTCGAAGATCATCGAAAGCGCGGTGGCGAACGCCCGTCAGAGTGGCGCCGATGTCGATGCGCTTTTCATCAGCAAGGCGACGGTCGACAAAGGCCCGAACAAGTTCAACCGCCGCTGGCGCCCGCGCGCACAGGGGCGTGCGACGCGGATTCAGAAGGGCATTTCTCACATCGTGATCGAGCTCAGCGAGCGCAAGTAAGGGGACACGGTTTCCATGGGACAAAAGACCCACCCGTATGGCTTCCGCGTTGGCGTCATCAAGACGTGGAGCAGCAAGTGGTACGAAGACGGCAAGGCGTACCAGCGCTGGCTTCACGAAGACATCCGGATCAAGCGAGCGATCAAGCAGTATCTTTACAACGCGAACATCGCGGGCGTAGAGATCGAGCGCGCTGCCAATCGTGCCAAGGTCATCGTGTACACGGCGCGGCCGGGCATGGTGATTGGCAAGGGTGGCAAGGGCATCGAAACGCTGAAGACTGGCAACGTCGGTACGGCGGCCAAGGGCGAGTCGGTGTTCAAGGGTGTCGCATCGTTCACGGAGAACGAGGTGTTCATCGACGTTCAGGAGGTGCGCAAGGCGGAAACGAATGCGCAGCTCGTGGCCGAGAACATCGCGACGCAGCTCGAGCGCCGCATTGCGTTTCGACGCGCCATGAAGAAGGCCGTTTCCACGGCGATGAAGTTTGGCGCGAAGGGCATTCGCGTACGTTGCGCGGGCCGTCTCGGCGGAAGCGAGATGAGCCGCGTGGAGACGTATCGTGAGGGCCGGGTTCCGCTGCACACGCTGCGTGCCGATATCGAGTTCGGCCTTGCCGAGGCGAGGACGAAGGTCGGGATCATCGGCGTGAAGGTGTGGATGTTCAAGGGCGAAGTTCTCCAGCGCAAGTCGCGCCGGATTCAGTAGGACGAAAGTCATGCTCTCTCCCAAGAGAACCAAATTCCGCAAGATGCAGAAGGGCCGCGTTCGTGGGGTTGCGACCACGGGAAGCGACGTGTCCTTCGGTGACTTCGGCCTGCAGGCGCTCAGCCCTGCGCGCCTGACGGCTCGACAAATCGAGGCGGCGCGTATGGCGATTCAGCGTCACTGCAAGCGCGCGGGGAAGCTCTGGATCCGAGTGTTCCCGGATCGTCCGGTGACCAAGAAGCCGCTCGAAGTTCGTATGGGTGGCGGAAAAGGTGCGCCGGAGGAATGGGCAGCGGCAGTGCGGCCTGGACGAGTGATGTACGAGCTTGCGGGCGTTCCGGAAGAGATGGCGCGCGAAGCGTTCCGTCTGGCCGCGCACAAGCTCCCGATCGAGTGCAAGTTCATCGCACGCGGGATCGTGTGAGGGATTCGAGATGAAAGCGAAGGATTTGCGCGAACGCACGACCGAACACTTGCAGGAGCTCGAGAAGACGCTTGCCCGCGACGTGTTCGATGCAAGGTTCAAGAACTTCACGAACCGCTTGAACGACACGTCGTCGGTGCGCAAGGCGCGCCGTGACTTGGCGCGCGTGAAGACGATCCTCGCGCAACGTGCGGGCGCCGCGGTTGCGGAAGGAAAGGCTCAATCATGACAACGAACGACGCGCCGAGCGGGCAGGCTACGCCGGCCCAGACGTCGCAAGAGCAGCACGGGTTCCGCCGCAAGCTGGTTGGCAAGGTCAGGAGCAACAAGTGCGACAAGACCGTCGTCGTCGAGGTCGTTCGCAATGCGCCCGATCCTGTGTACAAGAAGTACGTTCGCGCTCGTGAGCGCTACAAGGCGCACGACGAGAAGAACGAATACAAGGTCGGCGATCGCGTGGAAATCCAGGAGCATCGCCCGATTTCCCGCGAGAAGCGCTGGATCGTGACGCGGCTGATTTCACGTTCGGTGGAGGAGTAGCCATGATCCAGGTCACTACGCATCTCGAAATCGCCGACAATTCGGGCGCGCGTATCGTCAAGTGCATCAAGGTGCTTGGGGGTTCGCGCCGCAAGTACGCGGGCCTTGGCGACGTGATTGTCGTGTCGATCAAGGAAGCGTTGCCCGGCACGAAAGTGAAGAAGGGCGACACGGCGCGAGCGGTCGTCGTGCGTACGGCGCGCGAGTATCAGCGATCGGATGGCAGTTACATCAAGTTCGATGGGAACAGTGCCGTCTTGATCAACAAGGACAAGGAGCCGATCGGAACGCGTATCTTCGGACCGGTGGCTCGCGAGCTCCGTGCGAAGAAGTTCATGAAGATCATCTCGCTTGCTCCGGAGGTGCTCTGATGAACCGGCTGAAGGTGGGTGACCTGGTGCAGGTCATCAGCGGCAGGGAGAAGGGCAAGCAGGGTCGCGTGTCGAAGATTCTTGCCGAAGACGACAAAGTGGTCGTCGAGGGCTTGAACAAGGTGACGCGTCATCAGCGCCCGACGCCTCGAAATCAGCAAGGCGGCAAGATCGAGAAGGAGGCGCCGCTTCATGCCTCCAAGGTCATGTTGGTGGACCCCACGACGGGCAAACCTTCGCGCGTGAAGGTGATGGTCGTCGATGGAAAGAAGCAGCGCACTGCGAAGAGCGGCGCCGTGATTACGGCAGGCTGAGCCATGGCGGACAAGAAGGACGACAAGGACAAGGGCAAAAAGCCCAGCAAGGACGCCAAACCGGCGGCGAACAAACCGGCTGCTGCGGCGGCTGGCAAGGGCGCCAAGGATGGCGGCAAAGGTGGCAAGGGCAAGGGGGAAGCTCCGAAGGCCGCTGCTGCTGAAGTTGCTGCTGCGCCGGTTGATCCGAACTACGTGCCCCGCGTGCGCAAGAAGTATCGCGACACGGTGGTGGCGGCGCTTTCCAAGAAGTTTGGCTACAAGAACCCCATGATGGTTCCCCGCCTGCAGAAGGTGGTGATCAACATGGGCCTTGGTGCCGCCGTTGGAAATCCGAAGATCATCGACTCGGCTGTCGAAGACTTGCGGTCGATTGCGGGCCAAAAGCCCGTGGTCACGCGAGCTCGGAAATCGATCGCGACGTTCAAGCTGCGTGAGAACCTGCCGATCGGGGTGACGGTGACGCTCCGCCGAGATCGGATGTGGGAGTTCATCGATCGGTTGATCAGCTTCTCGCTGCCTCGTGTGCGTGACTTCAAGGGCGTGAGCCCCAAGGGGTTCGACGGCCGAGGCAACTTCACGATGGGTCTGCGTGAGCAGATCATTTTCCCTGAGGTCGACTACGACAAGGTCGATGTCGTCAAGGGTATGAACATTTCGTTCGTGACCACCGCACGCACCGACGAGGAGGGACGCGCCCTTCTCACGGAGCTTGGGATCCCGTTCAGGCATTGAGGAATATTCGATGGCTCGCGCAAAAGAATTTGCCAAGCTGAACCGGCCGCCCAAGTTTGCCGTGCGGCATCGTAATCGTTGCAAGGTTTGCGGCCGTTCGCGCGGTTATTACCGCGACTTCGAGCTGTGTCGCGTGTGTCTCCGTATGTTCGCTCTTCGGGGCGAGCTACCGGGCGTGATCAAGGCGAGTTGGTGATGCCATGATGACCGATCCGATCGCCGACATGCTGACCCGAATTCGAAATGCTGCGCTTGCGCGGCATGATCGAACCGAGGTCCCTGCAAGCAAGTTGAAGAAGGCCGTTGCCGACATCCTCAAGTCCGAGGGCTACATCGCGGACGTGAGGCCGAGTGAAGGCAACGCCGGCAAGCTGACGATCGTTCTCAAGTATGGGCGTGATCGTTCGAGTGCCATTGACGGAGTTCGCCGCATCAGCCGGCCGGGTCGTCGCGTGTACGTCAAGCACGACCGGATTCCGCGCGTCCTTTCGGGCCTCGGGATCAGCATCTTGAGCACGTCTCACGGCTTGATGAGCGACCGCGATGCCCGTAAGCACAAGCTCGGTGGCGAGCTTCTCTGCGAGGTGTGGTGATGCAGGCCGCTACGACGCAATCGAGCGAAGTTTCTAAGACTTCGCGGGTTGGCAAGCGTCCGGTTGACGTTCCGAAAGGCGTCACGGTGACCGTCAAGGGTCGCAACGTGGAGATCAAGGGCGCCAAGGGCCAGCTTTCGCAGGATCTGCCGGCAACGGTGGATGTGAAGGTTGACGGCTCGAAGCTCCTTGTCTCTTCGACCGCACCCGGACGTGATGGTTCACGCCTCCAAGGCCTCGTGCGTGCGCTGCTCGCTTCCATGGTGAAGGGTGCGGCGGACGGTTACGAGCGGATACTCGAGCTGAAGGGCACCGGGTATCGCGTGGACTTGAAAGGCACGACGCTCACGTTTGCGCTTGGATATTCGCATCCGGTGGTGTTCCCGGTCCCGAAAGGACTCACGGCGACCATCCCTGCGGATTCCAAAGGCACCGTGCTCGTTTTGCAGGGCGCTGACAAGGCGCTCATTGGGCAGACGGCTGCGACGATCCGCGGATTCCGGCCCCCCGAGCCTTACGGTGGCAAGGGTGTTCGGTACCGTGGTGAGCGGGTCCGCGAGAAGGCGGGCAAGGCTGGCGGCAAGGGCGGCAAGAAGTAACCGAGCGGGGCGGCCGAAGGTCGCCCTCACAGGTACGGAAGCGACACGACCATGGGCATGAGAATCGTCGGAAGGGAGCGCCGCAAGCTCCGCATTCGCAAGAAGGTGAACGGATCGTCCGCTCGCCCGCGTTTGACCGTTTTCCGAAGCGCCAAGCACATCTACGCGCAGGTCATCGACGACACGACGGGGCAGACGCTCGCGCACGCCTCGACGTTGTCGAAAGATCTTCGCGGAACGCTCGACGACGACAAGAAAGTCGACGCGGCCAAGAAGGTGGGAGCGCTCATCGCAAAGATTTGCAAGTCGAAGAAGATCGACCGTGTCGTGTTCGATCGGAACGGCTATCTCTATCACGGGCGCGTGAGCGCTCTGGCACAGGCCGCCCGAGAGGCGGGGCTCGAGTTCTAGGCCCTGGGATCGCTGGCGATCGCGCAGGCTTCACGGACGAAGAAGGCACGGTATGGCGTTCGATCAAATCGACGACGAGAAACTCAAGGAGCGGGTGATTCATATCAACCGCGTCGCCAAGGTCGTAAAAGGTGGACGAAGGTTCAGCTTTTCGGCGCTTGTGGTCGTGGGCGACGAATCTGGGCATGTGGGCGTGGGTCTGGGCAAGGCCAACGAGGTCCCCGAGGCCATTCGGAAAGGGAATGACCAGGCCCGGAAGAACATTTTCCGCATCCCGCTCGACGGCGTGACGATTCCGCACGACGCATTCGGGCACGTGGGCGCGGGCAAAGTGCTCTTGAAGCCTGCCAGCCCTGGAACGGGCGTTATTGCAGGTGGCGCCGTGCGCGCGGTGGTCGAGTCTGCGGGCATCCACGACGTCTTGACGAAGTCGCTTGGAACGAGCAATCCGCACAACGTCGTGCATGCGACGGTGGCGGCGCTCAAGAACCTGCGCAGCGTCGAACACGTCGCGGGCAAGCGGTCGATGCAGACCGACGATGTCGGTTGGCAGCGCAAGGGTGGTGGCACGACGACTGCACCGAGCCGTCGCCGCGCTAGCCAAGCGCCTCCTGCGCGCGCTCCGCGCGAGGGTGGTGATGGAGGATCGCAATGAAGAGTCATCTTCGAGTGCGACAAAGCGGCAGCGTGACGGGTCAGACCGAACATCAGCGTCGCGTTTTGCGAGGTCTTGGTCTTCGGAAGAGCGGCAGTGAAGTCATCGTCGCGAACACTCCTTCGTTCCGCGGCATGATCAAGAAGGTGCTTCACCTCGTGTCGGTCGAAGAAGTCGACGGGAAGAGCTCCCAGGCGTAGCCGGTTGGGAAAGCGTAGTAGCGATGGATATTCTCTCGAAGCTCCAGGCACCGGAAGGCGCCAACAAGAAAGCAACTCGCGTCGGTCGCGGCGTGGGTTCCGGTCTTGGCAAGACGGCTGGTCGTGGTCAAAAGGGCCAGAAGGCTCGCTCGACTGGCAACATCGGCAAGAAGCACTTCCAGGGCGGCCAGACGCCGATTCAGCGTCGTCTCCCGAAGCGCGGATTCCGCAATCCGTTCGCGGCGATCGTTGCGACGGTCAACGTGGGCGACTTGGATGCGGTCTTCGAGAATGGCGCCGTCGTGGACATGGCAGCGCTCGAATCGAAGCGGCTCGTCCAAGGCCGATACGACTTGATCAAGGTGCTGGGCGATGGCGACCTTACCAAGAAGCTCGTCATCTCGGCACATCGGTTCTCAAAGAGCGCGCTTGCCAAGATCGCGCAAGCCGGTGGCCAAGCAAATGTGCTTGCATCCGGTAGTGCTCCGGCTCAAGGCTAAGTAGCTCCTCCTACCAACGCAGTATCACACCATGGCCACACTCGCGGGAATAGCGAACTTTCACAAGGTGCCGGAGCTCCGGCGCAGGGTGATCTTCACCCTCGTGATGCTGGCCGTCTACCGTATTGGTGTGTTCGTCACGGTTCCCGGCGTGGATCGCCGGGAAATGGGACGATTCATGGCGAAGCAGTCGGGTAGTTTGCTCGGCTTCTTCAACATGTTTTCGGGTGGTGCGCTCGAGCAGCTTTCGATCTTCGCCTTGGGCATCATGCCTTACATCTCGGCGTCGATCATCATGCAGCTCATGGGCATGGTGTACAAGCCCATCGACGAGCTTCGTAAGGAAGGGGAACAGGGGCGGCGCAAGATCGATCAGTACACGCGGTACGGTACGATCGGTTTGTCCCTGTTCCAGTCCTATGCCATTTCGCAATGGCTCGAATCGATTTCGTCGAGTGACCAGGGAGCGGGTGTCGTTACGCATCCCGGCATCGGGTTTACGCTCCTCACGATGATCACGCTGACCACGGGAACCGCGTTCCTCATGTGGATCGGCGAGCAGATCACGGAGCGCGGCGTATCGAACGGGATTTCGCTCCTGATTTTCGCGAGCATCGTGACGGGCATACCTGGCTTCATCGGAAGCTACTTTGCGCAGAACGCAGGCAACGTTCAGCCGCTGACGATTGCCGCGCTGCTTGCCTTCATCGTGCTGGCGATTGCGGTGATCGCGTTCTTCGAGAACGGTCGCCGTCAAATCCCGATCGTGTATTCGCGCAGGCAGGTGGGGCGTCGAGTCTACGGGGCACAGAACGCGCACTTGCCTCTCAAGGTGAACACAGCGGGCACGATTCCTCCGATCTTCGCTTCGTCACTGCTGATGTTTCCGCAGACGATGGCGAACATGAACATCCCTGGAGCCGATACGCTTCAGAACATCATCAATCGTGGTGGTTGGGTGTTCAACACGGGCTACGCGCTGCTGATTGTCTTCTTCTGTTACTTCTACACGAGCGTCACGTTTCAGCCGGTTGATGTTGCTGAAAACCTGAAGAAGCAGCAGGCCAACATTCCTGGGATTCGTCCGGGTAAGCAGACGGCGGACTACATTCAGGGGGTCATGAATCGCATCACGTTTGGTGGTGCGCTCTATGTGACGACGGTGTGTGTGTTGCCTTCGGTGGTTGGGGATCTGTTGCGCGTGCCGATCACGTTTGGTGGCACGTCACTGATGATCGTCGTCGGCGTTGCGCTCGATACGGTCAATCAGATTGAAGCGCAGCTCATCACCCGCAGTTACGAAGGACTCACGGGACCTGGAGCGGGGCGGCTTCGGGCACGTCGGTTGCCGGAAGGTTGAGGGGGGAAGACTTGGTATGATCATCATCTTGGTTGGCCCACCGGGTTCGGGCAAAGGCACCCAAGCTCAGGTGTTGTGCAAGAAGTTTGATATCCCGCAGATTTCGACGGGCGATATGCTTCGTGCGGCCAAGGCATCTGGAACGTTGGATCCGAAGTACCTAGCGATCATGGACACGGGCGGGCTCATCCCAGACGAGGTGGTGATTGGGCTCATCGACAAGCGCATCGATGCGGCCGACTGCAAGCAGGGCTTTTTGTTGGATGGGTTTCCGCGAACGGTGCCCCAGGCCGAGGCGCTCGAGCGGCTGCTTGCTGCACGTTCGCTCAGGATCGACGCGGTTCTTCAGCTCGACGTATCCCGTGGGCTCTTGGAAGAGCGGTTGATCCACCGTCGGACCGACAAAAAGTCTGGACAGATTTATCATCTCGTCTATAGTCCGCCTCCCCCAGGTGCCGACCTTGAGCATCGGGCGGATGATCGGCCGGAGGCAGTTGGCAAGCGCCTCGATGCATACGAGGCAATGACGGCTGCACTTTTGCCGTACTACCAGGACAAGGAACTTCTGAGGCGCATCGACGGAGTCGGGGCGCCGGCAGAGGTGACGTCGAGAGTGCTCGAGGCTCTTGGCGGCGTGCATGCGGAAGGCTCATGAGACGATCGAACCAAAGCTCGAAACCTGCGAAGGAACCGAAGGGCGACAAGCTCGAGTTCGACGGTGTCGTCCAGGAGGCACTTCCGAATGCGATGTTTCGGGTGAAGGCCGACAATGGGTTGGGGGTGCTTGCGACCATCAGTGGTCGCATGCGGCAGTATTACATCAAGATTTTGCCCGGTGATCGCGTGACGGTCGAGGTTTCGCCCTACGACCCTACGCGGGGCCGGATCACATATCGTCACAAATAGGACCAACTGCGGAGCGAGGATAGGACAAGGAACGCGTCATGAAGGTACGACCTAGCGTCAAGAAAATCTGCGACAAGTGCAAAGTCGTGCGCCGTCGTGGTGTCGTGCGCGTGATCTGCGAGAACCCTCGCCACAAGCAACGTCAAGGGAATTGAGTTGGAGTAGTCATGGCACGTATCGCTGGCGTTGATCTTCCGCGTCGTAAGCACCTGGCTTTTGCTTTGCCGTACTTGTATGGCATTGGGCGCGCCAGTGCGCTGGAGATCTGCAAGAAGGCAAAGATCCCCGAGAACAAGAGGGTTGAGGAACTCAGCGATGCGGAAGTCAAGCTGATCCGCGACATCCTCGATGCCGACTACAAGGTCGAGGGTGATCTTCGTCGTGAAGTGCAGCTCAACATCAAGCGGCTGATGGATCTCGGCTGCTACCGCGGACTGCGGCATCGCCGTGGTTTGCCGGTCAACGGGCAGCGTACGCACACCAATGCGCGTACGCGCAAGGGTCCGCGCAAGGGGATGCTGCAACGGCGTCCGGCAACGAAGGCGTGATGGGACGCGAGTAAGGACAGGGCGCCATGGCGAATCCGAAGTCGGCTGCGGCCAGCAAGGCCAAGCAAAAGAAGAAGGTCAAGAAGAACATTGCGGCTGGGATTGCGCACATCCAGTCGACATTCAACAACACCGTCGTGACGATCACGGACATCAACGGCAATGCCGTGGCGTGGTCGAGCGCGGGTGCGCGTGGTTTCAAGGGATCGCGCAAGTCGACTCCGTTTGCCGCGCAGCTAGCTGCCGAAGAAGCAGCTCGTCGCGCGCAGGAGCACGGAATGCGATCCGTGGCGGTATTCGTGAAGGGGCCCGGAGCTGGTCGCGAAAGCGCGCTTCGTGCTCTTCAGACGGCTGGTTTCAAGGTGACCTTGATTCGCGACGTCACTCCCATTCCCCACAACGGTTGCCGGCCGCCCAAGCGGCGCCGGGTTTGAGGCTTCGAGGATTCGCACATGGCTCGGTACGTTGGACCTGTCTGTAAGCTGTGCCGTCGCGAGGGCATGAAGCTCTACCTCAAGGGAGAGCGCTGCTACTCGGAGAAGTGTGCCCACACGCGTCGTCCTTACCCGCCCGGTCAGCACGGTCAGGGACGCGTCAAGCTCAGCGAGTACGCGATTCGGCTTCGTGAAAAGCAAAAGGTGCGTCGTGTGTACGGCGTTCTGGAGAGCCAATTCCATGGCTACTTCCAGGAGGCGAGCCGTCGCAAGGGGCGAACCGGTGAAGAGATGCTCGCGCTCCTCGAGCGCCGTCTCGACAACGTGGTGCATCGGCTCGGTTTTGCCGCGTCGCGCCCCGAGGCTCGACAACTCGTTCGCCACGGCCACGTCCAGGTGAACGGCAAGCGCCTCGACATTCCGAGCTTCGTCGTTCGCGTCGGTGATCGCGTCACGCTCACCGAAGGGGCGAAGAAGTTCAAGTTCGTCGGTGCTGCGATCGCAGGCGCGGACAAACGTCCGATCGCCTCGTGGCTCGAAGCAGATCGCGCGAACTTCACAGGCTCGGTCAAGTCTACGCCAGTGCGCGAAGACCTCAACGAGCCCGAAATTCGCGAGCAGCTCGTCGTCGAGTATTACTCGCGCTGAGCTTTGTTGGACGATGGTCCGGGGACGTGCAACATCACGGCCCCGGTTCAGTTTTTGGACTTGGAACGCCCTTTGGGCGCTCCCTCCCGCAGTTTGAATTCGTTTGACGTGAAACGTTCGCGCGTTTTTACGTAACGCGGGCAGGAGGCGGTGCTGGTTGACCGAGTGCGGCAACGAGCGTGAGACCTCCGCGCGAAACCCTTCGATACGAGGACAGGATGACGACGAGCGCAAACATGACGATGGTCGCCAGAAACTGGCGCGACTTGATCCGGCCCAAGGGCATCACGGTCGACGCCGAAACGGCGAATGAATCGTACGCCAAGTTCACGTGCGAGCCTCTCGAGCGTGGCTTTGGCATCACGATCGGCAATTCGCTTCGCCGCGTGCTCCTTTCCTCGCTTCAAGGTGCGGCCATCACGGCAGTCCGCATGGAAGGCGCGCTGCACGAGTTCACCACGGTGCCCGACGTCGTCGAAGACGTCAGCGACATCATCCTGAACCTCAAAGAGGTCGTCTTCAAAGCGGCCAACGCACGTACGTACACCGTGCGCATCGACAAAGAAGGCCCCGGGCCCGTTTACGCAAGTGACATCGAGCTCGTCGACGGCCTTCAAGTTTTGAACCCCAACCATCTCATCGCGGTGCTCGACAAGAAGGGCCCGCTATCGATGGAGCTCACGGTCAACGTCGGCCGCGGCTACGTTCCTGCCGAGCGAAACAAGACGCCCACGATGTCCATCGGCACCATCCCGATCGACGCCTTGTTCTCGCCCATTCGCAAAGTCAACTACACCATCCAGAACGCGCGCGTCGGACAGGTGACTGACTACGACAAACTCACCATCGAGGTCTGGACGAATGGTTCGGTCGTTCCGCAAGACGCCGTTGCATTCGCCGCCAAGATCCTGAAGGAACAGCTCTCGATTTGGGTCAACTTCGAAGAGTCCGAGGAAACCAGCTACCAAACCCTCCCCGGCGACGAAGAACCACTCAACGAAAACTTGTTCCGCTCCGTCGAGGAGCTCGAGCTGAGCGTCCGGAGTGCCAACTGCCTCCAGAACGCCAACATCACCCTGATCGGCGAGCTCGTGCAGCGAACCGAGCAGGACATGCTCAAGACGAAGAACTTTGGTCGCAAGTCCCTGAAGGAAATCAAAGAAATCCTTTCCAACATGGGGCTATCGCTTGGAATGAAGATCGACAACTGGCAGCAGCTGCTCGAGCGCTGGAAGGCCCAGCAGGCACAAGCCTAGAAGGTGCAACATGCGTCACAAGAAGGCCGGAAGGCAATTTGGTCGGGATACGTCGAGTCGGCGGGCAATGCTTCGCAACCTGACCGCGAACCTGATCACCCATGAGCGAATCGAGACGACCGACGCGAAAGCCAAAGAGCTGCGCCGTGTCGCCGAGAAGCTCATCACCAAGGCCACGCGCCTTGGCAAGATCGCCTATACCCCGCAGGCCGAGCTGTCGGCGTCCGACAAGGCACGTCGTCTTCACGTCCAGCGTCTCGTCGCGTCGTTCGTGCCCCGCTTCGGCGTCAAGGCCGACGGCACCTCCGTCGACATCGTCGACAAGGTCCTCGTCGACCTCGCAAAGCGTTTCGAGGGGCGTCCGGGTGGCTACACGCGCATCATCAAGATCGGCAATCGTCGTGGCGACAACGCCCCGATGACGCTCATCGAGTTCATCGATGCAGCTCCGATCGGCGAAGGCGCGATCGGCGAGGAAGCCCCCGGAGCCGTCACGGCTGCCGAGCCCAGCGATGCAGCGACGGCATCGAGCGCATCGAGCGAAGCATCGGCTGAATCTGCAACCGAAGCCCCCGCGGAAGAGGCTTCGGAGAAGAAAGAAACGGCTTCTAACGAGTAATTCACTCGCAATCGACCAGCAAAAGCAAAGAGCCTCTTCTCGAACGAAGAGGCTCTTGCACTTTGTACTTCTTTCACTCCGAGATCGGCCTCATTCCCCCTCTCCACGTGACGAAGCGGAGTTGGATTCGGGGTTAGGGGCTGAGGAACTCGACTCCGTTGGTGCTCCAACCTTTTCTTTCGCGCCCTTCCGCGGCTTGATCCGCACGAGCGCGATCATCGCGATGATCGCTGCAAACCCTACGCCCCCCGCAGCGATGTACCTCTTCAGAAAGCTCTTCTTCGGCACCACGCGCTCGCGCTCGAGCTCGGCCAACGCACGCTTCGCGCGTTCGTGCGTCGGATCGATCTCGATCGCCTTCGTCAGCGGAAACTTGTCCGGCGTTCCCTTATCGATGAGCGCGATCCCCTCGAGGTACGCGATGTCCGCCTCCATCTTCTTCGACCCCTCGCCCTTCGGATCGAGCCGCAATGCCTTGCGGAGCACCTCCAGCGCGGCCGCCGGATCCTTCGCTTCGAGCTGACGCGCACGCTCCACGTACGCCTTCACCATCTCCTTGCGACGCTCGAACACCGGCGATCGCGCAAGCACCTTGTCGAACGCATCCGTCGCTTCGGCCCACTTCTGCGCGCTCGCGTGCGCCACGCCTTCGTCCATCAGCTTGTAGACCTCTGCCAATCGCGCTCGGTCGTACATTCCAAACAGCTCGCGCGCGATGCGATCCCACGTGAAGTCTCGCGGCGCCTTGTTCCCCGTTTGATTCAAGTACGCATCGCGCAATTGCCAAATCCCCGGCTCGCCGATCGCCGTGATCGCTTCACGCGCAGCTTCGCGCAACTGGATCCGATCGCTGTTGCAGAACGACAGCACCACGCGCACGGCATCCACGTCACGCGTGCGCCCGTACGCTCGCAAAATGTCCGCAAGCACTTGCGGATCGGTCACGCCCACGGCTTCGCCCGGAATCGTGCGGCCGAGCAAGTCCAATTGTTTGACCGCAAAACGTTGTACGATCTTCGCATCGTGCTGACGTGCTTCGATGAGCGCCGGCACCGCACGATCGCGCAGCTTGGCCACTTGCCGCGCGATGTCGATCCGAACCAGCTCGCCGAAGTACGAATACATCTGCATGAGCTCACGCACCGCAGGCGTCGTTCCAACGTTCGTCAGCACGCGCTCCATCGCGAGCAGCTTGACGAGATCGCGCCACGAATCGTTCTTTGGCTTGGGTGTTGCCAAGACAAACTCGAGCCAATCGCCGTCGTCGTCTCCTTCGTCTTTTGCTCCGCGCTTCGTTTTTTTTGCAGGCTTCGCGGCGCTCTTCTCCTTCGCCTTCATCGCCTTGCGGCCCGCTTTGCGCGCGTCATCGAGCAGCCCCTGCGCCTCTTTCCGATCGATCGATGCGCGAATTTCCAGCACGCGCACGCGCACCGCAGCGACCACCGACGGCGTCACTTCCGCGATGCCCGCGCGCGCCGCGTCACGCGTATGAGCATCGGGCGCCGTCAGCCTTTCGAGCAACCGATCGAGGTCCTGCGCGACACCGGGGTCGGCTTCGACGATCGTGATGGGGGCGAGCTTTGGCAGCTCGGGCAGCACATTCGGCACCGATGATGCCGACGATGCCGACGCGCTCGCGGCCGGTTGCGGAAGCTCACCTGCGGCGTGTGCAGCCGGCGTTGCCGCTGCGAGGAGCGTGATGATCGCGCTCGTGAAGATCGCTCTTTGATTCACGAACACCTCAAACGACTGGCGCCCATGAAGTCCTTCCACATCAGTCGATGATCCGAAAATCCACGAAATCCCCGACGAATCCGCGCCACTCGACGCCGACATGTTCGACGCGCGCGGCGCTCGGACCCCGGTGAGCCCAGGCCACGAGATCTTTCAAAGCTTCTTCGGATCCCTCGGCCGCGATTTCCACGCTGCCGTCTGGGCAGTTTTTGACCCAGCCCACAAGGCCCAAACGACGTGCTTCGCGCTCCGTGGACGCTCGAAAATAGACGCCTTGTACGCGCCCGCGGACGAGCAGGTGAACTTGCTTCTGTCCCATCGCCACAGTGGCTCCTAGCTGCATGATGTCGAAGCTGCAACGCAGGTCCAATTCCCGGCAATTCGATCTGCCCAAGCGCGATGAACGTGCCTTGCTACGCGGCTGATTGACAGGACTTGATCCCTTGGTAGAGTCGCGGCTGTCGAGCTACGTGCTCGACCGCATTCCGAATCCGCGAATGCGTCACCCTGCTCGCACGACAATGGGACACCCTTCCCTGGGGTGGACTTCGTTTGCGGTGTGCTGAATGCAGCAGCCGCACCAAAACATCACCCAAACGTTCGACGCAATCTTCAACCGTACAGACCTCGGGGCTCTTGCCCTTGCTGGGCATTTCCCCTGCGTGGAGTTTTCGATCGATGCACCTGCGTGAATTGAAGCAGAAGTCGATGGCCGATCTGGTCCAGATGGCCAAGGGACTCAACATTGAGGGAGCCGCTGGTCTCCGCAAGCAGGAGCTGATTTTCGCCCTCTTGCAAGCGCTCGCTGCTCAAGACCAACCCGTCTACGGCGAAGGCGTTCTCGAGTGCCTGGCCGACGGGTTCGGGTTCTTGCGCGCGCCCGACTACAACTACCTCCCAGGTCCCGACGACATCTACGTTTCTCCATCGCAAATTCGTCGATTCAACCTCCGCACGGGCGATGCCGTCAGCGGCCCGATTCGTCCCCCGAAGGAGCGCGAGGCGTACTTCGCGCTGCTCAAAGTCGACAAGATCAACGGCGTTTCGCCCGAGGTTGCGCGCGACAAGATCCTCTTCGACAACCTCACGCCGCTCTACCCGCAACAAAAGTTCAACATCGAGAACGGCCAAAAAGGCTTCTCGACGCGCATCATCGACATGCTGTGCCCCATCGGCAAAGGCCAGCGATGTCTCATCGTTTCACCTCCGCGCGCTGGTAAAACCGTCCTTCTCCAGAACCTCGCCAACGCCATCAGCGCAAATCATCCCGACACGACGCTTCTGGTGCTGCTCATCGACGAGCGGCCCGAAGAAGTCACCGACATGCAGCGCACCGTCAAAGGCGAGGTCATCAGCTCGACCTTCGACGAGCCCGCAACGCGTCACGTGCAGGTCGCCGAGATGGTCATCGAGAAGGCCAAGCGCCTCGTCGAGCACAAGCACGACGTCGTCATTCTTCTCGATTCGATCACGCGTTTGGCGCGTGCCTACAACACCGTCGTTCCGCCGAGCGGCAAGATCCTCTCCGGCGGCGTCGATTCGAACGCGCTGCACAAGCCCAAGCGTTTCTTCGGCGCTGCACGAAACGTCGAAGAAGGCGGATCACTCACCATCGTCGCCACAGCGCTCGTCGACACCGGCTCGCGTATGGACGAGGTGATTTTCGAGGAGTTCAAGGGCACGGGCAATAGCGAGATCCACCTGGATCGGAAGCTCATGGAAAAGCGCATCTTCCCGTGTCTCGACATCAACAAGAGCGCGACGCGCAAGGAAGAGCTCCTCCTGCCCGAATGGATTCTTCAGCGCGTGTGGCTGCTCCGCCAGCTCTTGCACCCGCTGAACGTCATCGACTCCATGGAATTCTTGCTCGACAAGGTCAGCCGCACCGAGACGAACCAAGAGTTCCTCGAGAGCATGAATCAATAGCCCTCCCGGCTCATCCTCATCGTCAAACTCCCGTCCATTCGTTCCCTCCTCCCCTCCACTTCCGCACGCATCGACGACTGCTGTAGCGCCATGCGCGCCGTGTTAGCGTCGATGCGTGAGCGGTGAATCCGATCGCGCGCGAGAACTCGAGGCTCGGGTCAAACGACTCGAAGCCAAGCTTGCGCGTTCGGAAAAAACCGTCCGCGCTTTACGCGACGTGGGACTCGCGCTCGGTTCGACGCTGGACCTCGATCAAATCCTCGAGCTCATTCTCGGCAAGATCAGCGAGCTGCTCGATGCTGATCGCGCGACGCTTTACTTGCTCGACGAGCATCGTGGGTTGCTCATGTCGCGCGTCACGCTCGGTGGTGAAGTGCGTTCGATCGAGCTTCCCGTTGGCGAGGGCATCGCGGGTCACGTCGCCAAGTACGGCAAGACGGCGCGCGTGAAAGATGCCTACAACGATCCGCGATTCTTGCGGTCATGGGACGAGCTCACGGGGTATCGCACGCGATCGATCCTTGCGGCGCCGATGCGCAATCACGTGGGCCGCACGATTGGTGTCGTGCAGGTCTTGAACAAGCGCAGTCGCAAGAACGGTTTTTCCAAGCACGACGAAGAGCTCCTCTCGGCGCTGTCCACGCAAGCCGCGATCTCGATCGACAATTCGCGCCTGTTTCTCTCGGTCATCCAGAAAAACATGCAGCTCGTCGAGACGAAGGAGCAGCTCGAGCACCGCATCGCAGACTTGGCGCTTTTGTTTGAGCTCGAAACATCCATGAGTGGTGCCGGGTCACTCGAAGACCTGAGCCGCGCGGTGATTTCGGCGGCGGCACGTGCGTGTGGAGCTCGAGCGGGAGGTCTGCTCATCGACGAAGGTGAAGCGGGTGTGTTCCTGTACTTCGTCGAGCCTCGGCCATCGAATCACGCGACGCGCGATGCCGAAGTGAAACGTTTGCAGGTCAAACGAGGTGATGGGCTGCTCGGCTGGAGCATGGCGCACAACCAACCCGTGCAGGTTGGTCCGCAGGATCCGCCCACGGGGCCCGTTGCCGAAGCAGCGCTCACGCGAATGCACCCATCGCTCGATTTCGATGTGGAGAGCGCGGTCGTCGTGCCGCTCGAAGGTGAAGGCGACAAGCCTTTGGGGGCCCTGGGCATCTACAACGCGAAGAACCCGCATGGGTTTACCCAGGAACATCGGTCGCTCTTGCGTCTCGTTTCAGCCAATGCGTCGACGGCCGTGCGTCTGTTCTGCTCGCGTATGGAGCGCGAAAAGAGCGAGCGACTCTCGGCCATCGGTCGCCTGCTTTCGGGCGTCATGCACGACATGCGCACGCCGCTCACCGTCATCAGCGGCTACGTGCAACTCATGAGCATGGCGAACGATCCGAACGTGCGAGCGGATCACATGCGCCTCATCTTGAAGCAGTTCGACGCCATCAGCGCGATGCAACGCGAGCTCTTGGAGTTTGCCCGAGGTGAACGCAGCATCCTCGTGCGGAAGGTGTATCTCACGAAGTTTTTCGGTGACCTCGAGAAGCAACTGGCACTCGAGCTCGAAGGGCGACCGGTATCGCTCGTCATGGAGCTCGATGATCGTGGAACGGCGCGATTCGATGAAGCGAAGGTCACGCGTGTCGTGCACAACCTCGTGCGCAACGCGGTCGAAGCGATGGAGCCGCTTGGTGAAGGTCAGGTCGTCGTGCGTGCGTTTCGCCGAGGTCCCGACTTCGTGCTCAGTGTTGCCGACACGGGCAAGGGCATTCCCGAGCCTGTGCGCGAGCGTCTGTTTCAGTCTTTCGTGACGAGCGGCAAGCCAGGAGGCACAGGGCTCGGCCTCGCGATCGTCAAGAAGATCGTCGACGAGCACAGTGGTTCCATCACGGTGGACTCCACCGAGAAGGGCACGACGTTCACGATCGTGTTTCCGCAAGAGCCCCCGACGACGCGATCGGTTGGACCCGCGAACGCGGTGGCTCCGGCTGCAGCTCCTCCGCAAGAGAGCGCGGCGAAGCCATCTCGTGGCAGCCAGCCGGGTGAAGCGCCTGCACAAGGGCGACGTGGGCTCGCGAATCGATCGAGCAGTCCTGGTGGTCAAGACGCCGGGCGAACGAGCTCGTAATTTCGCCGTCTAGTGCCCTTCTTTGCGCGCAGAGAGAGGGAAATCAGGGATGAGACGTTGCACTCGTCGCCCAGCGCGCGGACACTCGTGACGTGCTCCGTTTGCCGATTGTCGCGACGCACGAACGCTCGCTCGAAACGTGCGTCTACTGCCCCAAGCTTTGCCGTGCTGCGTGTCCCGTATCCAATGCGGAGGCCAGCGAAACGGTCACGCCGTGGGGCAAGATGAGCATGACGTACTTCGCAGGGCGCGGTGATGTGCCCGTCGACGTCGAGCATGCATCCACGGCGTGGGCGTGCACCGGATGTCACGCGTGCCGTGAGAAGTGCGACCATCGCAACGAGCCCGCTACCGTGCTCGTCGATGCGCGCGCGGACTTTTTCACGCGCGGAGCAGCTCCTCCCGCGGCGGTTGCGTCCGCTGCAAAAGCAACGGTGCGCGAAGCGGAGGCGTCGCGCGTCTTCGACGAGCTCGAAGCATCCATGAGCCGCGACAAACCTCCCGTCGCCGGCGTTCTCGTGGGATGCGGCTACGCGCGCTTGGAGCGTGGCGCTGCCAAAGACGCGCTCGCGCTCTCCGAGCAGCTCGCTCGGGGGCCCGTACGAGCCATCCGTAGCTGCTGTGGTTTGTCTTCGCTCTACGCGGGTGATCGCGAAGGCTTCCTCGCCGCGGCAACGCGCTTCGCCGTCGAAGCCGCATCGTTTCCTCGCATCATCCTCGTCGATCCAGGTTGCGCGCGCACGGTGCTCGTCGAGTACCCGCGGTTCGGCATCACGATTCCAAAGCCTACGGAACTGCTCCTCGATCTTGCGTACGAAGCGCGCAATCGCTTCGCCTCGTCGTCGCAGCTCGCCAAGGGTCCCGTTCGTTGGCACGCGCCTTGTCAGCTTGGACGTGGGCTTGGTCGTCATGACGAACCTCGCATCCTGCTCGAAAAAATTCTTGGCTCGTCGCCTGCCCGCTTCTTGCGCGATGGCGTCCACTCCGAATGCAGCGGTGGTGGAGGCCTCTTGCCCATCACGCGACCAGCCACGTCGGCCGCGATTGCAGATGAACGCATTGCCGAGCATCGAGCGCGTGGTGGCGGCCTTCTCGTGACGGCGTGTGCATCGAGTCTTCATCGCTTCAGGACGCGTGGTGAGCCTGCAGAAGACCTCGTATCGCTCCTTTTGCGAGCCATCACTGGCTGATCGATGTCAGCAGCCAATGCCAAGCGCAGACGAACCGTCGCGGGCAGGTTGCTCGCCAGTTACGTGCTGGTGCTCGTCGCTTCCACGATCACCGTGGCGTGGAGCTTGCGAGCGCTGCGCGATGCTGCGCGTGATGCCGAGCTCTTGCGCAACGTTTACGTGCCGATGGTGCGCCAAATCGACGAGGCTCTCGCCGATCAGAATCTGCTGAACTTGCAGCTCAACCACATCACGGCGGCGAAGAACCCTGGTGACGTGCGCGAGTGGATCGAGACGGCTCGACGTACGCGTCCGCTCACGTTTGCCAAGGTGCGCAAGACGGCGGAACGAGAGCTCGATGGGGGAGACACATCGGTTCGCGCATTCCGTGCTGAAGTCGTTCGCGAGGCATCCTCGATCGAAAAGTTTCTCACTGCGGAACCGGAACGTTTTGGCAAGTTGTTTCAAGCGCTTGCTACCGGTGACGCCGAGGGTGCAGAGCGTGCGCGTGACGATGTGCTGAAACGGGAGACCGATGGTGCGCATCGGCTGCGGGCCATTCGAGCGCGCATCGACGAACGCATGGATGCGCTCACGGCGGAGGCCAAGCGCCGTGAGACGCGCGCGATGCAGCTTCTCGTCGGCTTGTTTGGGCTCACGTTGCTCGTTGGCGTGGCGATATCGGTGTACGCGCGCCGCGTGCTCGCACCGCTCACGCGCGTCACCGAGCGTGCGGAGGCGGTTGCGCGAGGAGACCTCACGCCGCGGGAAATTGTCGCGACGAACGACGAGATTGGCGAGCTAGCGACGACGTTCGAGAGCATGGTCGCGGCGATTCAGCGAGCGCGCAGCGAGCTCGTGAACGCCGAGCGCCTCGCTGCGATTGGCAAGATGGCAGCTCACGTCACGCACGAAATACGCAACCCGCTTTCGTCCATTGGCCTCAACCTCGAGCTACTCGAGGAGGAGGTCGCGACGAGTGGCAACAGAGAGGCGTCGCAGCTCGTCGTGGCCATCAGGGGCGAAGTCGAGCGTTTGTCGCGTATCGCCGAGCAGTACCTCAGCATCGCGCGTAGGCCGAAACCGACGCTGGAACGCGAGCGTGTCGAGGACTTGGTGCACGAGCTGCTCACGTTTGTCAGGCCCGAGCTCGAGCGTGGAAACGTCACGAGTCACGTGAACGTCGATGCGGACTTGCCCGACGCGCTCGTCGACGAATCGCTCTTTCGGCAGGCGCTGCTCAACCTCGTGCGTAACGCGCGCGAGGCGATGTCCAAAGGTGGGGAGCTCGTCATCAATCTGCGCACGGCGAGTGATGGGGGCATCGACCTGACCATCGAGGACAGCGGATCGGGCGTACCCGAGGAGATGCGCGCATCGATTTTCGATCCGTTTTTCACGACGAAGCAGCGCGGCACGGGGCTGGGGCTCGCGGTCACACGGGACATCATCGAAGCGCATCGCGGGACGATTCGCTGCGAGGGTCGTGATGAAGGCGGGACGCGGTTTTGCATTCGGTTGCCGAAGGCGGAGAGCGTTCCGAAAGCGGAGGCGAGTGCGGTGATTGAGGATTGAAGCTCGGCTCCGCCCAGTGCAGTGCGTTGGGGGGATGCGGGCCCGCCGCCCCCCGAACGCGTAGGTTTCGGTCGTCGCCATACGACAGGATACCACCTGCTTTCTTCAACCACGGCTCGGACGATGCTTTGAACTCAAAGCATTGCTGTGACCTACGGCAACGCCCCGCTCCCCCACGGCAGCAGTATCAAAAAGACAAACCCTATCAGCACGAGCATCAGCACGCTCGTCACCAAAT
Organism: Polyangiaceae bacterium; assembly: GCA_016715885.1. Classification (NCBI taxonomy): domain Bacteria; kingdom Pseudomonadati; phylum Myxococcota; order Polyangiales; family Polyangiaceae; species Polyangiaceae bacterium. The sequence continues at coordinate 398,713 of JADJXL010000015.1, forward strand.
ACGTCGACCGCGGTGACCGCGCCGTGCTCCATCCATCGCCGTAAAACTTCCCCCGTGAACGCGTCCGCAGCTTCTTCTGCACGCCCGAAAGCAGCTCCGGCGCCACCGATCCCGGCGGCGGCCTGAGCGCGCGACGCAAGATGTCGCGCATGTCCACTTCATCGAGCGGCGGCTCCGTTTCGTCTTCCGAACCGTTCTTCTTCTCTTCGTCAGCGAGCCACTCGTCCGCTTCTTTCGCCAGTCGTTCGGCTTCCTCGTCGGTCACGTCTTCGCTCGTGCCCAACGCGCTTTGCGTCTCGTCCGACGCAGTCGCTTCTTGCTCGTGCTTCGCGTCGTCGCCGCTCATGACTTCTTCTCGCCCTTGGATTTGTCACCGAGCGCTTTTTCGACCAGCGCCTTGAGCTGCGCGCGCCCCCGGAAAATCCGGCTCTTGACGGTTCCCTCGGCCAAACCCGTCAACTGCCCGATCTCCTCGTACGACATGTCCTCCACGTCGCGCAGAATCAACACCTCGCGAAAATCCGGATCCACCCGCTCGATCGCTCGCTTCACGATCGTCTCGAGCTGCAACCCTTCGAGCATGTCGTCCGGTCGTTCCACGCGCGCAACCGTGACGCCCTTGCCTGATTCCCCCGTGAGCCGCTCGGCAATTTCGTGGATGTCGTCCTGCTGTCCCGATCGCCGACGCGACAGGTACTTCATCCGGTTCTTGGAGAGGTTCACGGCGATGCGAAAGATCCACGTGGACAGCTTCGAATCGCCTCGGAACTGATCGATCGCCTTGAAGACTTGGACGAACACTTCTTGCGCCAAGTCCTCCGCCTCTTCACGACGCCCGATCATGCGGAACACGAGCGCGAACACGCGCCGCTCGTACGCGATGACGAGCTCGTTGAACGCAGACTCGTCACGCGCAACGAGACGTGCGACGAACCTTGCTTCCTCGGTCTCGTCGTCGCTCGTCACCCAGCCGCTCCTTGCAGCTACGGTAAACGGCCTAGCGATGCGGACGCCAGCGACTTCGGGTTTCGCGGCGACAACCAGTGCGCACGCGGGATGTTGGGACGGAAGCTAGACAGCGTTGGTTCCGACGCGTGGATTCGAACCACGATTAGAGGATTCAAAGTCCTCCGTCCTGCCCTTGGACGACGTCGGATCGGGCCCGTGAGGGTCACGGGGACGGGACCATAGCGCGAGTTCTTTGGTTTCGCTACGGCCTGCTTGTTCAATGACGCCCTCGTCGCGAACGACGTTGCCCCACTTCCTTGTGTTTCCGCGCTGACAGTGACACCGGCTCCACCGCACGCGCCGCTTCCGCCTCGATGCGCCGCTGTAATACCTCTTCCACCTGCCGATTCGCCCGGTCCATCGCTCCTTGAAGCCGAGCTGTCGCCACCGGGCGATTGGCACTCGCCACCTCGTCGGGCACATCGGAGCTCTGCGGCACGGCGACCAGCCCCACCGCTGCCGCCGCGGCGAAACACGCTGCCACGAACGCAGCCCGACCCCCGGAAATACCCTTCATCCGCCGCGAAATCGGCCCCGATTGCGCAGGCTGATCATCCTGACCATCGTTGACCGCGTCTGTCGTGCCAAACCCGAGCGGCGTTCGATCATGCGATCGCACGCTCATGAGCTCCGTTGGCGTCGGAATCACCGGCGGAGGTGCCAGCGAAAGCGAGTCCGAGAGCGCATGCGCGAGCTCCGGTACGTTCGCGACCATCTCCCAGCTTTCCATCCCATTGCACCAGACGCTCGTCTTGCCCTCCACGTCCCCGCGAGCGAGCGCCATCCAAAGCTCGAACGTCGTCATCGCGAGCATCGATGTCCCAAGGTCCACGCACCACTCGGGCGGCGGCCGATTCACATCAAAACGCTCCTCTTCCTCGGCGAACGCTTGCTTGTCCTGGTCGGCATCCGGCGCAGGCACCATCGACACCCGCGGCAGGTCGATCCGCGCAAAGGGCACGTCTGGAAAGTCCGTATGCGCTTCGAGCGCACTCAGCCCATCAGCCTCGAGATCGGTTTGCTCGGATCCAATGCGCAACACGGTTGCGTCTTCATTTACCGCGGCTTGGATGGACGACGACGCACTCGACGCCTGCATGAGACGCCCTTTCACGATGGAGAACGGCACTCCGCGAACCACTCGACAGGGAGCGGCAGGCGGCGAGCCAGTGAACAAAGGCGTCGTTATCTGAACTCGGCGAGAAGGGCCAAATTCTTTGACGACCGCACCTGGCACCTCTCAGGGGACCAGAACGCCGATCCGTTTGGAATGAGGCAAAATCGGGGGGTATGGGGGGGCCGAGCCTCGCCGTGTTTTTGTGCGAAGCGCAAAAACACCGGGAGGCGAGCCTCGGCCCCCCCATCGTAAACTAGCCTCGCGCAGCGCGCGTCCCACGCGCGCGGAGCGAGCGTCCAGATCTGGCCCGGTCTTAGTTCCGCACTCAAACCCCGCGGATCACTTCGCATCCCATGTACGGCCGAAGCACTTCCGGAACGACCACCGTCCCGTCCTCTTGCTGGTACTGCTCGAGGATCGCGATCACCGTGCGACCCACGGCAAGCGCGGAACCATTCAGCGTATGCAAGAGCCGAGCTTTCCCCTTGGGCTCCGGCCGGTACCGAATCTGCGCACGACGCGCCTGGTACTCCCCGAAGTTCGAGCAGCTCGAAATCTCGCGATAAAGGTTCTGCCCCGGCAGCCATACTTCGAGGTCGTACGTTTTTTGCGACGAGGCGCCCATGTCTCCGGCGCACAAGAGCGACACGCGATAATGCAGCCCCAAACGCCGCAACACTTCCTCGGCGTGCCGCGTCAGCTTTTCATGCTCTTCGTTCGACGTCTCCGGCGTCGCAAACCGCACGAGCTCCACCTTGTCGAACTGATGTTGCCGAATCAGCCCGCGCACGTCCTTTCCGTGGCTTCCGGCTTCCGCGCGAAAACACGGCGTGTAGGCGGTGTAGGCCAAAGGTAGGCGATCCACTTCGAGGATCTCGTCGGCATGAAGGTTCGTCACGGGCACTTCTGCCGTCGGAATCAAAAACAAGTCGTACGCGCGCTCCGGATCGCTCTTGTGCGTCTTGAAAAGATCATCGGCGAATTTCGGCAATTGGCCCGTACCGAAAAGCGCCGAGTCCTTCACGAGAAACGGCGGCAAAACTTCCGTATACCCATGATCGCGCGTGTGCAGATCGAGCATGAAGCTGATGAGCGATCGTTCGAGCCGCGCGGCGGTGCCCATCAGAACCGTGAATCGAGCGCCGGATAGCTTCGCCGCACGCTCGAAGTCCAGGATTCCGAGCGCTGTGCCGATGTCCCAATGTGCTTTGGGCGTGAACGAAAAGGACGGTTTGTCGCCCCAGGTCCGAACGACGACGTTGTCTTCTTCGCCTTTGCCTTCGGGAACCGACGGATCGGGAATGTTCGGAACGAGCGGCAGGATGGCAGAAATGGACGCCAGCACGTCGTTGAGCTGTTTTTCGGCTTCTTTGATTTCGCTCGACAGAAGCTTCAGCGCTTCCCGTTGTTCGGCGAACTCGGGAGACTTCTTGTCGGCCTTGGCCATTTTTTCATTGGCCAGGTTGCGCTGCGCCTGCTTGGCCTCGACGACCGCGATGAGCTCGCGGCGTTTTTGACCAAGCTCGGCAATGGGAGCGAGCGTTTCGGCTGCTGCGGGCGAGCGTCGCGCCAAGCCGGCGCGAACGTCGTCCAGTTGATCGACGACGTGACGGAGATCGAGCATGCGCGGGGGTGTAGTCGAGGATGAGGCGGGTGTCAGCAGTTATTCTGCTGGGTCAGCACACCTGCAAGACGGACGTCGTCATCACTCTGGGAAATCGTCCGCTGTGCTCAGCAACTGATTCAGCATTGAGGGACGAGATGGACATGCAAATATCCCCGCGTCTCTTGTGGCCTGCATGGTTCGAGACCCATCGCAATGCAGAGTGACGACGACCATGCATTGGCCGTCGATGCACTGTGGGGCAGGTGGCACGGTCAATTCCCATTGGCATGATTTTGCGCGATCGAACGCACCACCGACATCAGCCGTGATCGCCAACTGAACGTATCTTTGACGAAGTTTTTCCAATGTTGGACTGTCGGGCAATTTGGCCTTCTGATTAAACGGAGTTACAGGAACGAAGACCTCGCCATCCCGCTTGTTATCGAGGTGTAGTTGCCAAGCCTCTTCACAGAAGGCGTTGTCCGAGCCATGGTGTGCAATTTTAACGACATCAAGCTCTCGAAGAAGCGGAAGACGACGACCATCTCCTCGACTCAGTTTCGTTATCACTCGCTCCCACTGCGGTTTTTCTACATCACCACAGAGTAAAATTCGATGGGACAGCCATTGAATGGACAACGCAATGGAAAATGAATTGGGATGGTCGCCGGGCGATTTCGGTCCATTCAGCAGCTTTTGTCCCTCCTCCGGAACGATCCACTCCCCACTTTCGTTCCGACGTACGAGATTGTCCACTTCAAACGCTCGGATCGCGCTGATACTGTGCGGAGGTGCGACAGCTTGGACGATGCATCCGCTCGGTTGATGCTCCCAAGGCAGAGTTTTCCAATGCACCAAGTCGGTACGGTTGCATTCGGCCAGCCGATCAATCCGCTCTACCGTCCTCTGAAGCTCGAGGTAACGCCTGTTGCCGGGTTTTGCGCGAAGCCATTTCGCGACGAGTCCACGCATGCTACCGACGAAATCCGAATGCCAAAGTAATTCGGGGTCGAATTCATCAATTAGCTCCGGTGCACCACCGATATGGTCTTCGTCAGAATGCGTTAATACCAGTAGATCAATTTTCTTAATATCAAGCTTCCGCAGGAGCGATGCGGTTAGATTTTTCCCACGTCTCGTCTTACGACAGGAATCGACGACCATGCATCGGCGGTTGGAGCCAGGAAATAGTACTACCTGGCTTTCCCCATAGCCTGAGCCCAGAACGTAAATAATCAGACGATCACTATTGGGGGGCGCTAGCTGCTCATTCGTCATGCGCAGTCTCGAAGAATCGGTTTCCCTGGAGCTCTCGGCGCCACAAGTTGTAAAGATCATCACGTTCACTGTGTCGACCGCCGCGACTGAGGCCGTCAAACACCATGCGCGCGAAATAACCTCTGGCAGTATCCTTCCACCTCGAATTTTGGTAGGAAATCATGCGTTCTTCGAATTCGACATTCACGTATTCGCCGCATTGCGCACGAAATCCCAATAGCCGGCCAACATAAAGCGGATTGTCGGTTTTCTCTTCCGCAACCGCACGACTGTAAGCACCGCCAATTTGTCGACGTTCGTCCTCCGTCAGTCCGCTACCCCCCTGATTCAACCTTCTCTCAGCTTCGCGCGCAAGATTGAACCCGAAGTACTCCCATGCATAGGCATCATTTTCATCAAATTGCTCGACAATGGCGCGATACACATCGGCAGCGGCAGCAAATCGACCTTCTCGACTCAGCCGGTACGCAATTTCTCGCAAATCGGTCCCATAATATTTGGCCGTCTTTTTCGCAATCTCCACGTCACCGCTTTGAATGGCGTATTGATGGACTTCGAGCTGTTCCGCCAGAGGCAATCTTTGAAAATATGTTTCTCCTTGCTCCAGCACGTTCCGAGCAAGTCGCTCATTGTCGGAGCTCCATACTGTAGGGGACTCAATGCGCGCCAGGCGTCGTAAAAATGTGCGAATGCGCCGGGGAATGTGGATTGACGCACCATTCTGTGACGATTGGATGCGTTGAATAAATCCACACGCTTCGAGCGCATCGATGGCAGACGACATGACTCCGAGAGCCCCCAAACGATCCGCAGCGTCAGCCACTTGCCACGATTCATCAGCGTTCTCCGCGGGATCTACCGGGAAAACAACGAAACCTCCCACGGAACCGTTGAGCTTCTGTGGGCCGCGGAGCACACTCAATCGGCGCCCCGCCGTTCGCGCGGACGGTTTGAGAAGCTCATACGCAAGCATGAGGGTGTATGTCTCCAGCTTCGCTGATCCCTCCCTCAAAATTTCTTCGACGTCTTCAACATCAAGGACCTTCCGTTGCTCAACGAGCCAAGACAATACTGGGCGCACGTCAGAACTGATCTTGTGAAAGCTGCGCTCGATACCCTGCTCGGCAATCGGCGCAACATTTACGGACGCGCGAACAAGACCATCTGGCAGTTCCGCCGATACTTCATCGGCAACGTTCGGGCGCAACACGAGCCATCCGCCTGCATCGATGGCGTTACACAAGCAATCGAAAAATTCTCTTCGTTGCCGACGGAGCTCTCTGTCACGCCAAAGTTTCGCCCCCTTCGGCCGCCGCGTATGCAATGCATCGAAATCAACGATGGCACCAATATACCGCCTCATGGACGCCCGCGGAACACGGTGGAGTATGCGCTTGAGGTGGTAGAGACGTTCAGCCCATGCCGTCCCGGGTTGTTTACACGCTTCAGCATCCTCCTGAAGCTGCCGTGACTCGTGGGCCAAACGATCCGCGATCAGCACTGTCAGCCGAAGTGGATCATCCATGTCACCGAACGCCCGGAACAGCGGGATTCCGACTGCGTCCGCTGCCCAGCTCGCGTTGACGATTCGTGACGACAGATTGCTCGACATGCGTGCACCGACGCTATCACAGCTTCATCTTCATGTCGACGCGAACAACCAGCGGCGTTGACTGGGAATATCGTACGTGACCACTCCTCACGCCAACGCCGCCAGGTCCACTTGGGCTGCTCAGTTGTACGTCACCTTCGAGAACGTCAGCCCATCGGTCCCACGATTCACCTGGATCGTATCGCCGCTCTTGAACTCGCCACCCAGGATCCGCTTCGCAAGCTCGTCCTCCACCAGCTTTTGAATCGCTCGCTTCAGCGGTCGCGCTCCATATTGCGGATCCCAACCATGCTCGATGATCGCCAATTTCGCTCCCGGCGTCACGGTCACCGACAAACCTCGCCGCGCCAAACGCTTCTCGAAGAACCCGAGCTGAATGTCGACGATCCTTTCGAGCTGCGAACGTTCGAGCTTGCGGAACACCACGATGTCGTCGAAGCGATTCAAAAATTCCGGCCGGAATTGCTTCCGTACCTCGTCCATGACGACACGCTTGACCAGCTCCACCTTATCGGCCGGGCTCAGCGTCTCTCGCTCTTCGACCGCCATGGCCGCCGCCGTTCCCAAGTTGGACGTCAGAATCAATATGGTGTTCTTGAAGTCCACGGCATGGCCTTGACCGTCCGTCAAACGTCCATCATCGAGCACCTGGAGCAGCACGTTCCACACATCCGGATGCGCTTTTTCGATTTCGTCGAAAAGCACCACCGTATACGGCCGCCGCCGCACAGGCTCGGTCAATTGCCCACCTTCCTCGTATCCAACATACCCCGGAGGCGCGCCGATCAATCGCGCTACGGCGTGACGTTCGCCATATTCGCTCATGTCGATGCGTACCATCGCCTTTTCATCGTCGAAGAGGAACTCCGCCAATGCCTTGGCCAATTCGGTTTTACCCACGCCCGTCGGCCCGAGGAACATGAACGAACCAATGGGACGTTTTTCCTCGCCAAGCCCCGCGCGTGACCGCCGAATCGCATTCGCCACCGCCACCAGCGCATGGTCTTGACCCACCACGCGCTTACGTAGCTCGTCCTCCAAACGAAGTAGTTTTTGCATTTCGCTTTCCAGCATCTTCGACACTGGAATGCCCGTCCACTTCGACACCACGTGCGCAATGTCTTCGTCCGTGACTTCCTCTTTCAGGTAACTGCCCTTGTCTTGCACCTTTCCGAGGTCGCCACGCAATGCTTCGAGCTTCTTCTCCGCATCCGGAATCTTTCCGTAATGGATTTCCGACGCTTTGCCCAGGTCGCCCCGCCGCTTGTGCCGCTCTTCCTCGATGCGCAATTCTTCAATCGCTTGCTTGGCTTTGCGAATCTCCGCGATGATCTCTTTTTCGCGCATCCACTGCGCTCGCATCGTGTCGCGCTTCGTCTGCAATTCCGCAATCTCGCGCTTCACTTCTTCGAGCCGCGCTTTGCTCGCCTTGTCCGGCTCGCGCTGCAGCGCCTGCTCTTCCATGCCAAGCTTCACGAGCTGTCGCTCCACGTTGTCGATCGGCGTCGGCAAGCTATCGATTTCCATACGGATTCTCGACGCCGCTTCGTCCACCAAATCGATCGCTTTGTCCGGCAAAAACCGCTCGGTGATGTACCGATTCGATAACATCGCCGCCGCCACGAGCGCCGCGTCTTGGATACGAATGCCGTGATGGATCTCGTACCTTTCCTTCAATCCACGCAAAATCGCAATCGTGTCCTCGACCGTAGGTTGGCCTACGTACACTGGCTGGAAACGCCGTTCGAGCGCCGCGTCTTTTTCGATGCGTTTGCGGTATTCATCGAGCGTCGTTGCGCCAATTGCGCGAAGCTCGCCGCGCGCCAGCGCCGGCTTCAGCATGTTCGCTGCGTCCATGGCGCCTTCGGCGGCACCTGCACCCACGAGCGTATGCAATTCGTCGATGAACAGGATGATTTTGCCTTGCGCGCCTTCGATTTCCTTGAGCACTGCCTTCAGCCGGTCTTCGAATTCGCCGCGGAATTTCGATCCTGCGACCATCGACGCCAGATCCAGCCCCACGAGGCGTTTTTCCTTCAATGATTCGGGCACGTCGCCCGCCACGATCCTTTGCGCGATGCCTTCGACGATGGCCGTCTTGCCAACGCCCGGCTCGCCAATGAGCACCGGATTGTTTTTCGACCTGCGCGAAAGCACCTGAATGACGCGCCTGATTTCTTCGTCACGGCCAATGACCGGATCGATTTTCCCACGCCGAGCAAGCTCGGTCAGGTCGCGCGTGTATTTCTCGAGCGCCTGGAATTTCCCTTCGGGATCGCGATCGGTCACGCGCTGGCTACCGCGCACTTGCGCGAGCGCTCCGAGCAATTTGTCGTAGGAGAGGCCGTTTTTTTCGAATATTTGTGCCGCATCACGGTCGGCCTTGAGCGCCGCGAGCAAGAGGTGTTCGGTCGAAATGAAGTCGTCCTTGAGCGCTTTCATTTCGTCTTCGGCGCGCTGGAGCACCGACAGCGCCCGGCGAGACAAACTTGGTTCGGCTCCGCCGCTCACGCGGGGATAACTATCGATTTTGGATTCGAGAGCTTGTAAAATGTGAGCGCTATCCGCGCCTGCTTTCGCGAGCAGCGGGGCGCCGATGCCGTCCTCCTGAGTAAGGATCCCGCGCAAGAGGTGCTCGGGATAAAGCTCCGGATTTCCCCTCCGGCTAGCCAAATCAATCGCGGCGCGAACCGCTTCCTGAGCTTTGGTCGTCATTCGGTCGATACGCATGGCCCGCATGGTAAGGCGCGATCTCGTCCTTGCAAGGGCCTTGCCACAATATGCATGCGAGCGCATGTCCGGTACGGACGTCTGAGGAGTGTCCCCATAACGCAGGAAATTCGGGCCAATGTCGTCGAGTTTGCCGCGGGATATGTCGATTTTTTCCTGTTGCGCCACGCTTGAATGCGCTAGCATCGGGGCATGGCGGGCGATGCTGCACCCAAATCGTACGTGAGTTACGCTGACTACGTCGCGCTCGAGCGAGAAAGCACGACCAAGCACGAGTGGCTGGACGGGGTCATCTATGACATGTCTGGCGGTACGATCGAGCACTCTGGGCTCAAGGCTGCCGTGGTCACCGCGTTGTCCTTGGAGCTTCGAGGCAAACGTTGCCGGGTTTTCGATTCGGACCTGAAGATCAAGGTGCTTGCCACTGGATTGGCGACGTACCCCGATGCCAGTGTTGTCTGCGGGTCTGCGGAGCTCGACCCGGAAAATGACCATGCCATTACGAATCCGAAGGTCATCGTGGAGGTTCTCTCCGACTCGAGTGAAGCCTACGATCGGGGGCAGAAATTCGCCCACTACCGGCGTATCCCGTCGCTCATGGAATACGTGTTGGTTTCTCAGGCAGAACGACGCATTGAAGTGTTTCGCCGAAATGCAGCCGGCAAATGGGAGCTCGCTGAAGAAGCCTTGGCCGGACAAACTGCGCAACTCACGAGCATCGAATGCGCTCTGTCCGTCGACGAAGTCTACGCCGACCCGCTCAGTGCGGCGTGAATACGTCGGCTGCCGGATTCAAAATCATTCCCACTCGATCACCGCGTTGGTCAATTCCACCGCAATTCGGCTCTCGATGAGCCCCAAGAGCCACAAAAACCCCGCCTCGCTCACGGATACCCGCATCTGAAAAAACGCGCGCGGGGGGGGCGCAAGGCCCGCGCGGGGCGGCCCCCCCCGGGGGCCGGGGGGGGGGGGGGCGCCGCCGAAGGGGGCCAAACGGAAAAACGGGGGGAAAACAGGGGGGAAAAAAGGGGGGGGGGCCCCCCCGGGGGGGGGGGGGGGGGGGGGGGGGGGGCGGGGGGGCCCCGGGGGGTGGGGGGGGGGGGGGGGGGGGGAAAAGGGGGGGGGGCCCCCCGGGGGGGGGGGGGGGGGGGGGGGGCGGGGGGGGGGGGCCCGGGGGGGGGGGGGGGGCGGGGGGGGGCCCGCCGCGGCTGAGCTTTCGCACGGCGCATACGCGGAGCCAAGACGACAAATCGCCGCGACCCGCATACAACTTTCGATTCGACACCGGCAAATTCATTTCAATGATCATACCGCGTAAATCTTGTAAAATATCTGCAAGCGATGCCTCGCTCGCCCCAAGCCGTCGCAATGCCCGCGCAACTTGCGCCAACTTCTTCGTCTCCAAGTGCTCAATCGCTCGCGGCAAACCCCGAGCATAACCGCACACCAGCCACAAATCACTCGCATGTAGTGACGTAAACTCACCTGCCGCACTTTCTGGCAACGAGCGACCCAAAAAAGCAACAAAATCCTGCGGTTCGAGAGGGACGTCGGGCCATGCCGCGCGCCCTTTTTCCACGAATTCGTGAAGGAATCGTTCGAGTTCCAGCATGGACGTAAAATTCGCGCGCACGGCAGCAGGCGCGCTGGCGAGAAACGCTGCACGCAGATCCCAGTGCAGGCTTGTTTCGGGATGAAGCATGATGGACCAAGCATTAGAACCCCATTCGGGCGCGGCGTCAATCATTGTCGTGCTTTTCCTGAGTGGTGTACGCTGATATCTCGATGTCGTGCCTCGACGAAACGCAAATTGTAAAACTTCTTGTGGATGACTTGCCGCCGCACGAGCGGCTCGTAATCGATGCTCACGTCGACACATGCGCGCGTTGCCGCATGCTTCTCGCCGATCTCGCGCGTCTCGAATCCGGTAATCATTCCAAGCAATTAGGTGATTCCAATGGTACGGGCCTGCGCCTTTCGCGCGATGACTTGACAATCGGCAGCGCATCTGCTTCGCCCGTCGATATAGGCCCACGTTACCGCCTGAAACAACTCATCGGACAAGGCGGCATGGGTCGCGTCTACCGGGCCGTCGACCGTATCGGCGGCCACGACGTCGCGCTCAAACGAGTGATTGCGTGGGATCCGACAAACGCGTCTTTGTCGGCATTGGCACGCGAATTTCGCGTTCTTGCCACGCTGCGGCATCCCCATATCATCGGTGTCCTCGATTACGGATTCGATGCGGCGCGACAACCGTTTTTCACAATGGAACTATTGGATGGAGCTCGCCCGATTCTACCAGCGGCGCTTCTGGAAAGTCGCACCACGCAGATCGAGCTGATCGTACAGATTCTCCGGGCAACGAGTTATTTGCACCGTCGCGGGGTATTGCATCGGGATCTCAAGCCGACCAACATTTTGTTGACATCGGCTGGTGTGCTCAAGGTCGTCGATTTCGGCCTGGCAGCAGCCGACGATTCTTCGCGACGAGTTGCCGCGGGAACATTGCCTTACATGGCTCCCGAGCTTTTCCAGCGTCATCCCGCAACCGAGTCATCCGACATTTATTCCATTGGCGTCATTGCATATGAAGTGATGATTGGAAAGCTTCCGTTTCAGCCCTCGGCGACCATGGCCGAGCTCGTCACGCGCATTGTCGACGAAGAGCCCGATCTTTCGGTTTTACCGTCGGATGTTCGTGCCATCATCGGTCGTGCGCTCAGGAAAAACCCAGCCGATCGCCCGGCAAGCGCGCATGCATTCATGGAAGAATTGCTCGCGGCGACGCACGAGACGTCGACCGAGCCGGCGATCGTGCGTGACAGTTACCTCGTGGCGGCGCAGTTCACGGGTCGAAATGCGGAAATCACGCGCCTCCGCGGAGTCCTCGAAGACGCACGAGCAGGCCGAGGAAGTGCTTGGCTCGTCGGCGGAGAAAGCGGGGTCGGAAAATCCCGCCTGCTCGAAGAGCTCCGCGCCGAAGCGCTCGTCAATGGAGTCCTCGTCGTACGCGGCCAAGCATCCTCGACGGGTGACGCCGCATTTCACGTGTTTCGCTCCGTGCTCGACGTGATCGCATTGCATGTCCCGCTATCGGAGCTCGAAGCCGGCGTGCTCGAAGCGGTCGTGCCAAACTTGAGCATCCTCGTCGAACGTGAAGTGAGCCCGCCACCAGCGCTCGATCCCCCCGCGACACGTTTTCGCCTGCGAACCGTGCTGCGGGACGTCCTTCTGCGATCGGACGAACCGGTTTTGATCTTGCTCGAAGACCTCCAATGGGCCGACGAAGAAAGTCTTTCGCTGCTTGCCGAAATCAGCGAAAACTTGCAAGAGCGGAAGGTTCTGCTCGTCGGCACCTATCGCAACGACGAAGCGTCGGCGCTGCCGGCTTCACTGCCGGCCATGGCCATTCTGCAGCTCGAACGCTTCGATTTGCCAAACATCACGCGTCTTTGCTCGTCGATGGTCGGTGCTGCTGGGCAAAACCCTGAATTCGTCGAACGCATTGCGCGCGAGACGGAGGGAAATGCATTTTTTATCGTCGAAGTGATGCGGGCGCTCGCGGAAGTATCGGGGCGCCTCGAAGATTTGATACGCCGAGGGTTGCCCGAGCGTATTGCTCCAGGCGGCATGGACCGGGTGCTCGAACAGCGGCTTTCACGGGTCCCAAACGACGGGCGAGAATTGCTCGAGCTTGCGGCATTGGCTGGCCGAGAGCTCGATCTCGACTTGCTCTCGGTGCTCGTCCCGCGCGCCCATGAATACGTGCTCGCAGGCGCGAATGCGGGCGTGTTCGACGCGCACGAGGATCGTTATCGATACAACCACGACAAACTGCGAGAATACGTCATTCGCGGAATCGACGACGAGAGGCGCCGATCGCTTCATGGAAGGCTCGCCGATGCGCTCTGCCGATCGCACCCGAACAGCAGCGCTCACGCAGCACGCAAAGCGTTTCATTTTCGCGAAGCGAAGCGGTGGTCGGAAGCCATCGAGCACGACATGATCGCGGGCGAAGCGGCGCTCGACCGAGGTGCTCCGGCGGAGGCACTCGCTGCATTCGAACGAATTGCCGGAACACCGGGATACGACGATTTGCCGATCTTGGCGCGAATTCGCACGCGGCGTGGGATGGCGGTCGCGCATCATGGACTGGGACGCCTCGACGAAACCGACGAATCACTTCGTCGCGTAGCGGCAATGACGAACATGCCTTTGCCCTCGACGCCCGCACAATTTTATGGTTCGCTCGGGGTGGAAGTGGCGGAGCAATTCTTGCGCCGCATCGGTATGTCGAGAGTTACGTCGATTTTTCCTCGCAATCGTATCGACGAAACTTTACGCACCGAGCACCTCTTGGCGCTCAATACGATCGCCGCATACTGGTGGCTCGGACGACCCGAAATAGCTCTGCTCACGACGCTTCGCGGTCTGAACTTGCAAGAATCGCTGAGCGTCGATGCTCGACAAAACCACGGCGCAGCGCTCGCGCTGCTCTTGTCGTACACGCCGCTTCACGACCTGAGCCGCTGGTATTTGAATCGCGTCGCTCGAGGGACTCGACCGGGCTCCCACGCCGAAGTCATTTATCTTTGCAGCAAAGCCGGCGTGGAAGTCAATGAAGGAAAATTCGCCGACGCATTACAAAGTGCCAATCGTGCGCTCGAGCTTGCATTGCAGCACAAAGATCAAATTTTTGCACTCGAAATACTGCTCCATCGCTCATTCGCTGCGGCCGGTGTAGACGACTTCGAATGCCTCGACGACACCGCTCGACAAATGGAGCACATTGCAATGGCCGTGCAGAACCCGCGCTTTCAAGCGCTCGCCCTCATTTCACGTGCCAGCGCTCGACTCCGATTCGGCGAACCCGCAGCAGCCGATGAATGCCTTGCGCGGGCGCGAACCCTGCTTTCGCCGAGCCTCGTTCCGCCGCTCGCCATGCTGCTCGGGCTTTCCGCCACGTGCGCATTGATGCTCGGACAATTCACACGCGCATTGGAGCTCGCGGACGAAGGCATGAAACTCGTCATCAAGGCGCCCTTTCCCCGGTTGACGCTGCGTTTGCCGCTCAATTGCTTCATCGACGTGTACCTCGCGGTCGCGCCCGAACGCCATGAAGATGAAATTCGCACGGGTCTCGATACGCTGCGAAAAATGATGTGGGAATCGGCGTCCGTCGAGCCCATTTTGCTCGTGCTCGAAGGCCGATATCAATATCATCGAGGCGATCCGGCGCGTGCTGTCGCTTCAATGAAACGCGCCGTCGAAACCAGCCATCGGCAGGCCATGCGTTATGACCAAGCCGTGGCTCTCTATGCGCTTGGTTGTTTTGGATGCAGCCATACTGGTTCGCGACTCGTACCTGAAAGTGGGCGAAGGTACCTCGAACGTGCGCTCGCTATGTTCGAGGGTTTACGTGCGCAATTCGAGGCCGAAAAGACGCGTGCAGCGCTTCTTGGCCGGCGCTTTTCGCCATCGGGCAGCCCCCGGAGCGCGTGGTACGAAAATATCGAGTAATTTTTCTTTCAAAAGCGCGACATTTCCACCGGTCCTCCATCCAGAAGTCGTGGCGGACAGAACATTACGCGTGGGTGTCGAGGACGAGCGATGAGACGAGTTGGTAGCTTCACGGGTTTTCTGGGCTTGGTTTTGTTTTGTGGCGTACTTTCTGGCGCCTGTGGCACGGATGAATTTGCGTCGAGCGAGCTAGGCGAGTGGGTCGAACCGGGGTCAATTGCGGGCGAGCTTACGGAATCGAACGATCGGGGCATTGAGGAAGAATTCGTTCATCACGGCCAGGAAAAACCTTCGGCGAAGGATGCAGCCGCGAAGGTGCCGATCAATTCGTTGATTGCGCAAGATGCAAAGCTATTGGCGAACGACGGCGCGGCGGGGGATCGATTCGGCACGACGATTGCGATGAGTGGCGATACGATCGTGGTGGGGGCCGATTACGATGACGACAATGGAACGGATTCCGGGGCGGCGTATGTATTTCGCAATATAGCCGGCGTATGGGTGCAGGAGGCGAAGTTATTGCCGAACGATGGGTCTGCGGGGGCGCATTTTGGTCAAGCCGTGGCCATTGACGGCAATACGATCGCCGTGGGGGCTTATTTGGACGACGCGCTCGGACTTGCGGATGCAGGATCGGCGTATGTATTCGTTCGCAATGGGACAACGTGGACCCAAGAATCGAAGCTCGTCGCGGATGATGCATCCTCGGCAGATAGGCTGGGTTTGTCCGTGGCGATCGACGGTGATACGGTCCTTGCGGGTGCCTATTGGGCCGATGTGCAGGGCAGCCAAGACGGCGCGGCATACGTATTCGTTCGAATGGGGACGACGTGGTATCAGGAGGCGAAGCTATCTGCGGACGATGGGCAATCTTTCGATGATTTTGGTATCCGGCTTGCGATCGATGGCGACCTGGCGGTCGTCGCGGCGCATGTGGACGACGACAATGGAGCCGATTCCGGGTCGGTGTATGCGTTCGGGCGAAATGCCGGTTTATGGGTGCCGCAGGGGAAGATCAAGCCGGCGGACGGGCAGTCGGGGGATCAATTTGGGTTTTCCGTTGCGATACGCGGGCAAACGTTCATTGCGGGCGCATCGGGTGACGACGACCAAGGTACCGATGCCGGCGCGGCCTATATTTTTACGCGAATTGGCGGCATGTGGACGCAGGAATCGAAGCTCTACGCCAGTGATGCGGCGGCAGGCGACGTCTTCGGCACGGCGGTGAGCCTGACCGACGACATGGTCATCGTCGGTTCGTACAACGACGATACGGCCGCTGGAGCGAATGCGGGTTCCGTCTATTTGTTCAAGCGCAATGCCGGAACGTGGATGGAAAACGCGATCATTCGAGCCACCGACGCGCAAGCGGGCGACATTCTTGGTGTTTCGGTATCGCTCGATTCGGCGGAAATATTGCTTTGCGCTGGCGCCTGGGGCGATGACGACAAAGGGTCGAATGCCGGCGCTGCATACGTGTTTTCACTGGGCAAGCCCCAAGGCGCGTCGTGCATGGCGGACTCGGAATGCGCGAGCACGTTCTGCGTGGACGGCTTTTGTTGCGATACTGCGTGCGGCGGCGGTGATCCCACGGATTGCCAAGTATGTAGCGCTGGACTCGGGTCGCATGCGAATGGCTGGTGCGCGCCGAGACCACCGAACACCACGTGCCGCCCAGCCGTGAGTGCCTGCGACAATGCGGAAAAGTGCGACGGCATGAGCCTCACGTGTCCCTCCGATACCTGGAAACCAGCCGGAACGCTCTGCCGCGTGGCAGGCGGCGTTTGCGACACGGCCGAATACTGCACCGGGATGAGCAACCAATGCCCGACCGATGCGGTTTTGCCAACCACGAAGGTTTGTCGCAGCGCTGCGGGGATTTGTGACATTCCCGAAAAATGCGATGGGATGTCGAAAACGTGTCCGGCCAACAAATACTTTGGGACCAATACCATTTGCCGGATACCGAGCGGGGCTTGTGATGCAGGGGAGTGGTGCACGGGGACCAGTGTTTATTGCCCGGTCAACAAAGTATCGCCCGCGGGTACGGTTTGTCGAGCTGCGTCGGGCGCGTGCGACGCCATGGAAAAATGCGACGGCCTCTCCACGGCGTGCCCCGCGGATATCGTGAAAGCGGCCGGCAGCGTGTGTCGAGCTGCGGCGGGCACGTGCGACATCGTGGAAAAATGCGACGGAATGGCGAAAGCGTGCCCTAGCGATAATTACCTGCCCCTCAACACGGTTTGTCGCGGCGCAGCAGGGCCGTGCGACAAAGTCGAAACATGCACCGGGACGAGCGGCGTTTGTCCCGGCAATCAATATGCTGCGCTGGGCACGGTTTGTCGCGCCGCTGCCGGCACGTGCGATCAAGCCGAAACGTGTAGCGGAACGAGCGTCGCGTGTCCGACGAACCTTTTCAAGACGGCCGGTACGGTTTGCCGCCCATCGATGAATTCCATCTGCGATCCCAGCGAAACCTGCTCCGGCATGGCGGCGACGTGCCCGACCAACGCCTATGCGCCCAATGGGACGATGTGTCCGAACGGAACGTGCACCAATGGCGCGTGTATCACGATGCTTGCCGACGACGAAGCGATGGCGCTGTCTGCGGACGGCACAGTGAGCATCAGCGATGACGTGGTGCACGACGATGGCGACGAGGCAGCTTTTGCCGACAATCGCGCCGCAGCCAATTCGCCTGACAGCAGTGCTTCCGGCATGTGCACCATCTCGAATGCACTTGGTCCATCGCATACGAATGACGGCGCCTCGTACGCTTCGATCCTTGCGCTCGCAGGGGCAGCCGCAATTCGCCGGCGTCGTCGCTCTGCATGACGCTCGGACAAACGATATCGACACGCTAACTTGACGGAGATCACGATGAAACGACGTCGCACGCTGGGTTTCGGCTCCATTTTGCTATCGGTACTGGCTGCTGGCACATTGTTGGGAGGTGGCTGTTCGTCGGGACCCGCGCCGGTCTTCACGGCCGGCGGTCCCGAAGAATTGCGCTTGGCGGAAGAAATTGCCTTTACCATCCTCGATGAAGAGCTCGCAAAGGATGGTCGGAGCGCACGAGAAACGTTCCAAATAACAAAAGTATTCGTCGACGACCTTTCGATGGCGCACACGCGCGTAGAGCAATACGAAAATGGCGTGCCCGTTTTCGGCCGAGAAGCCATCGTCCACCTCAATCCCGACGGAACGCTGTTCACGATCACCGATACGATCGATCGTGACGTGATTCGGTCGCCGATCTCCACGACACCGATCTTATCGGCGGATGAAGCGATCGCCGCAGCCGTTGCCATCACGCAAGGCCCCACCGGGTCTGCGCCGCCTCCCACGGTCGAGCTGGGCATTCTCGACATTGCCGAATCCAAGCGTGCCGAACCGCGCCTCGCATATCGCGTCGAAATCGACCGATTCCTGGATAATCCCGAGCCCGAGGTGCCCGTTGTTTTCATCGACGCCGAAACGGGTGAAGAGCTTTTGCGTTTCGACAGCATCAACAGAGCAACCAGCTCGGCCAATACGCTCTACAGCGGCACGGTGAACTTCACGACGCACGCTGCGGCGGGCGTATGGTACTTGGGCGATACCGGCCGGCAGCTCTTTACGTGCACGGCGGCGCACAACACGGATGGGTCGTGCAAGTCCATTTGGAGCACGAATGGATCGTTCACGGACACGGGCAAGATCCGCGCGGCGTACGACGCGCATTACGCTAGCGAAAAAACGTTCGATTATTTCAAGAACGTGCACAATCGTAATGGTGTCGACGACAATTACGGCCCCGACAAGACCACGGTTTCTCATACGAACATCGGTGCATTCACGGTCTTGCCGAATTGGGGTTACGGCTTCAACGTGGCCTTGTGGAAACCACCGTTCGCCGCCTTCGGTGACGGTTACGACGGCTATTTCAGCCCGCTCGTCACCATCGACAGCGTTGCGCACGAAATCACGCATGGAGTCGTCGATTACACGGCAAACCTCTGGCCGATCAGTGAATATGGCGCCATCGACGAATCTTGGGCGGACGTCTTCGGCGCCATGGTCGAACGATCCGTGTATGGCGAAAACGCAAATACGTGGACCATGCTCGAACAATGCATCACGCCGGGCAAAGGCGGAGATGCTTTGCGGTACTTTGCGAATCCGCACGCCGCGAATTTCGGTCAACAACTCACGGCGGACGATGATCCGGATCACTACACCGAGCGCTACACTGGCGCGAATGACAATCCGCCCAAGGACGCCTACGGTATTCATCACAACAACGGAATTGCCAACAAAGCGTTTTACCTGGTGGCAAAAGGTGGTGATCACCACAAAGGTGGGACGATGGCGGACGTCGGAGTGCCCAATGGCATCGGTGCTGACAAGGCGGCGGCGATTTGGTATCGGGCGCTCACCACGTATATGGTGCAAACGTCCAAATTCTGGGAGGCTCGCGAGGCTACGCGCAATGCTGCAAAGGCGATGTTCGGCGAAGGTAGCACCGAGCACTTGGCCGTCACGCATGCATGGGGTCTCGTGGGCGTAGGGCAGCAAGTCCCCTCCGCGTGCTCGCATAGCGTTTGCCTGGAGGGGGACAAACTCGACCTCACGTGCAATTCGTGCACGAAAAAGGTTTGTCAGACGTACCCTGATTGTTGCAACACGCAATGGACCGCGGCGTGCGTGACAGCCGCGCAGACGCTTTGCGGAAAACAATGCACGACGTGTTCGTCCGGCTTGTTCAATGGTGCTGGCGCTGGTGTCGTCAACGTGGCGAACGATCTTCAATTTGGCCCGTCGAGCTCCTTTACGATTTCGATGTTCGCCAAGCTGACTTCGACGGTCGGCCAGCATTTGCTCGTCAAAGGCGACAACAACACGCAAGAATGGTCGTTCACGTACAGCAATGGGCAGATTGGTTTCAATCGCCAGGGCGCCAACGTCCTCGCCGTTTACAATACTCCGATTGGCGAATGGCATCATTATGCCGCCACCTACGCCAATGGAGTCGTCAAGCTCTACGAAGATGGCACTCTGAAGGTGACGGGAAACGGGACCATCGGCAACTCCGCGAACACGCCGCTCGTCATCGGCAATTACCCAAGTACTGCGACCGGCATCGTGGGTGAAGTGGATCAGATCACCATTTTCGGCAAAGAGGTCGGGCCTTCGGACATTGCGAGTTTAGCCATGCGCGTCAAAAAGCCGGTAGCCGTTGGCGGCGTCGTTGCTGATTGGCTCTTCGACGAGCAGGCGGGCACCACAGTTGCCGATGCAAGCGGCAAGGGCCATTCGATGAACCTTGGCACCGTCGCTTGGAGTCCGACATGCGGTATCGCATGCCCATACACGAATGACATCAACGGTGATGGCACCAAATGCGTTGCATACGCCAATTGCAAGGAAATCAAAGATGCATTCCCCTTGGCGCCCGACGGAAAGTACTACATCGACCCCGACGGCCCGCAAGGATCAGCGCTCACGCAATTCGTGTTGTGCAACATGACGGAAGATGGTGGTGGGTGGACCCTCGCTTTCAATCACGGAACGACGTTCGACAAGACGGCTCCGGGAGTGCGAAACATCGACTGCTTTGCGACCTCCAATTGCACGAGCTTGGCGTATTCGACGGTGCCCATTGGTTTCGACCTCATGCTGGAGGTCGACGATGTGCCCATGATCGGCAATTCGCAAAAGATGCGATCGGTGATCAAAGGTGTAAACGCGCAGGTCATCGGCAAGACGCTCCATGACCTCGCCAACACCCCCGGCAACTGGACGCTGGAACAACCCAATAACTCGAATGTGACGCACACGTTCTACTCGGGCTACACCTGCGCCTCGTGGGTCGACTACAGCAATTCGATCATGTGCAACACGGACCAACTCGTCATCAACGATCTGATGAATGGATGCGGCAAACCATCCTTCGTCATTGGCTCGAGCCAAACGACGCAATGTGCAGGTTGGCCGGAAGAACCCAATCAGGATGGTTTCAACTACTACCCCGACTACTTCCGCGTGTGGGTGAGGTAAATCAATGCGAATCTCTGAGCGATTGTCGTTCTTTTCAGTGCTCACCCTCGGAGCGCTGCTCGGGGGCGGATGCGAAATCATGGCGCAAGTCGATCGAAGCCAGATCGACCCAGGCTCGGGTGGAGCCGCTGGACAAGGCGGAGACGGACCGGGCGGCGGCGGGCAAGGCGGCGGCGGGCAAGGCGGCGGCGGGCAAGGCGGCGGCGGGCAAGGCGGCGGCGGACAAGGCGGCGGCGGGCAAGGCGGCGGCGGGCAAGGCGGCGGCGGGCAAGGCGGCGGGCCGACTGGATGCGTGATCATTGAAGATTGCCCCGCTCCTGCAGGGCCTTGCGAGGAGACGACGTGCACCAATGGCGTGTGCGGCTTCTCCCCACTTCCCGACCAGACGCCCATTGCCAATCAAACCATGGGCGATTGCAAGGCCATCGTGTGCGACGGTGCCGGTAACAGCACCGAAATCAACGATGACCTCGACGTTCTCGTCGACGCAACGGAATGCACGATCGACTTCTGCACCGCCGGAACGCCCATGAGCATGCCGACTGGCTTCGGCGCACCTTGCATGGAAGGCAATGGCGAGCTTTGCGACGGCAATGGCGTATGCGTGCCTTCGACGTGCGGCGATGCTGCAATCAGCGGCGCGGAGGTTTGCGACGACGGCAATACGGACGACGGCGATGGATGCGATTCCAATTGCACGCCCACGGGATGTGGCAATGGTATTCCAACGTTCGGCGAAGAATGCGACGATGGAAACATGGTCGAGGACGACGATTGCACGTCCACTTGCAAGGTGTACGGCTGCGGCAACGGCATCGTGGAGGGAACCGAAGCTTGCGACGATGGCAATTTCGTCGACGGCGATGGATGCGATTCCAATTGCACGATGACCGGATGCGGCAACGGCGCGCTTTCGTCCGACGAAGGCTGCGACGACGAAAACATGATGGATGGCGACGGATGTTCGGCGACCTGTCAGCCCGAAGCAGATTGGCAATGCACGACAAACCAGATTCCAAGCGTCTGCACGCTTTCGGAAACAGATTGCGGCGACGGAATGGACAACGACAACGACGGCATGACCGACGTTGCCGATTCGGATTGCGCGCTCGCCAATGAGATTTTCGGTTGCAATGCCGGGGAAACGATGTACGTGATGAGCTCGGTGGACGTACCGAAGAGCGTTGCGGACGAAGAAGTGGTTTTGAGCCGGATCACCGCATCGCATCCAGGGCTCGTGAAACGCGCCGTGGTAAAACTGTCCATTACGCATCCGTTCGTCACGGATCTCGATATTGCGCTCGTTTCGCCATTCGGTACGCGTGTCGCGCTATCGACCGACAACGGCGAGGATGGCATGAATTACACCGATACGCTGTTCGACGACGCGTGCATGACGTCCATCTACGAAGGCACGGCGCCGTTCACCGGCTGCTATTGGC
Source organism: Polyangiaceae bacterium (assembly GCA_016715885.1). Taxonomy (NCBI): domain Bacteria; kingdom Pseudomonadati; phylum Myxococcota; order Polyangiales; family Polyangiaceae; species Polyangiaceae bacterium. The sequence continues at coordinate 421,068 of JADJXL010000015.1, forward strand.
CGCAAGATCCGCTGCTGATGCTGGTGGATGAAGCGGCCGACGGTGAATGGGCGCTCGAAGTGGGAGACGACGCGCTAGGCGACCAAGGTTTTGTAAAAGCCTGGTCGCTTGCCCTGTGCGTCGCGCCGCTTCCCTGAAAGCTCGTTGCACTCCGACGAACCCCACAGGCACCGAACACATGCCACGCGCCGGACCGAGGCTTTCCTTTTGGTCGGGCGCGTGGTAGGGTCTTGGTCATGGCGGGAGACGCTGCACCCAAGTCTTATGTGAGCTACGCCGATTTTCTCGCAATGGAGCGAGAAAGCGTCACGCGACACGAATGGCTGGATGGAGTCATATACAAGTACCCGGAAAGCACGATCGCACATGCGGGCCTCTCAGCAGCTGTAAGTGCAGAAATTCACAACAACATCCGAGGAAATCGCTGCTCGGTCTATAGTTGCAATCTACGGCTTCGTGTTCTCGCAACAGGCTTTTCCACCTATCCGGATTTGACGGTAGTGTGCAAAGCGTTAGAACTGGATCCTGAAGATGCGGAAGCCGTAACCAACCCAAAATTAATTACAGAAATTTTTTCTCCTGCGACGGAAGCGCGCGATAGAGGTCACAAATTCGAGCATTATAGGCGCATTCCGTCCCTTGCAGAATACGTATTGATTTCAGAGAGCAAGCCGTACATTGAAGTATGGCGAAGAAACGCAGCCGGCAGGTGGGAGCTCGCCGAGGAAGCCTTGACTGGACAAACGGCGCAGCTCGCGAGCATCGAATGCACGCTGTCTGTAGACGAGATCTATACCGACCCGCTCAGCGCCGCGTGATCACCCCTCCAGCGCCACGTCCACCGCCACTGCCTTCACCACCCGCACGAGCTCCTGCGGATCGATCCCTACCAAAAACCCGCGCCTGCCGCCATTGATGTATATCTTGGGCAAACCCAAAATGGTTCGCTCCACGTAAATCGGCATCGGTTTCCGCAAACCAAACGGACTCGTCCCGCCCACCTGAAACCCACTGTGCCGCTCCGCCACGTCCGGCTTGCACGGCTCGACGCGCTTTTTCCCAATCTGCCGCGCCAAATTCTTCGTCGATACCTCGCGGTCCCCATGCATCAGCACGATGAGCGGCTTTTTGTCCTCGTCCTCCATCACGAGCGTCTTGACGACGTCGTGTTCGGACACGCCAAGCTTCTGGGACGACACCCGCGTGCCGCCCCGTTCCTCGTACTCGTAAGGATGCTCGGAAAACGCCACGCCATGCTTTTTCAGAAAAGCCGTGGCGGGCGTTTCGGATACCTTGGACATGGCACCGTGTTCCTGTTCCCCTAAACCACGCGGCGGGTTAAAACCCGCCGCTACACATTGAAAAGTCCTCCCGCTCGCGCGGGGGTACGCGGCGAAAGTGGGGATTCGTATGTCCCACCACCAGTCCCGAACGGCAGTGAGGGACTTTTGAATGTGTAGCGCGGGGTTTCAACCCCGCGCGTGGCTGCATCGAGGGACTAAATGTCGAGGTTCTTCACGTGCAGCGCATTCGTCTCGATGAATCGCCGCCGTTCGTCCACTTGCTCGCCCATCAGAATGGCAAACAAACGCCCCGCCTCGGCTTCGTCGTCGATCTTCACCTGAAGCAGCGTCCGCGCGTCCGGGTTCATCGTCGTTTCCCAAAGCTCCTCGGCATTCATTTCACCGAGACCTTTGTAACGGCTGATCGTAATCCCCTTCTTGCCTCTCTCGTCGATGTATTCGATGAGCGCTTCGCTCGTTTCTAGCGTTCGGTCGTCATGACCCTTACTCACCGTGATCCAAGGCCCAGCGCCTGCCATGTCGACCAGCGTCGCTTCAATCGCGAGCGCTTCTTGATATTCGGGCAATCCGAGCAAATTCCAATCCAGATTGCTCACCCGACTACCCGCTCCCGGACGCGGCACCACCTCGATACGATGCGCCCCGTGTTCGGAATCGACACGCGCCTCCACCTTGAACGGCATCATGTCGGGGTAACGTTTTTCCAGGTACGCGAGCAATTTCTTGCTCGCCTCTTCCACCTTCGCCGCATCCCGCAAATCCGCTTGCGACAATGCCGTCGCCCGAATCACCGACGCCACGATGCGCGCATCGCAATGCTTGTCCAAATTGCTCAATACTACGCGGAACCGACGCAGGCGCTGCGCCAATTGTCGTAGTGGTGCGCCCGATACTTCGCGATCACGCTTTTCAGTCGTCACCACCAAGTCTTCGACCGCATTGCCCACCAAGTACTCGTCGAGCGCTTGCTGGTCCTTCAAGTACATGTCTTTCTTGCCCTTGCGCACGCGATACAGCGGCGGCTGCGCAATGTACAAGTGACCTTGCTCGATCACTTCCCGCATTTGCCGGAAGAAGAACGTCAACAGCAACGTGCGAATGTGCGACCCGTCGACGTCGGCGTCGGTCATCAGAATGATCTTGTGATACTTCAGCTTCCCAAGCTCGATGCCGTCGTCGTTTTCGTTCTTTTCGTCCGCTTGCTGAATTCGTATGCCGCTGATTCCGCAACCGAGCGCCGTAATCAACGTGCCGACTTCGGCCGAGCTGAGCATACGATCGAGACGCGCGCGTTCGACGTTCAGGATTTTCCCACGGAGCGGCAAAATCGCCTGGAAATGCCGATCGCGACCCTGCTTCGCGCTACCGCCGGCGCTATCTCCCTCGACGATGTAGATCTCGCTCACCGTCGGATCCTTCGATTGGCAATCCGCAAGCTTTCCCGATAGCGACGTAATGTCGAGCGACCCTTTACGAATCACCTCGCGCGCTTTCCGTGCCGCTTCTCGCGCCCGCGCCGCCAACACCGCCTTTTCGACGATCTTCTTCGCCGTCGGCGGGTTCTCCTCGAACAATTGCCCGAGTTTGTCCGACACCGCCCTTTCGACGATACCCTTCACCTCGCTCGATACGAGCTTCGACTTCGTTTGCGAATCGAAAGACGGGTCCGGATGCTTCACGCTGAGCACGCACGTGAGCCCCTCGCGAATGTCTTCGCCCTGCAGCTCTTGCTTCAAATCCTTGAAGAGGTTGTGCGCTTTACCATAACCGTTGATCGTTTTGGTCAAAGCCGACCGCAAACCGGCCAAGTGCGTTCCGCCATCCTTGTTGTGGACGTTGTTCGTGTAGCAGTAAATCTGCTCCGTGTACGAACCACTCCATTGCATCGCGACTTCGACCGTAATGGGCGGACCCGCCGGAGGACTCGTGCGTTTGTCCGCCTTTTCACCATTCGAAGGTGCTTCCGGGGCCGCCTCCACCACGAACGAAATGACCTCGGCGTGAATCGGCTCTTGGACCTGGTTGAGCAGCGCGACGAATTCGGCAATGCCGCCCTTGTAGAGCAACGTTTCACTACGTCCCGAAGGCCGCTGATCCTCGAGGTGAATGATCAAACCCGCATTCAAGTACGCCAGCTCGCGCAATCGATTGGCCAGGACGTTGTAATTGAATTCGGTGACCGTGAAGATCTGCGGGTCGGGCTTGAACGAGACCTTCGTTCCCGTCTTGTCCGTCGCGCCCACCGCATCGAGCGGCCCGCGCGGTACGCCGCGACCATATTCTTGGTACCAAACCTTGCCTTCGCGCTTGATCTCGAGCTTCAACCATTCGGAAACGGCATTGACCGCCGATACGCCCACGCCGTGAAGCCCCGCGCTGACTTTGTAGCTCGCGTTGTCGAATTTGCCGCCCGCATGCAGCACCGTCATCACGACTTCCGCCGCGCTCACGCCCCGCGCATGCATGCCCACGGGAATTCCACGCCCGTTGTCCTCGACAGTCACCGAGCCGTCGAAATGCACCGTCACGCGAATTTCCGTGCAATGCCCCGCCAAATGCTCGTCCACCGCATTGTCCACGGCTTCCCACACCAAGTGGTGCAGACCCGATCCGTCGTGCACATCGCCGATGTACATGCCCGGTCGCTTGCGGACCGCTTCGAGTCCCTCGAGCGCCGTGATGCTGTGCTCGTCGTAAGATTGCCCTTTGGATTCTACTTGCTGGATGCTCGTGGCTTCGGTCGTCATCGTCATCGTGCTTTGGCTTTCCCGCAAAATGTGCGGCCAACGTGGCTACGACTCATTCGAGCCGTCGAGGCGCTTTTCTGTCCCCGATGCCAATGCGTCGGACCCGTACGGGACAACCCACCGCGAGCAATATGGCATCACTCGCCAGGGGCCGTTTTGAGTGGCCGAAATCTAGCTTTTTCACAGCTCCCAAGCAAGCGCCGCGCAGCCTTTTTCATGCGGAAAATACGCCAGCCGGGCAACTATGGAGGCGCGATGACGACCTCCCCTGCCGAAATGTGAAAATCGGCGCGATCGCCCGCCCATTCCCCAGGCGTCCGGATGAGCTCGGGACGCGTGGTCGTCAGGAAAATCTGACCTCGGTGGAGACTCAAAAAAGAAAAAAGCGCCACCGTACGCTCCGGATCGAGCTCGCTCGATACATCGTCGAGCAAAAGCAAAGGCTCGACGCCCCGCTCCTTCGCTATCGTCGCCGTCTCCGCCGCCTTCAGCGAAAGCGTCAACGCTCGATGCTGTCCCTGCGACGCAACGATCCGCACGAGATGTTCTCCGAATCGCAACTCGAGATCGTCCCGATGCGGACCAAATCCCGCACTCGGACGCATCGCATCCTGCCGCCTCCGCCGCTCGAGCTCCTCACGCGCCTTCGACACATCCGCTGAACCACCAGGCACGTAACGCGCGACGAGCTGCAAGTCGGGCGACGCAATCTGCGCGAACGCAACTTCGAGCTCACGCACCAAAAGCTCAGCCGCTCGCGCACGCTGCTGCGTGAGCGCTGCACCATGCTCGGCACAAAGCGTTTCGAAAGCCAAAAGCTCGCTGCTCTCGGTCGCTCCACGCTTCAGCAGTTCCTGCCGCGCCTTGAGCGCATGCGCATACCGCGCGCGCGTCTCGCTGCTGCGACCGTCCACGAACAGCGCAAGTCTGTCGAGCATCGTTCGACGTCCAAGGGCCGGACCCGAGGACAAACCCAGTTCGTCAGGGTGAAACACCACGACCGGCGAACGCGTCGCATACTCGACGAGCGCTTTTGGTTTGTCGCCGTCGATGCGCACGACCACACCGCCACCCTTGCTCGCCGTCCCCGCACTCTGCTCACGCGCAAGCGGTTCCGAACGCATCACTGCGCTCGATGAAACGCGCCCGAACACTCAGCGCACTCTCGCCATGCCGCACGAGCTCGCCGAGTCGCGACGTGCGAAAACTCTTCGACGTCGCTACGAAATAGATGGCCTCGAGCAAGCTCGTCTTGCCGTGACCGTTGTTGCCCCAAATGACGTTGAGTCGAGGTGCGGGGGAAATGTCCACCCGCGATAGAACGCGCAGGCCGCGTACGCTGAGCCGTTCGAGCTCGAGACGATTCATTGGAAAACCGACGAACGAACCACAGTCTGGTTCGAAGTCGCTAGATGCGCATGGGCATGATCACCGACACGTAGCTTTCTTGTGCCGGTTCACCAGCCGGACGAAGCACAGCCGGATCGAGCTCGCCAGAGACGCCCAGGATGATTTCGTCGCTGTCGATGGCGCCGAGCACGTCGAGGAAATACTTGGCGTTGAAACCAACTGTCACCTCGGCACCCTCGTAGTCGATCGGCACTTCGTCGAAGCCGTTGCCACTCTCGGGACTCTCGCTCGTGATGCGAAGCGCGCGCGGCGTCACCGTGAGCTTCACGCCGCCCGTTCGATCACTCGCAGCGAGCGACACGGCACGAAGCGCATCGGTGAAAGGCGCTCGCGGAGCGCGAATGTTGCGGTCGCTCGCCGCAGGAATGACCTGCTGATACGGCGGAAATTGCGCATCGACGAGCTTGACCGAAAACACCATGCCCCCGACGGAGAAAAATGCGTTCGGCCCGCTCTGCGTGATGGTCACGGTCGGCGGTGCTTCCTTCTCGCCTCGTGCACCGTCGGCGAGCCTGCGCAGCTCGTGAATCGCCTTCAGCGGAATGAGCATCGTCGCCGTCGCGCTCGTGCCTTCGAGCGTCACTTCCATCTTCGACAAGCGATGACCATCGGTCGTCACCATGCGAACGCGATTGCCCGCCCACTCGAAGAGCGCGCTGTTCACATGCGCGCGCGTCTCGTCCGTGGAGATCGAAAAATGCGTCCGCGCGATGAGCCGCGAGAGCAAGTCCACGGGCAACTCGAGTGACGGCGCATCGGCCGCAGGCTTCGGAAGCTGCGGAAACTCGCTGCCCGGCATGCCGTGAAGCGTGTACCTGCGCGGTGAGCCGACGGCCTTGATGATCGTCTGCGCACCCTCGCGCGCCGTCACCTGAATGGGACCATCCGGCATCGCCTTCACGCGGTCGAGCAAGTCTTTCGCTGGCACCGCAACGGAACCTGCACTCACGATTTCCGCAGCCGTTTGGCCACTGACCGAGAGGTACAAGTCGGTTGCAGCAACACGCAGCGCGTTCCCATCAGCCGCGAGCAAAACGTTGGCGAGCACCGGCATGGCGCTCTTCTTGTCGGCTACGCCCTGACAGCGGTCGACCAAACGGAGCAGATCTTTTTTGGCAATGACGAGGTCCATGGCCCTGTTTCACCGTGCGCAGAAGGCAACGGCCCGGTCCCTCTTAGCAGGGTTATCGCCTCGGCGAAGGCCGAAATGCACAGACCACGACAAGTGTTGGTTTTGTGACACGCCGTACGGCTCAGTCTATGATCATGAGATCTAGAAATTTACTTATACGTGATCGTCGTAGGGCCTGTGGACAGTGTGGAGAAGTCCAGAAAGCGTAGCAATATTCATCGGTTGCAGAGCCAGCCCGGCGTGGATAACCGGGGGGTTCGATCGGGACGAATCGGGAACAACCTGACGGGCGTCCGGAAGTACCTGCAACTGTCCCCAGGTGGATCCTGGAGATCTACCGAGGTTGTCCCCAGGTTCTGCGTCAGGGTTGGTACTTTGAAACAGTAACATAAATAACGTTTCAGAAGTTCGATTTTGAAGTGGCCCTGGGGCGCAGAATGGCCGAACGTAGGGTTCTCGCGATGAGCGAACTCCGCTGCCGCCACTGCGGCATCCGGCACGACGAACGGCTCGTGATCTGTCCGGCGACGGGACTGCCCCTTGGGCCAGCATCCGGTTTGCCGCCGCGCGGAGCTTCGAACACGCCTCGCCCGTTCATACCGGCTGCACCGACGATTCCGCGAGCCATCGGGCCGGGCGCTGGAGCGCGCCCCGTCGTGCCGCCCGTGACGGCGCCGCGTGCGATTCCCGCTTCGCCCAAGGCGGGCGAACCATCGCCCGCGAGCGTGCGCAAGCTCGAGCAACGACGTGACCTCGTGGGCGTCGAAGTCGGCGGCAAGTACCGCATCAAAGCGCTGCTCGGACAAGGTGGCATGGGTGCGGTGTACGAGGCGGAGCACGTCGCGATTGGGCGGCTCGTCGCGGTCAAAGTTCTTCATCCCAAACACGCACAACAGGCCGAAGCGGTAGCGCGTCTTCGTCACGAAGCACGCGTGGCGGGCAACATCGGTCATCCGAATATTTGCGAAACGTACGATCTCGGAAGACTCGACGATGGCTCGCCGTACCTCGTGATGGAGCGACTCGTTGGCGAGACGCTCGACCAACGCATCAAGCGTGAAGGTGCGATGCCCGAGCGCGACCTCATCGACGTGATGCTGCAAGTGCTTTCGGCGCTCGGAGCGGCTCACGACAAGGGGATCATTCATCGCGATTTGAAGCCGGAGAACGTGTTCCTCATGCGTCGTCCAGGCTCGCCGGCGGTCGCCAAGCTGCTCGACTTCGGCATCTCGAAAGCGATACACGACAACCGCGATGCGGACCTCACGATGCCTGGCATCGTCATGGGAACACCGTACTACATGGCGCCCGAGCAAGCGCGAGGTGACAGGGGGCTCGATCATCGCGTCGACATCTGGGCGGCGGGCGTCATCTTGTACGAGTCGCTCTCGGGTCGTCGCCCGTTTGTCGCACGAAACTACAACGCGCTGCTCGTGCAGATCCTCACGTCGAAACACAGGCCGCTTTCGGAGGTGCGACCGGGCATCAACCCGGCCATCGAACGCATCGTCGACAAAGCGCTTGCGAAGATGCGCGAGGATCGTTTTCAAACGGCGCTCGAATTTCGCGAAGCACTTCGCCGCGTCATCGAGCCCGAAGCGCCGCCGCTGTCGATCCGCTCTGCGCCTCAACCGCAACCGACGCGCGTGTCGTTTTCGACCGAGCCCGAGGATGACGAGACGGTCGTTCTGTCGTTGACGAACAAGGAAGTTGCGGTGCTTGCGGCGGCGCGAACGTCGGCACCGAAGTCGTCACGTCATGGTGCGGCGTCGTTCAACTTCGACAAACCTTCGTCGCCGGGCGCATCCGTACCGCGTGCTCCGGGGTCGTCGATGGGCGGGTCGAAGACGTTGCCGCTTGGACAGCCGGTTGCTGCTGCGAAGGAGTCGGATCGGGTTGCTTGGTTGCCGCCTCCGCCGGCCATCTCGGATGAGCCGACGATCGAGCGAGCGGAGACGCCGTCGGTGGGTGTCGTACCGCTCGAGTCGCCGCCGATGACGCAGCGAGGGGCGCATCATCAACCGGAGCGGCTGCACTTCGATGACGACGATGGCGAAGACGAGCACACGCTGGTCGATCCTCCATCGTTTTCGGGTGATCGCACGACGCTCGTTCGCCCGTTTCCGCCGCCATCTGGGAAGGGTCGGTGAGTCGCGTTGGGCCGTTCGAAAATCACGCGTGTCACGACGAAAGGGTTGGTCAAGACGTACGGGTTCACGGTGGCGCTGCGTGGCGTCGATGTGACGATCGACCGTGCGCAGCTCACGCTGATCGAGGGTGCGAACGGATCGGGAAAGTCAACACTTCTCGGTATTCTGGGGACGGTTGTACGGCCGACGGCGGGCACGGTCATCTACGAGCCGCTGGGTGACGATTTGGATGAGGTGCGGCACGAAGTTGGGTGGTTGTCGCACGAATCGCTCACGTATCCGGATTTGACGGGTCGGAAGAACATCGAGCTTGCGGCAAGTCTGGTGGACATGTCGGTGGACGACGTATGGGAGCGCGTCGCCGACAGGTTCGAGCTTGGGGCATTTGCGAATAGGCCGGTGCGCACGTATTCGCGAGGGCAGAAGCAGCGAGTGGCATTGGCGCGGGCGCTGGTGCACGGGCCGTCGTTGGTGCTCTTGGACGAGCCGACGACGGGGCTGGACAAGGCGGGGGTGAAGCGGCTGCTATCGGTGGTGGACGACGAGGTCGCGCGCGGGGCGGCGGTGGTGGTGGTATCGCACGAGCCGGAGCTATTTCGGGAGCGGGCGAAGGCGCGGTGGGTGCTGGAGCGCGGGCGGGTGGTGGAGGGGAAATAGGTTTGGCGGGGATAGCCATATTTCAGAACATTCAAAAATATAAAATATTCGAATGCGGCGTAGCGTTACAAATCAACGATTGGTATTACTTCGCAATGCATTATTGAATTCAGTATCAATGTCGGACTTCGATACTTCGCTAACGTCCCCCGCCATCATCCGCAGCCAAGTCGCCCATGCCTGTGTGCGCTGCCATTCCTCTGCGCGGCTCAATCGTTCAACATCGAGCTCTTTGGTCCTGCTCATCCAGCAAACTCCTCGAGTGCACTTCTAGCATGGCTGCGTCGTCCACCCAAGTTCATGTCTACCGAGCGAACGGCGCTTCGTGCCATCACCAGTTGACACCGCCTCCTCCCTAAGCGACCGTACGGACCAATCAAGGAGGCGACGGACAACATGGGGCTCATCGAAAAGCGGCTCATCAAAGAAGCAAAAGAAACCTGGGTGCCCGAAGAACAAAAGGACATGCGCGACATCGCAAGCTCCGAAGTCGTCATCGACATCGACTGGCCCAGCTTCGAGAGCGATGAGCCCGCCCTTCGAAACCTCCAACACCTCGGCGTACGCAAAATGTCCAACGCCTTTCGCGTCATCTGCGTCGACGAGCTCGGCAAAGAAGCCGTGCGCGAAAGCATCAAGCGCTTCGTCGTCACGAACGTGAAAGACGCCAAAGAAGGCTCGGTCCACCTCACAGATGGCACCCTCACGCTGAGCTGCGCCTTCGCTAAAGGGTCGGACGGGTGCATGGGCGACCTGCAAATCGCTCGGGCGCTCGAACGCATGCTGTAGAACGCTTCCGAGTCACGTGGTATGAGGCCCGCCATGCGCGACTTCGACCAAACCTTCCCCTCCCTGCTCAGCGACCTTCACGAGCTCGATGTCGACTTCGACGAAGACAACATCGACTTCGAGCCGTACCAGGAATTCCTGGCCCCCGAAGACAATGCCTCGTGGATTCGTGCGTGGACCGGGAACGATTCACTGAATGGATCCGAATACCGAGTTTTTGGTCAGGACGGGACCGGCGGGTATGCCGCATTTTGGCTCGTTCGTAAAGACAAGCCATTGCTCGAGCAACCCATCGTGTTTTTCGGCTCCGAAGGCGAAATCGGAATCGTCGCAAAAGACTTTTACGATTACTTGTGGCTCTTGGCAGGAGGGTTTGGCCCGTACGAGGCGGTGGAAAGCAAGCGCCACAAGCCCAAGCCGAATGCCGAATTCACCAAGTTCGCCGAACGTCACGCGAAAAATCGCAAAAAAAAGCCGCTCGACATCATTGCCGCCGCGAAAGCCGAATTTCCCAAGTTCGAGGCCGACGTGCGAGCGCTCTGCAAATAATACGAGCGCAAGTCACAAAAATACGCAAAGGCGCAAAAGTTTCAGAGTTGCGTCTTTGCGAGGCGCCATTCTTCGAGAATCGATAAAACCGCGTCTCGCGTAATCCGGTCCGTCGGCTTCGCCCTCGGCAGCACGTGAGGTTTTGCCGCAATGCCGAGCCACGCGATTTCATCTGCGTTCGTGCCCGTCGACGTATCCGGCACAGCGGGCGGCTGAAGCAATAACGTTGGCTGTGGCAGCTCGGGCGCAAGCGTACGCAGCGCGTGAAGTGCGGCCGTGACGTCGTGCAAGACGCCAAGACGATCGGGCGCGACGAGCAGCAGCAAATCGGGCCGCAAAGCTCGAGCAAGGTCCATGTTCGTGCGACCTCGGTCAATCGGCGAGAGCATTGCACCGGCGGTTTCGACGAGGACCACTTGGGCGTGGTGTGAATCGACCCAGCTCGTGATGCGATCGAAGTCGATGACGACGCCCGCGCGACGAGCTGCGAGGTGCGGCGAGACGGGATCGGGGAATGCGTACGGCTGGGGGCTGATGGGATACGAGCTGACGGCGGCGAGGGATGCAGCGTCGGTGGACGCGCTGGTCGTGTCGATGGGAACGCCCGATTCGATGGGTTTTAATGCGGCAATGGCGATGCGCATGTCCGCGAGGGTTGCGGCAATGGCGATCGAGGCGTGCGTTTTTCCGATTTCGGTGCCGGTTCCGAGGACGACGATGCGGGTCATGGCGCGATGGTTGGACGCGGGGCTGGGGCGGCGAGCTCGGACCAGGCGTCGCGAAAGACGTTGAGGAAAAGCTCGATTTGTTGATCGGAGAGCCGTGCGTGGGCGGTAATGCGCAGTCGCGAGGTTCCCGTGGGTACGGTGGGCGGGCGAATGGCTTGTACGAGGACGCCTCGTTCGCGCAGGCGATTGGAGATGCGGACGGCTGCATCGGGTGCGCCGATGAAAACGGGCAAGATGGGGCCATCCGAGGGCATGAGCGCGGGGCCGACGATGCGTGCGAGCTCGGTGCGCAGGTGCCTGGCAACTTTTTCGAGGCGTTCGCGTCGGGGCTCGTCCTGGGCGACTTGGAGCACGCGTTCGTGGATGGCGCTGGCGAGGCTTGGGCTGATGCCGGTGGAGAAGACGAAGCTGCGTGCGCGGTTCCAGAGCCAGGTTCGCAATGCTCGAGGGCCGGCGACGAAGGCACCTTGGAGGCCGATGGACTTGCCGAGGGTTCCGACGAGGACATCGGGCGCGACGTTCATGGAAGCGGCGATGCCTCGACCGGCGGGACCGAGCGTACCGATGGCGTGGGCTTCGTCGACGATGAGGGCGGCGCCGTGGTGGTCGCAGATGGTGCGCAAGCGTTTCAGGTCGGGGGCATCGCCGTCCATGCTGAAGTAGGATTCGGTGACGACCCAGCGGCGGCGAGCGTGGTGGGCGTGGTCGAGAGCTCGGGCGACGGCGTCGGGGTTGTTGTGGGGGACGACGGCGACGGTGGCGCCGGAGAGGCGGCAGCCATCGATGATGGAGGCGTGGTTGAGGGCATCGGAGACGATGACGTCGCCTTTTTGGGCGAGCGCCGAGATGGTGCCGACGTTGGCGGCGTATCCTGACGAGAAGAGCAGGGCGGCTTCGGTGTCGAGCCACGAGGCGATGGTTTGTTCGGCGCGCGCATGTTCTGGGAATTCGCCGCTGACGAGGCGTGATGCGCCGGCGCCGGATGCGGGGTGCTCGATGCGGGCGTTCCCAAGCCACGGATCGCTTGCGTAGCCGAGGTAATCGTTGGAGCACATGACGAGCGCGCCTATTGGGGGTGGCTTGTGGCTACGGAGGAGGCCTTGTTCGTCGAGCGCTTTGATTTCCGTTTCGAGAAACTGGAGCGCGCCGATGCGGGTCATCGACGGTCCTCGTCGTCAGGGGCGGTGCCGAGGGTTGCGTCGATACGGTCGCGCAGGCGGGTGAAGGCGGATCTGGTTTGAGCGCGGAGCTCGGCGTGTTTGGCTTGTGCTTCTTCGAGCTCGTTGGCGAGGCGCAGGGCGGCGAGCAGCAGGGCGTGGGGGTTGGCCATGCGGCCTGGCGGTGACACTTCGGCGAGTTTCTGTTCGACAATCAGAGCAGCGCGCTGCAGCTCGTCATCGGTTCCCGACGTGACGACTTTATAGTTTTGGCCACCGACGCGAACTTGGACCGTACGTCCTCCCATAGCGGGGGCACCCTACCACGAATCGGGGCGGTTGTTTCACGTGAAACGGAGGGAACGATCACCCGCCGAGCGCGTAGCTTTCGAGGAACTCGATTCCACTTCGAACGGGGCCATCTGCGTGCACGACATAAATCGGAGCGCGCATCGCCCATGCAAGCCGTACAGCTTCATACATGAGCGCATGGAGAAAGCTTTGCGTGCAAACTTCGATACCCGCAAAGTCGAAGACGAGGAGGCGATTTGCGAGTACGGCTGGGCGGATGCGATCTTTGGCGACACCCGCGGCGAGTGTCGTGTTTTCGTTGAGCTCTCGAACTCGAATCGTTTCCGGATCGCCCGCGGGCATCTCGAAGCGTACCCAATGGCGAACCGCTCGTGCAGGGGTGCGTGCGCGAGCCGCGTCATGAATGGATTGGGTCAACTGGGCATAGTTTGTAACAGTGCTCGATGGGATCTCGAATACAACGAGAGTTCCGGGGAAACCGATACCTTGCGGCAACAGAAAACGCGGCACGACTCGATCTCCCTCGACGTCATCCCGACTGGCCAGCACCAACGCACTACCGCGACTGGCTACGAGCAACCGGCCTTGGGTGCGCTTTGCCATCTCCGCAATGAAGAACAAACCAAGGCCTGCGTTGTCGCGTGAACCCGTAAGTCCCTGGGGGAACGTCCCGGAGATATGCGGCCACAGCGCGCGTTCAAGTGCAATGCGAGGATCTTCCAAGCCCTTGTGCATTCGCCCGACGTGCTCGGGGATGCCGATGCCCGCATCAGCCACGGCAACTTGAATGACAGGGCGGTTCGCGTAGGCCCCGCGGTTCATCAATTGGGCGGCGGCAACTCCTCCCAATGTATCTTCGCTGTGTTGAATGACATTTCGCAACAACTCGATGAGAACATAACGAATGCTCAGGCGAATATCATCGTCGCTCGCGGATGGGACCATCAAGCGGCTCATCTCGTCAGCACATGAGTCTATCTCTTGGTACTGTGTTACGCGCCGGAGTCGAACGGTACGTGCAGCTTCATGCTGCGCTTGCGTTTGTTGACCTGTGATAATTTCATTGAATCCCAGCGCATAGGCGAATCTTGCTGCGTCGCCACTGCGCCCCGGCACAACACGAAGCTTTGTTGCCGTGCGTTCAGGCAAGCATAATGCAGCTAAAGCAACGAGCCCCCAAGCTTCGATGACGCCGACGTCGTCGAGGGCGAACGTTTCATTCTGGAGTCGTTCACCGACCAGCCAGGAAAGGAATGGCTCAGGCTGATCCAATTGAATGCGATGCGGCTGGGGCTGCGCTGGAAGCGCTTGCAGGGCCGTTTTCGGCAAGTTGGATGCCGACGAATGGTGTTCGGGATGCGGAAATAGCGCCTTCCAAAGATCCTCCGCCGCCTTCTGTTGCCGAGCACTACCGTGTTTGATGTAATGGTTGAGCCGTCGTCGAAGGAATCCCCGATCGATGTCGGTGAGAAGTGCCAGGGCTGCATCCAGATTACCCCCTGCAATCCCGAGGGCTCTTATGACGAGTTTCTTGGACACAGACCGAACGCTACTCATCTCCTCCACCGCACGCAAGTTTGATGCACGGCGAGCTGAGCCGTTGTTTCACGTGAAACACAAGCTCAACGGACGGTTGACCCATCCGCGCGACTGAGCGATGCAGTCAGACATGAGCGCACTTCGAAGCTTGGCGCGATGCACCCAGCGAGCCGTCGCAGTGGCACTTGGCGCATGCATCGGCCTCGTCACGCACCAAGCCAAGGCCGAACCTCAAACCACCGCCGCCATTACCATCGGAGCAGCAGGCCGCGCGCTCAACCGCCAGTTCTGGGACGAGACCGTCTTCCACCTCGGCGTCCGCAGCGATGTCCTGTTCGGCCGATCAAAGGTCTCGAGCTTCGGCTTCGGACCCTACGCCGAAGTGGCCACCCACGCGTTCGACGAACTGCAATTCGGTGGCGGTGGAGCCGCATTACTGCCCGTCATCGACGGACTTCCCATCGTGCTGTCGGCTGGAGCCTACGGCAGATACGCTCCCGCTATCGGCCTTGAACCGGGCGTCGCCGGATCCTTCTTCTGGGGCTTTCGCAGCTACAACCACCACGACCCGTACAACATGGCCGGCGGACTCCTCGCCCAATTCCGCTACGGCCTCGGCGCATCCGGCGAAACGTCCATCGTCATCTCCGCGCAACTCGACATCGTCGCCCTGTCGCTCCCCGCGCAACTGCTCATCAATGCGCTGCGAGGAGGATCCCCATCGACACGGCCCGTGAAGTGATCACCCGCGCTCGCGGATCAACTCCCAGTAACGCCGCACCGTCGCCGTCTGATCCTGCTCCCCCTGACGCACGAACTCAGCGAGCTCCACCACGTCGAGCGTAGGCAACAACGCACTCGCCTCCGATATCACATACCGGCCGCCCTGAAGCATATGAATCTTCAACTGGTTCGCTTCCCATACCCAAACTTCCCGCACGCCCAAGCCCGCATACACCGCCATCTTGTCCACCGTCCCGTGCGTTTCGACCACCTCGATAGCGATGTCCGGCTCCGTCGGCAAATCACCGACCTCTCTAAGCACATAACACTCGTCCGGCTCGAGGCCCCGAGCAGCTTCCTTCTTCTTGAACGTGGCCCCACCGTAGCCGTCGAACCGCATGTTGCGCTCGAGCGCCCAAATTTCGAGCAATCGGGCGATAAGCTTCTTGATGCGTTCGTGGCGATATGAGGTAGTCATGATCTCCAAACGGCCTTCCAGATAGGTCAATCGCAAGGACGGGTGGTCATCGCCCAGAGCGCGTAACAAGCCCTCATACGTATCCCAAGAGACGTTCTCCAAGACGACGCCGCCTTCGCGACGTGACGGATCGAGCTGTGACAGGGCGCTTGTGACGGCTTCCATGGCGCTTCTCCTCAGCCGACTCTACCACAGCATTGATTGGCTGGACACACGGTTTGCAAAAGTGGCCACTTCCATGAAGCGCCTCCAGCGACTCACGCTGGCACATGCTCAACCCTTGCTGACCTAGCAGCCGCTTCCGTCCGCCATGATCGTCCGGCTTTCTCCGTAGGCGCAACTGTTGCCACGTAGCCCGGCAACTCGGCCGAGCCCATGTTCGGCCCACCCAAGGAGGCGCAACATGATGTCATGGTGGATACGTGGTGCATTGGCGTCGGCGCTCGTTCTGGCGACCGCCTGCGGAAGCTCGGTCACTGAAAACGGCACCGGCGGCGCCGGAGGCACCGGCGGCACCGGCGGCGGGACCGCAGGAACCGGCGGCGACGGAGGCGCCATCCCACCGCAATGCGCCGTCGAAACGTCGGAACAAGGCCCCTACAACGTGAAGATCCGGTTCGAGAACAACGGCGCATTCCCAGCGTTCTTGCGAAAAGATTGCGCTCTCCAGTACACCATCGAATCCTGCGCCGATGACTACTCGGCACCCGTAGCCACCCGCACCTTCTGCAGCCAGGCGTGCGGCACCCCGAACGGATGCATCGTCTGCGGAGCTTGCCCGCAGGAAAGCGTGCAGCTCGATGTAGGTGCGAACACCGCCGATACCTGGACTGGCATGCGCTACACCTTCGGCACGACCCCCGAAGGGTGCTCCTGCCACGAAGAGCACGTCGCTCAGGCGGGGCGATACCGAATCCGAGTGCCCGTGTACGCTTCGGAGATGGATGCTCAAACAGGCACCCCCGCATACGAGGTGACCATGAACTTCGAGCTGCCCGCACCGAACGGCGCGGTGAACGTGCTGATCGGGCAATCGCCGTGAAGGAAGGCACCACATACGGGTGTTGATCAGGGAATTGCCGGCCATTGCACCTCGAGCGGTCGTGGGTGCGCGCACGTACCGCCGTGGCGAAGGGATTCAGCGCTCGTGACCGTGGAGAAGCAAGTTCAGCGATGCCGAGCGACCATCACGGCGTGCAGGCCGGAATGACGCCAGCGCATGTTCGACAGTCGACCGAGGTGTCC
Organism: Polyangiaceae bacterium; assembly: GCA_016715885.1. Lineage (NCBI taxonomy): Bacteria > Pseudomonadati > Myxococcota > Polyangiales > Polyangiaceae > Polyangiaceae bacterium. Next base: position 437,988 of record JADJXL010000015.1, read on the forward strand.
TGCCCGATGCGGCAGTAGAACGGCGCTTCGTCGCGCACGTCGCAATCCAGGCCTGGATTCGCCGGATCGTCCGCCTCGGCGGGGAAGTAGATCAGACACCCGTTGCAGACTGTGATCGGGAACGCCCATTCGTCCGTCTCGACGTCCACGCCGCCCAGCGTCTCACCGCGCAGGACGACCCTCGCGACGACTTCCTGCCCCGATGTGATCGACTGAGCGGCCGTCGCATCGATCAGGGTGACGCCTACCGCGCCATAGCCCGGATCGGTTCCCGTTGCGGCGTCTGCAAATCCCGATACTGGAACGAGGAAGTTGCCGTTCGCGATCGGATCACCTGCACTGTTCGTCAGGTTGATTTCTGCCTCATGAAAAACGACGCGCGACGTTTCCGTTCGAAGTGTCGAAGCGTTTCCACGACGAACGAGCTGGTTACCGACGAGCAGAGCTGCGGTGTATTCCGACGCGCCTGTTGCTGCGAACGCCGTATCGTATGCGCCGCGGAACAGGAGATCGGCATTCGAGTCCGCGAGGACCGTGCACGTATCCTGTGGGATGACCATCGCTCCGCGGATGAAGATGCTGCTTCGGTTGTCAGCACAGCCTGGGCCCAACACCATTCCAAAGGCACCAAGCGCAATGAGCGAGCCAATAAGTTTCTGCCGGATCTTCATGTTCAGGGACCTCCAACGCGCCCAGCCGCGAACCTCGAACAAAGAGGCTGAATCGCATCGTATCCAGGATTCGGTCCGGCGGCCAAGATCCCCGGTTTGAACATTTGGGTTTTGGGTCGTCTGCGGCGCCCTTCGCCCCAAACCCCGCATCAGTCGTCGTGTTTACCTGTGCTTCTGCTGAAAAACTGACGCACGTCCTCGATCGGGACGACCTCGATTCGTGGCTGGCCAACTTCTTCGAGCAGCACCAGGCGCAAGGTCGACGCAACGCGCTTTTTGTCAAATGCAACGAGCTTCATGGCTTCGTCGAGAGGCTGCTTGGACAGGTCCGTTGGCAGCCCCGTTGCCTCGAGCAGCTCGACGATGTGTTTGGCTGCACCTTTCGCGGTGATGCCTCGAGCTTGACCAAATTGCAAGATGGCCACCATGCCGAGGGCCACGGCTTCTCCGTGTGAGTCGGCTGTAGTTGCCGGCGGCTTCGAGTCCGTGGCCGATGGTGTGTCGAAGTTGAGCAGCATGCGTTCGCCGGATTCCCGTTCGTCGCGACTGACGATGCCGGCTTTGACTGCGAGGATCGGCGAATCATTTCGCGCAAGGCATCGATGTCTCTGTGGAGGACGCGTTCGCGCTCGTTTCGCATGAAGTCGATGAGCTCTGCGTCGGCGATGGCGCCGGACTTGATGACTTCGGCGAGGCCCGAGGCGTAGGCTCGATGGGACTCGGAGAGGACGTAGGCGGGGTTGATGATGACGCCTGCGGGCTGGTGGAAGGCGCCGACGGCGTTTTTGGCGAGGCCCAGGTCGACGGCAGTTTTTCCGCCGACGGCGGCGTCGACCATGGAGAGCATGGTCGTGGGAACGGCGATCCAGCGGACGCCTCGGAAGAGGACAGCGGCGGCGAAGCCGGTGATATCGGATACGACGCCTCCGCCGAGGGCGATGACGAGGGAATTGCGGTCGGCGCCGCCATCGACCAGGGCGTGGAGGATTTGGTCGACGGCGGGCCACTGTTTGTGGACTTCGCCGGGCGTGAGGGTGACTGTGCCTCCGAAGGGGATGTTGGCTGCGCGGAGGGTGTCGATGATGGGTGCAGCGGCGAGGGGTTCGACGTTCGTATCGGTGACGAGAAACGCGGTCGAGGGGGCGACGGTACGTGCGAGCTCGGCGATGGCGCTGGGGGTGTCGTCGGTGATGCGGGCGGCGTAGGTGGCGGAGCTTGCGCGAACGATGAGGGACTCGTCGCGCCATGCGTGGAGGATGGCGCGGGCGATGTCGTGTGGGTCGCGGTGGTCGGTGCGCACTTGTGCATGTGCGTCTGCATACGTGGACGCGCGTATGGCGAGCAGTTCGCGGATGCGGTCGAGGGGGTTGTGTGCGCGGTCCAGGAGCGGTCTGCCTGGACCGTGGACGCGTGCGGCGATGGTATTGGGGTGAGCGACGAGGTTGACGACGCAGGCGTGGTCGAGGGCTTCGTTGCGGAGGGACGGGTTGACGAGGGTGCCGCCGCCGAGGGCGATGACGCGCGGTTCGTTGGAGGCGAGGAGCGAGCGGAGGGTCTGGGCTTCGAGTTGGCGGAAGGCTGCTTCGCCGGCGGAGTCGAACAAGGTTGCGATGGTGGTTCCGGTGGCGGATTCGATGGTGGCATCGAGGTCGATGAAGGGGACGCCGGCGCTCGAGGCGACGAGCGGTCCCACGGTGGATTTGCCGGTGCCCATGAAGCCGCCGAGCAGCAAGGGTCGGCGAAGTGTGGTTTTGCTCATGTTATTCTGTTTCACGTGAAACACGTTCCTCACTGCCTCACCCCCTAGCCCCCTCTCCCCGTCGCAGCGTAGCTGCTCCGCGGAGAGGGGGAACAGGGCTCCACCCTTGCTGCACGTTCTTTCTCCCCCCCTCTCCCATTTGGGAGAGGGGGCTTGGGGGTGAGGCCCTTCACGCCCTCAATACCTCGCCAATTGCTCGCGGTACCCATCCACGTTGCGCCGCAGCTCCACCAAACTGTCTGCGCCAAACTTCTCCAGGAACGCATCGGCCAGCGTAATCGCCACCATCGCCTCGCCCACGACCGACGCCGCTGGAACGGCACACACGTCACTCCGCTCGTGCGCCGCCTCGAACGATTCCTTCGTCCGCACATCCACGGACGGCAAAGCTCGCTTCAATGTGGCAATCGGTTTCATTGCCGCCCGGCACACAACTGGCATCCCATTCGTGATGCCCCCTCGAACCCTCCAGCATGATTCGTCGGCCGCGTAAACCGGCGGTCAGCCTCGTCGTAACCAATCGGGTCGTGCACCAAAGACCCCCGCCGCCGAGCTGCCTCGAATCCAAGCCCCACCTCCACACCCTTGATCGCATGAATGCTCAAGAGCGCCTGACCCAGTCGGCCGTCGAGCTTGCGGTCCCATTGCACGTGACTGCCAAGCCCCGGGACGAGCCCCACCGCCACCACCTCGAACACCCCACCCAGTGTGTCACCCGCATGCGACGCCTCGAGTATCGCCTTGCGCATCTCGGCCGCCGCGCCTCCGTCCGCACACCCCACATCCGATGACCTCGCCCGATCACGTACCTCGGTCCAGGGCAACTCCGACGCCTTGGCCTCGACCGGTCCAATCGATACGACGTGCGCAAAATCTCCACGCCAAACAGCCCCGAGCAGCTTCCGGCACACCCCGCCCACCGCCACTCGACCAGCCGTCTCCCGAGCGCTCGCTCGCTCGAGAATGTCGCGCAAGTCCTTCCGGTCGTACTTCAAGCCTCCCGCAAGGTCCGCATGACCCAGTCGAGGCCGCGTCAACGCTTCGGGCACCGCGTCGAACGGAGCTGCCCCCATGCGCCCCACCCAGCTCGCATGGTCCCGATTCTCGATGCGCATCGCAATGGGTCCACCAAGCGTCTCACCACCTCGCACCCCACCCAAAAGCTCGACCCGATCCGTCTCGATCTTCATCCGACCCCCGCGCCCATATCCACGCTGTCGTCGAGCAAGGTCGTCGTCGATGTCCCCCGCAAGCAAAGGCATCCCCGCCGGCATCCCCTCCACCATCGCCATCACCGCCGGCCCATGAGATTCGCCCCCCGTCATCCACCTCAAGCGCGTCATGCCGAAACGCTAGCACTGCCGCACGTAAGTCGTTACAATGCGCGCACAGCTTCGCCTCGAAAGTCGCCTTCTTCGCATGAACGCTCACCAAACAAATCAATCAATGAACCGCATGGACGGTTCTGTTTGCGCTACGATGGCGCCATCAATCGCGATGTCGCAACCGCCCAATAGCCTCCCAGGAGAATGGGACCGACTCGAAGTGTCCGAGCGAGCGGGCGCTGTCCGCTTCTCCGTCCACGTTCGCCCCCGTTCATCCCGGTCCGCCATCATCGGCGTACGCGATGGATCGCTCGACGTCGCCCTCACCTCACCCCCAGCCGAAGGCGCCGCCAACGACGAGCTCCGCAAACTGCTCGCTCGCGCGTTCGAAGTCACCCGCCGCGATGTCAACATCATCGTGGGCCTCGCAAGTCGCAGCAAGCTCATCGAAATCAATGGCATCACCCCTGCCCTCGTCCGTGAGCTGCTCAGCAAGGCAAAACGATGACCAGCGCCCTCGGCACCGCATTCGAAAAGTGGGAAGGCCTCGGCAACGACTTCATCATCGTCGAGCTGCCCCAACCTTTCGACCCCGAACGCACGCGCCTCCTCTGTGACAGGCACCGCGGCATCGGCGCCGACGGCATCCTCTTCGTCGATCGCTCGGGCCCTCACCCGCGCATGATCGTCACCAATGCCGATGGCTCGCGCCCCGAAATGTGCGGCAATGGCCTCCGCTGCGTCGCCGCATTCCTCGCAACTCGCATGAGCACCGGCAACGTGACGCTCACCATCGCCACCGACGCCGGCAACAAGCATTGCATCGTCGAACAGGCCGATGGGCAATTCAACGTCGCCGTCGACATGGGCGCCGCCCGCATCACCGCGCCGCTCGAGGTCACCGCGTCGGGCAAAATTCACACGTTCACGACCGTCGACGTCGGCAACCCGCACGCCATCACGTTCGACTCCGGCTACACCGATTCCGACATCGATCGCATTGCCCCCACGGCTGCAACCGCCATCCCTGGAGGCACCAACGTGGAGTTTTGTCGCATGATCGAAGGGCAAAGCCGACCTCGCATCGACGTCGTCGTCTGGGAACGCGGCGTCGGCCGGACGCTCGCTTGCGGCACGGGCGCGTGCGCCGTCGCCGCCGCCGCATGCGAAGCGAATCGCATCCGCTTCGGCGAGCCCGTCGACGTGGCCCTGCCCGGCGGTACGCTCGAAATCACCGTCGACACCCAGCGCAACATCCGCATGAAAGGCCCCGCTCGACGCGTTTTCCGTGGCGAGGTGATGGCCGTATGATCCGCACGCAAACGCAGCGCCCCCCTGCGTCTCGACGGCCCATCGCCGAAAAGCCCGGCACCACGCTCCGCGTGCTCTGCGTGGCCAACGATGCGACCGTTCGAGACCTCTTCACCAGGGTGCTGCGCGGCGAGCGCGTCATCACCGCCCACGACTTCGCCGAAGCCGTCGCGCGTACCAGCATCGAAACGCCCGAGCTTGCCTTCATCGACCTCGATGTCGGCGAAGGCGCGGGCCTCAGCCTCATTCATCACTTCAAGTCCCTCCATCCCGAGCTCACCGTCTTCGCCCTCGCATCCAAGTCGAACCTCGAAGCCGCCGCCAATGCCATCGCCGTCGGCTGCTCCGGTTTGCTCATGCTGCCGCTGTCCGGCGACGACATCCTCAGCGCGGCCGGTCCCGTCAAGCAACGCATCGTCGAACGCTTCGAGCGGGACCAGCTCAAGCTTGCCGCTGCCCGCGAAGCTCGCATGGCCGGCTGGCTCGCCCGCGTCACCGCGCTCTCCGGTGCGACCGACAAACACGCAGGAGCCAAGCTCTTCGTCGAGCTCCTCATGGAAGTCAGCGGCGCCCGAAACGTCGCCGTCTACCTTGCCGGCGACGCGCCCGGTGACCTCATCCTGGGCGCTGCCAGCCCAACCTCGCCGATCCCCCGCCCGCGGCAACGAAACGCAGCTCTTCAGAGCATTCGTTGCCAAAAGTCGCGTCGTTTGCCTCCCGATCACCTCGCGCAACCTCGCCGCCGGCAGCGCCATGCTCCTCGACGCGCTCCCCCAACCCGACAACCTCCTCGCGCAGCTCGCGTCCGCCGCTGCCGCGCCCCTCGCACTGCTCGCCGAACGCGAACGATCGGCTGGTGGCGGTGCCGCGCTGAAAGACCCCACCTCCAGCGCCTATTCGTTTGCTTATTACGTCGACGTTGCCGGCCGCGAAATCGCGCGCGCTCGAAGGTACGGCCGCCGGTTTGCCATCGTCACCGCCGTCGTCGAAGCGCCCGATGCGGCGTCCATGCCGAGCCAAACCCAGGTTGCCGACAGGCTCCTTTCGACCGCGGACGATACCGACATGCTCGCCCGCGTCGATGAAAACGAATTCCACATGTTGCTGCCCGAAACCAGCGGCCTCGGCGCACATGCATGCAGGCGACGCATTCTGCGCATTGGCCTCGTCGATCGCCCCGCCGTCACGAATGCCACCTTGCTCGTCGGCGGAGCCGCGTTCCCCACGACGGCCAAGACCTCGGCAAGCTTCTGCGCGTCGCGCGGCAGCGTGCCGAAGCCAGTAAGGCATCCGTCGTGCACAAGCTCGAGCCCGACACGAGCACCATGCCCGAGCTGCTCGAGATGCTCACGTGGGAAACCGCCAATGCAGCGCCCGCAAAACAAATTGCCGCCGTACGGCCGCTCGAATTGGTCGTGCCCGAAGCGCAAGCGCTCGTGCACGCAGTCGTTCACGACGCTCTGCGCGGCGGACCCGTGACCATCGTCGTGACGAACCATCCGACGTCGTGCCTCGGAGCTGCCGTGCGGTCGGCCATTGCGCACGATGAATCGCTCGTCACCCTGCACGCGCTCGATCTGCACGCCGTGCGCGGTTGTGCGCGCATCGAGGCGCTTGCCGTCATTGCAGAACATGGCGCCTACGCGCTCGTCGCACGCAATGACGACGGCCTGCTCCATGGTGCGCACGCTGCCGATCCACTTCTCGCTGACGTCGTTGCCGACCGGATGGGCCGAGCGGCAGGCGTTCGGGTATTTGGGTAGAGTGCCGTGTCATTTGGGTTGAGGTTGAATCGGGGGGTATGGGGGGCAGAGCAGTCGGCTCGTCTTTTGGGCGCAGCCCAAAGACTCAAAAGCCGCCTGCGAGCCCCCATCGTGACCAACCTCGCGCAGCGCGTGTCCCACACGCGCGAAGCGAGCGTCCAGATCTTGACGCGCATTCAAGGAACGACACTCTAGAGGTCCTTCATGTCCCGACGCGTGCTTCTCGTGGATTCCGACGTCGATGCACTCGGCACCCTCGCCTCCGTCCTCCGATCCGTGGGGCTCGTCGTCAGCATTGCGAGCGACGCCGACAGCGCCGTCGAATTGGCCTACCAGTTTCACCCCGACATCGTGCTCGCCGGGCGCGAAATCCACCGCGGCGGCGACGTCGGCTACGTCTTTCGCACCAAAGGACAACTCGCGGAAATTCCCGTGCTGTACCTTTTGGACGAACTTCACGACGACGACGCCTTGCCCGACGAAGTTCGTCGCGTGGATACCGATCAAATCATCACGCGCATCACCGGCATCTCGCCCAGGTTTTCCCGTTTGCCCCCGCCGCAGCAAGACATCCGCGGCGACCTCGAACAAGCGCCGCTCGTCGACATGCTCCAGCTCCTCGCGATGAACCGCCGCACCGGAACGCTCACCATCACGACCGGCGATGGTCACGGTGAAGTGCGCCTCGCGGACGGCCAAGTCGTCGATGCGACCTACCGAAGGCTCGTGGGCGAACGCGCGCTGTACCGGCTCCTCAGCGCGCGTCGCGGTCGCTTTGCGTTTGCCCAGGGAGATGCGCCCGTCGTTCGACGCATTCAGGCATCGACCAACATGCTGCTCATGGAGGCCATGCGGCAGGTCGACGAGCAAAACGAGCGTCGCGCGCGTCTTGCGCCCCATGGTGAAGTGTTCGTCTTGACCGAACAAGCCACCAAGCTCGCCATGTTCGACGCGCCCGAATCGAGGCGTCCGCCCACGACCGCGTCCATTCGAAATCGCCTGCTCGATTTCCTCCACATGCCCCGAAGCCTCGACGAAGTGCTCGACGAGGTCGACGGCCCGGACCTGGAGATCCTCGATGCGCTGATGGAGCTGCGCCGCCTGGGCCTCGTGCAAACGATCGCGCTTTCCACCGTCACCACGCCGCTTGCGCCGCCCGAGCAGCTTCCTGTGTTGCGATCGCTCGCCGGTCGTCTCGAGCGTCCCGGATTTGCACCGCCGCCGCGCATTGTGATTGCCATGACGCCCCAGCGCTTGCCGATGCTCGCGTATTCGATGCGTCGCATCACGGATGTCGTCGCGCCTTCTGAATCACCTGCGCGCGCGCCGCTTCCGCGCGTGATTGGCACGTTGAAGCTTGGAGAAGGCGTGGACGTGGCGATCATCGGGTTGCCCATGGACGAGACCTACGCGCCCACGTGGGCCCTCGCGCTGCCCGGTTCGGCGGCGGTCGTCAAGGTGGGCGACGTGCAGCGCGCAGCGCTCGAAGCGCATTGTGAAGCGGTCGAAGTGCAAGTGCTCGATGCCGAACGCTTGGTAGGGCCGTTCGATCCGACGGTGCCGGCAGAGGTGGCAGGGTTGCTCCGTGCGGCGCTCGAGGCAGCGGCGGGCGCCGCCTGATTGACGCGACAATCTAATTTCGCATTGCGGCAATTTTCCCCCTCTCCACTTGTGGAGAGGGCTAGGGGGTGAGGCGCGTCGTTCAACAAAATCTTTCCGAATTCGCGGCTTCTGCTAAGGTCGCGTTCGTTTAGCGCCCCCAAGGTACTGGGCGGGAGGAAAAACCGTGCTCATTGGCGTTCCGAAAGAAATCAAGACCCGAGAATATCGCGTCGGCATGACCCCAGCAGGCGCGCGCGCCTTCGTTGCTCGTGGCCATCGCGTACTCGTGCAAGCATCCGCCGGCGAAGGCAGTGGCATCTCCGACGAAGCCTACGTGCGCGCCGGCGCGACGATTGTGCCCACCGCGGCCGATGCGTGGGCTGCCGAGATGGTCGTCAAGGTGAAGGAACCCTTGGCCGCCGAGTTCCAATATTTCCGAAAAAACCTGATTGTATACACCTATCTTCACTTGGCCGCCGAGCCCGAGCTCACGCGTAAGCTTGCCGAAACGGGCGTTGCTGGCGTGGCGTATGAAACCATCGAGCTGGAAGATGGCTCGCTGCCGTTGCTTCGCCCGATGAGTGAAGTGGCGGGGCGCATGTCGGTGCAAGTGGGTGCCGCGTGCTTGCAGAAGGAGCATGGTGGCAAGGGGATTTTGCTGGGCGGCGTACCGGGCACGCGGCGAGGTCGCGTGGTGATCCTCGGCGGCGGTGTCGTCGGGAAAAACGCCGCGACGATTGCCGTCGGCATGGGCGCTCAGGTCACGGTGCTCGACGTCCGAGGTCAAACGATGGAGTATCTCGAGGACGTCTTTGGTGGGGCGATCGAGACGCTGTATTCGAATGCGGACAACATCGAGGCGTGTGTGCAGCGCGCGGACTTGGTGATTGGCGCGGTGCTCGTGACGGGCGCGAAGGCTCCGAAGCTCGTGACGGAGAAGCTCCTTTCCACGATGGAAAAGGGCAGCGTGGTCGTGGACGTGGCGGTCGATCAAGGTGGGTGCATTGAAACGTGTCGCCCGACGACGCACGACAACCCGACGTACGAGGTGCATGGGGTCGTGCATTATTGCGTGGCGAACATGCCGGGAGCGGTCAGTCACACGAGCACGTGGGCGCTGACGAACACGACGTTGCAATATGGGTTGGCGATTGCGGACAAGGGTGTCGTGGCGGCGGCGAAAGCGGATCGCGCGGTACTTTTGGGGGTCAACACGTTTGGCGGCGCGGTGACGTATGGTCCCGTCGCGCAAGCGCACAACCTCGATTACGTGCCTGTCGAGCGAGCGCTCGGCTGAGGAGATTCGGTCATCGTGGAATCGAAGCGAAAGAAGATCGCCATCATTGGCGGTGATGGGATTGGCCCGAGCGTGACGCAGGAGGCCACTTTACTGCTCGAAACGTATCGGGACAAAGGCGGCTTGCCGCTCGATCTTTGGCCGCTCGATCTCGGTGCCGATCGATACCTTCGGGATGGGACGACGTTTCCGAAGGAAATTCAGGCAGCCATTCAAAAAGAATGTGCAGCCGTTTTGCTTGGGGCGTTGGGTGATCCGCGCGTGCCGGGGCTCGAGCACGCGCGGGACATTTTGTTCGGCATGAGGTTCGGGTTCGACCTTTATGCAAACATTCGCCCCGTCAAGGCGCTCTCCGATAGGCTCGTGCCGCTCAAGAATCGCACGACGAAGCATGTCGACATGGTCGTTTTTCGGGAAAACACCGAAGGCGTTTATGTTGGTATGGGCGGGCAATTCAAGCGCGGCACGCCCGACGAAGTGGCCATCAACGAGGACCTCAATACGCGCAAGGGTGTCGAGCGGATCATTCGTGCGGCCTTCGAGTATGCCAAGAAAAACGGGAAGACCAAAGTGTGCATGGCGGATAAGTCCAATGCGATGCGGCACGCGCACGAGCTTTGGTATCGCGTATTCGACGAAGTGAAGCGCGAATATACGGGTATCGAAGGGCGGCACCTGTACGTCGATGCCTTGTGTTTGCTGATGATTCAGGATCCGTCGCAATTCGAGGTGCTCGTGATGAACAACCTTTTTGGAGACATCGTGACGGACCTTGGGGCGGCGTTTCAAGGCGGGCTCGGCATGGCGGCGAGTGCCAATGTGCACGCGTCGGATCCGTCGCGGGTCGCGCTGTTCGAGCCGGTGCACGGGTCGGCTCCGCCGCTCGCGGGCAAGGACATTGCGAACCCATTCGCGGCATTGCTGACGGTAGGGATGTTGCTTGCGTATTTGGGCTTTCCGGACGAGGAAAAGCGCATCGAGCGCATCGTTTCGCAGGCCATTGACGAAGAGGCGTGCACGGTGGATGTGGGTGGCAAGCTCGGCACGAAAGCGGCGAGCGCGTGGGTGCGCGAGCGGGTGGCGAGGGAGCTTTAGGCTTACGCGTCGAAGAAATGTTCTTTCAACCAAGCATCAGGTAGAAATCGCCCCGCCTGTCGCACGATGGCCCGAAGGGTTCCCGTATCGAGCTCACGATGTCGCGGGATGGTGAGCGTTTGCGTCTCGCTGCCCGCAATGCGTCGTAGCTTGACGTGGCTGCCTTTCTGGCCGTGAACGACGAATCCTGCAAGCAAGAAAATCCGGATGACCTCGTCACCGGAGAGCCTCTTCAAGCCGCCCACGGTTGAAGCTCCATGCTCACCATGATGACCGGATCGGGTGCCAGGCCGAGTGCGGCGAGGTCTTCGCCCTCCAAGTGCAGTTCGACCGCTTCTCGGAGATTTTGAATCGTTTCGTCAATCGTTGTGCCTTGCGTCACGACGGCGAGCTGCTCGCATTCTGCAACATAATGCGTTTCGCCCTTGGTAATCGTTGCATGGATGGTCCGTCGCCCTCGAGTTGCGTGAATACCCGGACGAATTACCGATTCCTTGCTAGGGACTTTCCAACCGAGAGGCGCGGAAAAACGGGCCACTTGGTTCAAAGATTTGCCATGCTTGGCCAATAACGCTTCAACGCGCGCACGTACGAAGGCCGCTTCGGGGCTTGCATTATCCAGCAAGCGATACCATTGCCGCAACCGGGGCTCCGTTTGCTTGCCGTCCAGTGCGCCCTCGTGGACGTATCGCTCCGCTGTCATGCCCACGTACCCTATGAATTTACTGGGTCCGACCGCGTCGATCTCGTCGTCATAGTACCACGATCGATTCATCGTGAGCCGCGCGGCGAGTTCGCCCTCGTGCTCCAGATCCATATTGAATCGCCGAATACTTTCACGCACCTCTTCAATTCGGTCCACCAAATCCGGTCCCATCGTATCCTCCAGTCCGTGCCAAGCGTCCCCCCGAACGCAGGCATCTTAACACGATGAATCATGATGTCAAGAGGATGAATCATGATGTTGTCTTGAGGCAGGCAGCAGCGGCCCCACATCCATCTGCACCGTGTCCATCGTCAGGCTGGTGGTGCTCACTGTTCTGACAGCACCCCACCTCCCCTTCCCCCCGCCCGCGTCGTCGTCTCGTTCGGTCATCGTCGCCCGCGCGGCGCCCGCGAACGCGTTCCGCACACTGCGGAACGTGACCAAGACTGCTTTCCACGCATCTCGCAATCTGCACCTCGCCTCCGCGACCGCCGTCATCCCGGCTCATCCCGCGCGCAACCGGTCCTCGGCCGCCGCGAGCGTCTTCCCGAAGGAGCACCACGCCTTCGCGAGCGCCGCGCTGGTTCCTCGCTAAAACGGACTTCCCGCACACACGCCGCCCAGCGGCAGCGAGCTCGGTACCTCGAAGCTGACCATCACGCCATTGACGCTGGCCGTGTACATGCCGGCTGCGACGCCGCTCGCTTCGCAATTTGCAAACCCGCCGCCGCTGCAGTCGGGCGTGCACCCTTGCCCGCCACCCGCGCTGCCGAGGCAAAACGTCCCCGTGAGTGCGAAACCCAAGGCCGAAGGCATGACTGTGCAGCTCGCTTCGTGGACCACCGTGCACGACGACGAGAAGCAACCTTTGGGCGTCACCTGGAACTTCACCACGCCGCCGGCCGTAAGGACTTCTTGATTGTTTTGGACTTCGCCGCGCACGCAAACCTGACCAACCTCGACGTTCATGCAGCTCCCGCCGCCCGAGCCGCCCGTTCCTCCCGAGCCGGCCATACCACCCGAGCCGCCCATTCCGCCTGTTCCACCCTGACCACCACCACCTCCAAGGAGGCAACCGTCTTTGCAGGTATAGAACCCGTCGGGGAGCTGGAACTCTTGTCCGTCGATGCAGCCGCAAGCATTGCTTTGCGCTGGCTCGCCGCATTTCGGTGGCAACGCGCAGGCGCCACCATCGCCGCACCCACCAAGGCTCAGGGCGGCGCCCCAAAACATCGTCACGAGTACACCCAAGCAAGTCGCAAGCTGTTTCATGGGGCCAGCATAGACGATATTGCGATGCGCTTGCAACCGGGATCGCAACACCGAACCGCGTTGCGGGCGCTAGCTTGCCGCAGGCGTGGATGCCAAATCCGCGTCGAACACGTCCGTGTACACCGAATCCACGTCGAGCTCGCACCCAATGGCGGACAGCGGCGCCTTTTCTCCCGGGCCATACGCTCGATAATTCCACGAACCATTGTCTTGGCGCGTAAATACTTCGAGCATTGGTTTGTCCTGCGATGCCAATACGTAATGCATGACCGATGGGATGCTGCGATATTGAGCAAACTTGTCGCCGCGATCGTACCCCTCGGTCGCCGGTGACAACACTTCGATGATCACGCGCGGATTGAGCAGGATGTCGTGCGTCGCGTCCTTGTACTCGGCGCCCCCGCAAACGACGGACGCGTCTGGGTAAACGTACCGCTTGGTCAATGGGATGTAGACGCGCATGTCGGATGAGTAGGCACGGCAGTTGCGGCCACGAAGTGCCACACGCAACTCGGCTCCGACACTCAACGTGATGGCGTTGTGGTTACCCGTTCCCCCCGACATCGCGAAGATCTCGCCGTCGGCGTACTCGTGCCGCTCTTCCGACGCCCGTTCGAACGCGAGGTACTCCTCTTCGGTCATCTTCGCGCGTCGTGCCGGTTCTCCCATGGCGCCAAGTATATCCTACGAGCCAGCACGCATGTCCAGAAGAAAGTCGCCCGTTTACCGCGATGTTGCGCCTCGACCCGTGCTGCCCGGACGAACCCCCCTGGCACGCCAGCGACCAACTTCTTACATGAATGCACCACACCTGGCGCCGATGCGCGGAGGTTCTTCATGTTCGAAGGGTTCGCCAACGTCTGGACGCCCGTCACGCTCGGCGCGCGCTTGCGCAAAGGCAAGCTCTTGCCATTCGAGATCGCCGGCACCAAAATCGTCCTCTTCCGCGACCCGGACGGATCCCCCAAAGCCCTCGTCGATCAATGCCCACATCGCGGCGTAGCATTGTCCCTTGGGAAAATCGCGTCCGATGGCTGCATCGAATGCCCCTTCCACGGCTGGCGCTTCGACGGCAAAGGCAATACGTGCGCCGTTCCCTGGAATCCCGAAGCGAAACTCGACAAATTGCACGCTCAGCCCGTACCGGCGCTGGAACGTGCGGGACTCGTCTGGGTCTACACCGACGTCGGCGTTTCAGCATCGCACGAACCCGAAATATCAGACATGCTCCTGCGCGAAAACACGCGCGTCACGACCGTGGAAATCGATTGGAAAACGCATTGGACACGAGCCATGGAAAACATGCTCGATTGGCCGCACCTGCCGTTCGTTCATGCCAAAACCATCGGCAAAGGTATGCTCGCTTCATCGAACGCTCGAATGGACGTGCATTGGGAAGAACGACCGTGGGGAGCGCATTCGTCCATTTCAATCGATGGGAAACCTCATGCAGGGTCGCTCGACTTTCGCTGGCCCAACATGATGAACCTCTTCATTCCCATCCCCGAAAACAAACTCGTCCTGGCAGCCGCGTGCGTGCCCGTCAACAAAACCACGACGCGCATGGTGCTCGTCAATTATCGACGCTTCATGCTGAGTCCCCTGTTCGATCCGTTTTTCGATATCATGAACAAACGCATCGCGACCGAAGATCAGGCCATCGTGGAATCGTCGAACCCGCCGGAAATTCCGCCGGCGCGCGATGAACAATCCGTGCGCACGGATGCCCTGACGCTCGCATTCCGCAAACGCTACTTCAATGAATTGCGAGATTCTGCGGTGACCCCTGCCCCGCGTCGAGGCGCTTTGCCGGTTCTTCGCCCCATTGCAGCGGAATGAGCATTCTAGAATGCGCCAAAACAGCCGACGCCTGCTCCTTGACCGCCCGCGCTGACGCCACATCGAACCATGAGCGGCGCAGCCTTTCCCTCGTTCGGGCAATCCACAGCGGCCGTCGCGGACCGAGTGACCGCGAATGCCACCACACCCGCCGTGAGCGCAATACCACCCACCAAATACCCCGCAACCTGAAGCCCCGTCGTCACCTTCAAGCCGGATTCGATCGCCGGACATTCCGGGGTTGCGCCAGACTTGCCGCATAGGTTCGCATCGAATGTGTCGAGCCTTCCCGAATGCACGACCGACGCCGCGATGGCGCCACCTACGACGACGACACCTCCAACGCCCACCACGATCGGCCATACCGGCGGTGCAGGCGGCGTCACAGCACCCGCAATGCCGCCAACCGCTCCAATGGCAGGTGCGCCGACAGCGCCGACCGCTCCCACGGCAGGAGCCCCCACGGCGCCAACCGCACCAACCGCAGGAGCATCCACGCCGCCCACGGAAGGCGCATCGACGCGGCCGGTAGGTCGTCCCAATCCGCCCGCAAGTCCCCCCACGGCGCCCCCGACCGCGCCGGTAGGTCGTCCCAGTCCGCCCGCAAGTCCCCCCACCGGCGCCCCCGACCGCGCCAGTCGGCCGCCCAAGCGCGCCTCCCAGGCCGCCCACGGCTCCCCCGACGGTACCGCCCACAGCGCCGACCGCTCCGACAGCGGGTCCCGCGAGGTTTGCGCTCGCACGCGCAATCGCCCCCGTTGCAACCTTGGCGCGCACCGCAAAGTCGGGCTTCCCGGGCGCTCGCACGATCACCGTTGCATCCCCCGGCGCAAGGTAGATAGGCGTCGCCATGGGCAACCTCGCCACGACCTGCCCGCGCACGATGACCTCGGCGCCCGGCGTGTCGGTGTCGATCACGAGGCCCCCGAGCTGCTTTTCGAGCTCGCCGAGCTTGGCGTCGATGTTTGCCCGCACAGGCTCGTAGGCGGCTCGCGCTTCGGCACGGAACCGAACCAGCGCGACCCAAGCTTCATCGAGGCGCCCGGCAGCTTGAAGCGCAAGACCCAGGTCACCGAGCATCGTGACGTCGCCCGAAAGCGCAAAGGCGCGCTCGAGGTCCGGGAGCGCTTCGCGAAAGCGGCCCGCGTCCAGGTGCGCCTCTGCGCGTGCACGCAGCTCGGCAGCCTCTTTCAATGCGGCATCCGCGCTCGCATTGGCCACGGCGTCCGCCGTCGCACCTGCTTGCGCCGTTGCGTTCGCGGCTGCATGCGCGCCTGCCGCTACATCGGCGGAAACGGCCGGCACGCACTTCGACTGCGCCGACCCACCGCAGCCGAACGCTCCAACTGCAAGGCCGAGCGTGAAAACACAGGATGTTACGTATCGAGAGGTTTGCCGCATTCTTTACGGCTATCACGGTCGACAATCGTGATGCGAGCAGAAAATGGGGCGCGCTGGGTCGCAAAAGTGCTACGTGTGGCAGGTTTTTGCGACGAGCGCAACGATAACGCAATGCATGGCCATTGACGCATGTGCACGAGCATCGAGCGGTGGTCGCGCCAAAGTCGGGGGTATGCGACCGGAAATACCGCAGTATTCTTCTCTGCGCTGCGTCCAACGGCTCTGTTCAGTCGTGGCCCCTGGAGTGGACGACCCGGAAGTGATAAGGTGGCCGTCGGAGGCAAGACATGAAGTTCAACGTGACGCTCGATCGCGACGAGGACGGGATGTGGGTCGTCGAATGCCCCGCGATTCCGGGCTGCGTAAGCCAAGGCAAGACGAAAGACGAGGCATTGGAAAACATCAAGGAAGCGATCCGCGTGTGCCTCGATGTTCGCTCCGAGCAAGGTCTACCGCTGACGATCGAAACGCGGCAGGTCGAAGTAGCGGCGTAATGCCCACGCTTCCCGTTCTGAGCGGCCAGGAGGTCGTGCGTGTCTTTGGAACCTTTGGTTGGAGCGTTGCGCGCCAAAGAGGTAGCCACATCGTCATGATCAAGGAGGGCGCGATGGCCACTTTGTCGATTCCCGATCACAAGGAGGTTGCGCGCGGAACACTCCGAAGCTTGATCCGCGCAGCGAACCTGACGATCGACGAATTCGTCGCGGCCATTTAGCAGCTCATTCGCGTGCTCGAGCGTCATTCGATGCCAGCGTCGGCCGGCCATCCCCTACCAATATCCATCACGTCAGGCAAATGCTCCGCCGCCCCTCCACCGCAGCAGCCTCGTAATGCTCCGCTGCCAGCGCGACCTCGCGGACCAGCACCGCCCGCAGCTCCCTCGGGTACACGATTGCATCGTACCAGCCCTTCGACGCCGCGTAATCTGCGCCGAGTGTCCCGTTGTGGTGGCTCACCACCGCGTCCCGCTCCGCCTCGATGGCAGCTCGTTTCGCCGCGTTGTCCCCCGCCATGGCCAGCGCTTCCCCATACACCACTTCGCTCAATTGCTCGGGCGCCATCGTCCCGGTTTCCGCCGTCGGCAGCGCAAGCACCCGCGTCGGCGCAAACCCCGGCCCGCACATCGCATATTGACCGGCGCCGTAGGCTTTCCGAAGAATCACCGTGATCCGAGGGACGCGCGCGCGTGCCATCGCCTGGATCATGCGCGACCCCGCGTGGATGATCCCGCCTCGCTCGGCCTTCGAGCCCACCATGAAGCCCGGAACGTCCTGCAGGAACAACAGCGGCACGTTGAACGCATCGCAAAGCGAAATGAACCACGCCGCTTTGTCGGCCGCGGGCGCATCGATGACGGCTCCAAGGTGTTTGGGCTGGCTCGCGACCACGCCCACCGGCCGGCCATCCATGCGGCACAAGCCCACGACGATCGCCTGCCCGTAGCCCGGACGCAGCTCGAAAAAGCTCTCGCGGTCGACGACTTCCGCGACGAGCGCCCGCATGTCGTAGCCTTTGCGGCTTTCGCTCGGGATCAGCGTTTCGAGGAGCGGCGTTTCACGTCGCGGATCGTCCGACTGCGCGGCGCGCGGCGGCTTTTGCGTGTGATTCGACGGCAAATACGACAGAAAGCGCCGTATCTCCCGCAGCGCCGACGCTTCGTCTTGGCATTCGAGGTCCCCGACGCCCGATTGCCTGCAATGCAGCTTGGCGCCTCCAAGCTCTTCGACGCTCACCTCTTCGCCAATGGCGGCTTGCACGAGCTTCGGGCCCGCGAGGAACATCGCGCTCTGCCCTGCGACCATTGGCACGAAGTCCGACAACCCCGGCAAATACGCCCCGCCCGCGACGCTCGCGCCGAAGACCCCTGCCACTTGCGGGAACAGCCCCGAATGGTTTGCGACGTAATGGAAAACGAGCCCCCCGTGGCGCGATCCCGAATGCACGTCTTCTTGTTCGGGCAGGTAGGCGCTCGCCGAGTCCACCAAAAAGACGATGGGAATCCGATGCCGAAACGAAAACTCTTGCGCGCGTAGCGTCTTGAACACGCTTTCGCCGTACCAAGCGCCCGCTTTCGATTCGCTCATGTTCGACACGACCACCACGGGCCGCCCGTCGATGAGCCCGTGCCCCGTAATCGTGTTCCCTCGGTAAACGCCGCGGTGCGAGCCGATGAATTTGTCGAGCTCGCTGAACGACCCTGGGTCGACGAGCAATTCGATGCGTTCCCAGCCCGTGAGTTTGCCCCGCGCGTGCAGCTTGGCGACGGCTGCGGGTCCGCCTCCCGCTTCGATGCGCGCTTCCAATTCGCGTATGCGGCTCGCCTTGTCCGATGCGTCCTCGACGCTGCGCAGCGGCGGCTCGGAGGACGCGATACCGGGGCGTGCGGGCATCGACGGATCGAACTTTCCGGAGGGGCTTTCGCTCATGGTTTGCGTCGCCTTTTACTACGGAGCGAGCGTGTTGGGAAACGGTTGTCGAAGGTGGGCGCACGCTAGGAATTACGCGTGATCGGCAGGTGCCGAAGCCGTGCGCGGGTGCTCGACACGGTAAGCAATGCTCCTTGGATGAGAGCAGACTCTGCCTGAGCTAGCGCGGCGCACACCCGGTCGCGCGTCGCAGAATCGAATTCGTTGTCCATGCGCAAGAGCACGACGCTCGGTCCCGTCTCGCCACTCGCATAAAGAATCTGCGCAAAGTCGAGATCCTGCGTTAAAACCACATAGCCATGTTCTCGCGCCCAACGCATGAATTCGGTATCCGGTGCGTTGCCAGGTCCAACGGTGCTCCAATGCCGAACCTCCCACCCATGGGCTTGAAGCAACGGCACCCATCCTGGACTGAGGTTCATATCAATGACCACTTTCATGCGGCGGACAGTCCCAATTCCTCGTCATCGACACGCATGGCGGCGTAGGCCAAGCACGCATCGATATCCGCTGCTTCGAGATAGGGATAGGCTTCCAAGATTTCGGCAGGCGTTCGATGATTGGCGAGCTGTCGCAGGACGTTGGCCACGGTGACGCGAAGGCCACGAATGCAGGGCTTGCCAGACATGACGGCTGGATCGACGGTGATGCGTTTCAAGTCCATCGTCGTACTCTGTACCAGGTACTCGCCGACTTGCAAAGAGCGCGCGCCTCTGATGCTCGTCTCAGCGATCGGTCCCGGCCAGAAAACCTCGACCCGGCGGAGCCGCCAACTTCTTTTGATAAAGCTCGACCTTGCAGCGCTGTCCACGCCGAGGTGTTATCGTCGCCCGAAAGCCCTAGCGCCTATGCCCACTTCAACGCCTGCGCGGCTTCCTCCGCATTTCCTGCCGTGCCTCGAGCCGCCCCCATAACAAAAACGCGATCGCCAAGGCTCCAATCACGCCGCCCGAAATCAACAAATTCTTCCACAGCTCGCTCTTCGCCGCCACCTCGAACGATTGCACCGCTGCATTCGGCCCGAGCTTCTCCAGCATGCCCTTCGTCACTTCGATGGGCACCCCGAAATTCAAGCTCTGCGCTTGCCCTCCCACGAGCGCCCCGACGGCGACCGCCACCACTTCGCCATCTCGTTTCATGATCGGCGAGCCGCTCGACCCCGGCGATATCGCAGCCGAAATCTGAATGCCCCAGGACCGCGCTTTCTCGTTCGGTTTGTCGTCCCCGGGCGCGGGCACCCCTTGCGTGCGGATGGCCGACACGATTCCAACGGTCAGCGTGCTCGAAAGGCCCAACGGACTGCCGATGACCACCACTTCGTCACCCGGCTTCAATTTGCTCGAATCCCCGAGCGTCAATGCGGGCACCTTTTCGACTTCCACCTTCAGAATGGCAATGTCGTTTTCTTTGTCGTCGGCCAGCGTCCCTTGGACTCTGCGCTTCGTTCCATCCGACAGCGTTGCGGTGATGCCCGCGGCGCCTTCGATGACGTGATGGTTCGTCACGAGCCGTCCGTCGTGCGAAACGAAAAAGCCCGTGCCCGTGCCAATCTTGTTTCCGGCTGCGTCTTCGGCGGTGAGTAGCACGACGGCGGGACTCGTGCGTTCGGCGAGCGCGCTGAGCTCACCTTCGGCGCGCGCGGGGAAAGGCGTGGCGACGAGCAGCGCGAGGCAGAGACCGATGGAGGCATTGGTGGCGTGGCCCATGACGGCGATAGGGCCGGAAAAACGACGGGTTGTCAAGAGCGCGAAGGTGCCAACCCCTTTTGGGCAGCAGCGCGCCCTTGACATCCCGAGCCTCGATCCGCAGTAACGCTCCCCATGTCCACGCAGCTCCAATCGCAGGTTGATACCTTGGTACGGCTTGGTTATCCCAACCTCCTCGACCTGACGCCAAGCGCGTTTCGAGAATCCCTCCGCCCCCTCGAACCGTACGCCCCGGACTGCGCTCCATTCGATCCGAGCAGCGGCAGCGTCCCGTTCGTTCTGGTGATTCGCGCGCCCGTCGCATCCACCCTGCCCTTCGTCAACCGTCGAGGCAAACCCGCCATTGATCGTTTGCATCCCAAAAAGCCCGCCGACTTCATCCCGATTGAATCGATCTCCCTGCCCGAGGGCCACGCATACTTGCTTCGGGACGTCGATCGCGGCGCCGAGACCCGCAACGTCACGCCCGACGACGCATACGTATCGATCGTCGCGCAACATCGCTCGCCGCTCACCATCGAGGAGGGAATCGCATTGGTCACGCAGTTCCCCGAGTTTCTCCAATCCAATCATTGCTTTTCGCTGCTCGCGTCTCGTTGCGGTGACAAGCGTGTGCCCGCCTTGTGGTTGAGCGACGGCCATCCCAAGCTTGGTTGGTGCTGGGCCGGCAATCCGCACACCTGGTTGGGCTCGGCATCGTGCGCCGAACGTGTCGGAATCGAGCATCGTCACGCAAAAGCCTGAAGCCGCGCGATCACCTGGGAAAGGTGCCTCGGGCGCCTCCAAATCCCCAACCGATACCCCTTCGGCAGGTTTTTTTCCTGCTCGACGCGAGACGACACGCCCGCCCAATCCGTGTCCCTCCCCCTCCACGACAAGGCCTATGAACGATCCTGCTCCGTGTGGGTTCGTGCAGGCGCAGTTCAGTCTCGGATGGAAGCTCTGATTTCGTCGTTGAGCTGTTTCAGGCGCGCAAGTTCATCGTGGAGTTGCTGCCATCCCGTATCGGCGTGCGTCATTCCCTCGAGCTGCCGTTCGATGTCCACAATGAGCGGTTCCAAGACTGCGAGGCCTGCGGCTGGTTCCTCGTTGAGCAAGCAGCAATCCGCGTAAAACCAAGTCATTGTGCACTGACGTTCCAGGTTCGTAAAGCCAAGACCCACCAATTCGTTCCAAACGTCCTGGCAAGCCCGGAAGGATTGCTCGGTCGAATGGGCCTGTCGGAGAATTGCTTCTGTAATTCGTCGTCTCGTTTCGAGCACGAAAAACTCGTGATTACCCGCGTGGCGAACGTATTCCACTTCGATTTGACGATATGCGTTTACCATTTCAGGAAAGGTGCTCTCTCGCGTCTCGAGCCACGCCTGATCGATCGCTTTGGCAAGGGCACGCCCGATATCCTCTATTTTGGATTCCCTGTTGTCCACGGTTTCCTCGTCATGTCATCGCGGTCAATTAGTATCGACACGAGACGTCGACACCACGGATCTCTACCGTCGTCGGCCACGCTCCCCTGTTCTTTTTACAATATTCGCCACACATGAGGCATCGACTCGAACCATACACGCTCCCCTCCCTATCCGCGAGGTCGCTCGCCAGGCATGCGGTGACATGGTCGTCACATTCCCGTTCCCATTTCCGGCGCCGCCGCAACGCCTCCATTGCATCCTTCGCAGCCCTATCCACCACTTCGACCGTTACCGCAAATAGAAACGTGTAGGCGCCCGCTTCGAGCATCAATTCGCTGACGACGATCGTCACGCCCGCAACGACTACCGCGGGTGAACCCATGAGCGACCGCTCTGCTGCGCTTGCCTGCTCGCGTCTGTTTTTCAGTATGTGCACGCCCTCGCGCAGGGGCTGCTCGGCAATGGGCATGGCGCGCAGAGCATTCCGCATACACGCGCCAAGGTCGTAGGCCGTGTTGGGGATATCGTCAATCGTCACGTCCTCCTTGTCGCCGTCCTCATCCACCAGCACCTTCGAATCGAATTTATGATATCCGGGCTCCAATTGAGTTCCATATTCGGCTACGCAATCGGCGGCTCGTGCGACCGTGACATCTGGAAGCTCAGGGCGGCCGAACCATGGTGTCGCCTGCTTGGCGTGTACCGGTCCAAGACGACTCGTGCAACCAAGTTGCGTAAGCCCAATCGTGGTAGCCCCCAGGAGACCCATCGCTACCATCGTACGTCTATGTTTTTTCATCGTCATTGCCCCAATCTTTCATCGTTTGATCGTCATCGCGTTAGGGCCTAGTCAAGTCAAGTTTTCGGGCAATTTCGGACCCATTCGAGGCTGTCCGCCCCATCTTCACCAAATCCCTTTCCCAATCCGTGTCCCTCACCCTCCACGCGCCCGAAATCACGGGTGTCGCGACGACATGTCGCCCCAAGTCCAGACGTACCCCCTCGTGCAAGCGTCTCCAGTGCCCCCAAGTCCGGGCCGAGTGCCATGTGTCACGACGACGCGTGCCCCTCAATCCGCGACGGAGTGCCATGCGTCGCGACGACATGCCGCCCTAAGTCTGAACTTAGGCCGAGGTGTCACACATGCGCGTGCCCCTCAGTCCGGGCCTAGGGCGAGGTGTCACGACGACATGCGAGGTTCAACGCGCGCTGAGGGGCACTGTCGTCGATTTCGAGACGCAAATTTGGAGATTGTGGGCGTACCATGTTACCGTCGTTGCACGATCGAAGGAGGTCGAAGTGAGAAAGTATCGCATCAAGGCGGCATCGGATATCCGCGTTACGTATGGGGTCGAACTTTGCGAAGGGCTGCGGCATTTCCCGGAGACGGATGGGTATGCGGCGTCGTTCGAGGTGCTCAACAACGAGCTCGATGCGGCGCACAATGCGCGGCGGGGCTTGCGCAAGCCGATGTTGCAAAAGCGAGCGGCTTTCCGGTTTGCGCATTACAACACGGATCAGACGATTCGGATGATTCACGGGGCGGTGGGGATCGCGGATGGTGGACGCAAGAATGGTCCCATTGCGAAGTTTTTGTTCCCCGAGGGTCTCGGGCCGGTGGTGGCGCCGTACGGGATGCGGCAAATCCCGCCGACGGTGAAGCTCGTCGACGACATGAAGCGATGCAAGGTGCCCGGGAGCGAGGCATTCATTGCGGAGTGGCTACCGAAGCTCGAAGCGTCGCTCGACAAGCTGCAAACGGCGGCGAATGCGTACGACAGCGTGCGCAAGGCGTATCTTGCGGCATTCGCGGACGAGCTTGCATTGCGGGGCGAGCATTACCAAGCGGTCGACAAATTGATGGGCCTCGTGCGCGCGGCATTTCCGAACGACCGAGCGCGCCAGGATTTGGTGTTCCCGGCGGTGGACGAGGATAGCGACGACGAAGGCGAAGGCGAGGGGGAGGGGTAAAGGAATGGGCGGGGCCGTACCGAAAGGTTCGGACTACTCGCGAATGCCTGCCTCGAGCTCGTCGCGTAGCCAGCGGAGATTCAGCAAGTTTGTTTCGAGAGAACGACGCGTTTCCCGAGCGACTGTCGTATCTTCGAGGCGTTGTTCGAGCTCCGCAATGAGTGGTTTGATGACGGCGAGCGCCGCATCGACCTCGCCATTGGTCTGGCAGCACCAAGCATAAAGGCGGCTCATCGATTGCCGCCGCTCTTCATTCGAAAACCCCCTCTGTATCAGCTCTTCCCAGATCGCCCGACAAATCTCGTGGGGCTGTTCGGTTTCGTAGGCGGAATTGAGGATCGACTCGGTGATGCGCCGCTTCGTTTCCTCGTCGTCACCCGCACGTGCGACGAATTCCGCCTCGATTTGGCGATATTGGCGAACGGCTTCCTCGAAGGTCAGCTCGCCTTTGCGTTCGCGAAAGTGGACCGCGTTGATGCGTTTGGTCAACGCAATTTCATGAAGCGTCAGCTTTCGATCCATGGGCATGAGACGCTCCCGAATGCCGGCCTTCAATTCTTCGTGCTTGGCCCTGTGCATCGAGAGGAATTGTTCACAAACGGCGCGATGGTTGGGTGTAATCGCCGATTGCGCCAGCAGCATCTCGAGCTCCGCGATGAGCGGCTCGAGGACCGCGACGCCTGCGTCGAATTCATGATTGAATTGACAACACTGAGCATACGTGCTGCTCATGACGTGCCGCATATTCATGGACATGAACCCCCGCTGCACCAATTCCTCCCAAAGCTCCCTACAGATGGCATGGGGTTGTTCTTCTTTCTCCGCGTCCATGAGCAGATGATTGGTGATCGTCTGCTTTACTTCCAATGCCTTGGCTTCGTCATTACCTGCGAGCGCGACGTATTCCGCTTCGATTTGGCGATATTGACGAACCGCTTCTTCGAAGCTGATTTCTTGTTTTCGCGCGAATATGGCGACGACGCGTCGGATGAACACTTCATTCGGGTGGAGCTGTTCGGTGTTTGCCATTGTTTCGCTCATTTGGAGACTGTTTCTGCTAATTGCACGGCACCGATCCCTCGCCATCCATTTCTATATGCGAGGGCCACAATTTCGAGTTGCGACACACTTCCAAGCACGTCCCACATCTGGTCATGTTCCAATGATTGCCATGGCCCCATCCCAGAGGGCTCATGACGCACTTTTCATAGCTGTCCGTGCATTTGTCTTTCCAAGTTCGGCGTCGCTTCAGCGCCTCCATCGCATCCTTCGCAGCCCTATCGACCACTTCCACCGCCACAGCAAATACAATCGTATACGCGCCTGCTTCGAGCACCAATTCGCTGACGACAATCACCACTCCCCCGACAACGACCACGGGCGAGCCCATGAGCGAACGCTCTGCTGCGCTTGGCTGCTCGCGTCTGTTTTTCAGTATGTGCACGCCCTCGCGCAGGGGCTGCTCGGCAATGGGCATGGCGCGCAGAGCATTCCGCATACACGCGCCAAGGTCGTAGGCCGTGTTGGGAATATCGTCAATCGTCACGTCCTCTTTGTCGCCGTCTTCATCCACCAGCACCTTCGAATCGAATTTATGATACCCGGGCTCCAATTGAGATCCATATTCGGCTACGCAATCGGCAGCTCGTGCGACCGTGACATCCGGAAGCTCAGGGCGGCCGAGCCATGGTGTCGTCTGCTTGGCGTGTACCGGCCCAAGACGACGCGTGCAACCGAGCTGCGTAAGCGCAATCGTCGCCGCCCCCAAAAAAGCTATCGCTGCAATCGTGCGCATAGGTTTGCTCATCGTCACACCCTGCTCGTCATCGTTCATGCGCATGATCAAGTCAAGTTTTCAGGAAATTCGTGTCTAGTTCGGCGCTCACGGGCCTCCGACCCCTCGTCGAGCGTCGTGAATACATGAGATGGACCGCCTCCCGAAAAAGGATCATCATCCATTCGTGAAAGTGCTGGAATGCGTGGTTCGAGCCCTTGCCGTTCGGAGCGGTCGGGCTCATGCAGTACGTCGTAGCGAGACGTGCCCGTGATGGGTCACGTCCGAGAAAACCACACTTGTCCGAGGCGGAGGGGAACATGAGAAAGCTATTGATGACGGCGATCGGCGCAATGCTTGGCGTGGTGGGATTTTCGTCCGAGGCTCTTGCGCAAAATCCGGCGGCGCGTATCGTCGACTTCGGGCATTCGGGAACGGGCTGCCCCGTAGGCACCGTCGACGTGTCGATTTCTCCGAGCGGAGATCAAGTCTTCGCGGGGTTCGATGCCTACATCGCGCAGACGAACAGCTCGATCATTGCACGAAAAAATTGCCAGCTTCGTATTGGCATTCGATTCGATCCGGCGTTTTCGTTCAGCGTAGCGACCGTGGATTATCGCGGGTTTGCGGGTTTGGCGTCCGGCGCATTCGGCGAAAACGTATCGACGTACTTCTTCGCCGGCCAACCGCCGATCGGCGATGCGCAAGCACGTACGAGGCTCCTGGGGCCGTTCTTCGACAATTACGATCGACGCGACGACGTGGGATTGCTCGTGTGGTCCCCGTGCGGACCCGCCTACCACGACCTGGTCATCAACAACGAAGTCCGCGTCCTCGGGCGCAATTCGCTCATGACCGTCGATTCAATCACTGGGCAGGTGCAAATGATTTACGCCTTGAATTGGCGACGTTGCAGGTGACGCTCGGCGAACACGCCGAGGCCATTCGGGCGGGATTGTCCATCACTCCTTTGGACAATTCAGCAAACCAACGCCCTGTGTGACACCATGTCCGAAAACCGCCAGACACCCTGCGCAACTGGAGCCATGCTGCCTGCATGTTCGTTATCCAAGGTCTCGATCCCGCCTCCTTCACACGCTATTTCACCCTGTCCGACGCCGAGCTCGCGGCCAAAGGAGCGCGGCGCGTCCACGCCGACGGCCCGGGCTATCCGTGCCGGGTGTCGCTCGTCGACGCTGCACCCGGCGACGAGCTCGTGCTGTTGACCTACGCGCACCACGATGTCGCCTCGCCCTATCGCGCGAGCGGGCCAATTTACGTGCGCCGCGCGGCCGCCATGCGCGCCGAGGACATCGACGCGATTCCACCCATGCTCGCGACCCGCTTGCTCTCGGTGCGCGCATATGACGCGGCCGGGGACCTCGAAATGGCCGATGTCGTGCCCGGTGCCGAGCTAGCCGGGCAGATCGCGCGCATGTTCGATGAGCCGGCGGTCGCGTACCTCCACGTCCACAACGCGCGGCCCGGCTGCTTTGTAGCGCGCGTCAATCGCCATCCGGGCGCGTTCTGAGTCGACGCGGCCACGACGAAGACACCGAAAAGGAGAGCAAGCAGTTCGACGACCACCTGGCGAAGCCTCCGTCGCTGGAATCGCTCGAGCGGGTGCTGGGACAAGGGCGGAGCTGAAAGAGAAGTTGGCACCTCTTACGTGGCGCCGCGCGCGGTTGGAGCTTGCATCCGCGTCGCCGTTCGCGTAGGGGTGATGAGGAGCCGGCGCAAACCGCATCTTGCCTTGGGGGAGCAGACACATGAGCTTCGACGATATCATGTTCTATAGCGGCAGTGTTCTTCACGAGCGCGACATCGAGGGCGCTGGCGCGTACGAGCAACGCGTGACGAATCTTCTCTTGACGGGTATCCGAAAGGACGACGAAGACAAAGTATTCGAGGCCAACGAGGAAGCTCAACGCTTGACGCAGGACTACAGAACGAGCTTGCGCAAAATATTGGCCGAATACAATTATCGAAAATACCTGCGCTGCATTTTCAAACGACTACCCAACTATCACGGCTCGTATACGGCATCGTACTTGCTGTACAAGGCCGAGAACAACGTTCTTCGCCACGGCCGCACGGAATTTCATTGGCATCGCCCCGGAGCGACGTGGATTCACGAAAACGACGACGACCAGAAAGTCGACCAGAAATTATCGTTCAAAGGTGCGAGGCACATCGGTGGTTTTGCTCGAACGGCGAGCATTGGCGAGGCTGGCGCGTATGGCTATCCGGCAAGCGCCAGCTTCATCAAGAAAACGTCGTCGGTTTGCCATTTCGACGTGATGGACGCCGCCGGCGTTCCGAACAAGATCCCCGCAGATCATCGGCTCGTCAAACCAAACGGCAAGGAAAGTTATTCGAATTCGTCGTCCCGAGTGCTCCGGGAAGACATGAATCACTTCGTCGGGGAGATGCTCCGAGCCAATTTGGGATTCCCCGTCTTTTCGGTCAGTGATTGCAATAGCTTCCACACGTCGGGCTACCTTTGGTCCACCTATGCCATCCGCCGGGTCCGCGAATCGAACAGCAATGATGCCGTCGTCATTCTGAACTTCGACCAACACAACGACGTCGGGGATGCGGGCGACGATTTGGTTGCCAGTGATCGCTGGGGAGCTCCGGCGCTGGCATACCTTCAGAATGGGATGTACATGTCGTTTGGCTTGGCTGCCAAAGGAGGCCCCGGGCTCGACAAGGACTACGAATGGCAGAACGTTTTCGTCATTCGCAAAAACGGGAGTAGCTCGAACAAGGCGCTCAATGCTTGCAGAACGCTCACGTCGGGCAAAGCCTTCGACACGATGACGGCCGAACAGCAGCTCTTCTACCTCGTTGGTATCTTGGCCAAGGTCAAAGGACGCTGGAACAGCGTTCACAACAAGCCCTACGAAGCGACGCTCAGCGGAATGAAGCACGCCGGATCGTCGATGATGGGCATGCACCAGGCCACGAACTCGCCGGTCGACAAGGACAACCTCGACTTGAGCACGGTGTTTGCTGCTTTTTGGCGAGCGCTTTCAGCTCACCTCGGGCGGCCCATCAAATACGTTTTCGTCACCATCGACCGAGATTCGGTGCAAGGTCACCAAACGCAATGGGGCGACGATTCACTGTTTCCCAATGCGGGAAGCTTGCACCATACGGTTTCCACCGTCGTCGACGCATTGATGACGGAATTTCCCGGGTGCAGGTTGATCGGGCTCGACATCACCGGGCTGCCAGAGTCCCGTGCTGCCATGAGCAAATACGACAGCAAGCTCATCGCAGCCGATACGGCGTGGCAAGAAGCGGAGCAGGAAATTCTGATGCTTCGCGCGTGGGGCGAACGATATACCGATATGCAATGGAAGCCGTCGAAGTCCACGTTCCTCGACAAAGCGATACCACTCTTCAATAGCTTGGCGAAGGACACGTTGCAGCACAATCTCCTCTACGGCAGAAACTTGCCCGTGAACATCCGGCAGCGAATCGAGGCATTGTCGGTCAAGCTGCGGTCCGATCAGCCCAACATCGTCTTGCGACCGCGTGTATTGCTTGCGGAACAAGAGCTGCGCGACGTGCTCACGGAGGTCGCGAAAGAGATGCGGCTGGCTGCGCGAAGTACCTTTTCCCGTGAAGCGAAGGGCGTGTTTGCGTTGCATGCCGAACGAATCGAACGCGTTCTGGCGGGTTGACGTCGAGCACGAGCGCGTGCGCTCGTGAATCCACCATCACCTCGACCTGGACGTCATAGGCAACACGGAATTGGAGTCTTGGCAGAGATGATTATGTGAAGCGAATAGCAAAAGCTTCGGTGACCTGACCCTCCGGAGCTACCGGGATGCTCGGAGGGGTCACGTCGGCGATGGACGCGAGCGATCGGGTAGCTCGAAAGGGTCGACGCGGAGACTGCGCGAAGCGATTGGAATGGTCCGTGGGGACTTTGGAGCGAGGGGCGGGAGCGATTGGATAGGGCGAACGGGTCGCCGGAGTGAGGGGCGGGAGATAGCGGATCGGTTGGGGGGTCGGGGAAGTCGTGCGCAACCGGTGTGCAACCGGAAGCTTCGGTAACACTTTAGTCCGGGAGCTCGGATGATACCTCATTGCTTTGCGAAGGTTTCTATACCCCATCGTGGTAGTCGTTCATCGGCGGCTTCGTACTCCCCGCCCAATCGCCCGAGCCTTCGGTCGCTCGCGACGTTTGACACCAGCCACCTAGCGGCGTAGCCGCGCATCGAGCCATAGGTGCGTGAGCGTGATTTCGACGCACGGCTGAGCGAGTGCAGACCGATCGTGCCGCGAGATACCACTATCCTTGGTGCTTCCCTGCTCGAATACGGTGTCATACCGCGCCTCGAGTATGGATGTAAGCGCGTCACTCGGGAGACTCCCATTACGGACGTACGCTACCATCGCTCCGCTCGACATCTGTGCGGCGTATTCACCCTTGGAGAACTTCGCGAGCCCCGAGTCACAATAATTATCTGGTGAATGGTGCTTCTCGTGAGAGATGATCTTGCACTCGACGAACAGCCCCCAGTGACTTCGGTTTCGAACACCCTGGCCGACGATGGGTCGAAACACGAGATCAGGTTGCTTCTCGATACGCCCATCGGCCGTCACGACTTTAGCCCCTCGGATGACCGTCTCGAAATCGTGGAGCCCGGGTGCCCGCCGACGCCATGTTTTCGGATCGTTCTCGTTGAGCGCGTGCTGGATGAGCGTCGTGATCTGCTCCTCCTGGCCCTTGTCCACAACCTCCGTGGAGCTTGCTAGTACCTCGCTCCAGGCCCAGCGAATGGCAGCTTCTATGGCCGCTTTGTAGGGAGGTGCCAGGTCGGGCTCGCAGGCCACTGCTGGCCGACGCCGCCCCAATCGGGGACGCTCAGCCATTGTCGTTGACCTCCGCAAGCATCGTTGCGGCGAGGACGCGCGCACGGGTGCGGGTCCAATACCGGTAGCGGTCAAGGATACCGACGATGGCGGTATCCGCGTTGTCGTGAACGATGACGAGCGAAGCCGCTGCTTCGTCGGCAGCCTCCAGGAAACGTTTCGGATCCAATTCCCGGCGCGTAGGTTCATTTCCCTGGTACTTGTCGATCTGCAGGATACGCCAGCCACCAAAGGTCAGATCGTCACGAACGCGCACCGCAGCAGCCGCGCCCGAAGCCGTAAGTACATCTTGAATTGCCTGTTCGCAGGTTACCGCGAAGCGCTGCCGCTCAACGTCGGTCGTTGCGCGAAGAGCATTCTTCTTTTCGTCTGCCGTTGGCGATACGGTCGAGAGCGTATCCCGAATTGCGTCACGCTCGACGTTCGAGAGACCGAAAACATCGAACATGAACTCGTTGACCTTTTCGATTCGCGCCGGCGTGAGCCCATTGCGCAGTTCGAGGGACAGGTTTTTCGACCTTTTCCTCAGCGCATTGGAGAGCGAACTCCAGGGTACCACCGGCACCGATTCGATGGTGGTCTTGTGAACGACCTCGCGCTCAACCCCGAACTGTTCATCAAGCAGCAAATACAGGTATCGACACAATGAACTCTGAAGTACGAGCTGAAGATACTCGGCAATGTCGAGCCCATTGACCACGGCCGCAAATGACACGCCATCGAATCGCTCGTCGTAAATGACATCTTCTCGACTCAACGAGGCGCGGGCGCGGAGGTCGTCGACGTGCATCGACTCGGTTACGATGAGCAGCGGTGCCTTATAGTTCTCTCGGGGCCGCGGAAAGTGAAGCGTGTGCCTGATGAACCGGGGCAGCCCGCTGGTGTCGATGAAGAATTCGGGATGCTGGCCCGAGAGATCCGGCAGCCGATACAAGTGTGCGGCGGGCCGTTGCGAGCCTTTCTTACCGCCAACCTTGTAACCATTGCGCAACCGTGTCCCGATGGACTCTAAATACTCGTGGAGGCGTACTCCCCGCTGCTGGATTGAACGGATTGCCGCCTCATCAAAAGGCCCGCCGCGGAACCGTAACTTCAGCGTTCGCGGATTGGCAATGGCCTCTTCCGTCGGCACCTCCCTTACGTCTTGCCAGTCCAGGCGCATGCGCTCTTGATTGCGATCGGGGACTTGATCGAGTTCGGGATTCACCAGCAAGAACCCAGCGCCAGGCGGCGGCTTCTCGTTGGCAGCAAAGAGGATCGCAAATGGATGGCGCACGTTCGGCCAGACATTGGTGTCACGCAAAGCAGCCCCGTTGAGCACGCCGGTCACATGCACGCTTTCCAAAAGGTCGTTACGTGCCCTGATTGCAGTTGGGCTCTGCCCGAATAACCAGCGCGCATGCGTGACGAGTGCAATGGAACGGCCGGGTTTCGCCCATTCCATGGCGCGGTACACAAAAGCGAGATCCGGGTTCTTCTGCGGCAGGTCGAAGGTACGCTCACGCTCTTCGCCCAACCGCTCCCTGACGATCCGTCGCGACGCTTCGACCCAGACCGATTTGTCTGTCATGGACGCGTTCGGCGTCCATGGGGGATTCCCAAGCACAATGTCGAACTTCCTGTAGAACTCGGGTTGCACAGCTTCCAGGCTGCCGCGGTTGGCGCCGCCGGGCACCTTGAAGAGTGCGTGTTGTCGAAGCGCTTTGAATTGCAGCAGCTTGAGCGGTCGGGGCTGGGGCTCGGGATCCAATTCGATGGCTGTTAAATAAAGGCTCAGCTCTGCGAGCCGCAGCGCAGAGTCGTTGATGTCGAATCCCGTCAGTTGGGTGTTCAGAATGCGGCGGATCACACTTCGCGAGGGACGTTCGCCGCGGCGCGCCCACTCACGCGCCGCCAGAGCACGAAACATCGCCACCAAGAAAACGCCAGCTCCTGCCGCGGGATCGAGCACACGCGGTCTTTCGACGTTAGCCAGCGGTTCCAACGCGTCCTGGACCACGAACTCCGCGATGTGCCGCGGCGTGTAGAAAATGCTTTCTGACTTGGCTCTGGCGGGATCCTCATCGTGGGCAAATGCTTCGTACACCTCACTCAGCAGGCCGACTGGCACGTGAGCGAAGTTGACCTCGCACCAGTCTTTGGGAAGTCGCAACGAGAGTTGCCCAGTCGCGTCGGCGCCGTGGGCAATATCACCCAGTACCTTGACGAACGCGTTCTCTGCAAATGTACTCGGCGCAGACTTGAACGGCAAAAGGCCACCGTTGAACGTGTCATCGAGCCACGTGAACGTCTGAAGCGCATTTTTCTTCGTGGAGAGGCATTCTGGCCAGGTCGTTGCGCCCTTACAAATGTCTTCGACATGGAGGCCGTCGAGCAGACCACGGTCCATCAGAAACCGCCAAAATAAGGCGCGACCAATGAGCGAAAGCGCATCCTCGGGATCTATCTCGAGAGCTTTCGCATGCTGGATGGAACGACCCAGCAACTCGAGCAGCTTTGCCCGTACGTGAATGCCCCTGCCTTCCGGTGGCTTGTAGAGAAGCTGCGGAAGCAACTCCGGGCCTTGCGGCAGGTCGACCGCAGCCGGTTCGCTGGCGCCGTCCAGAACGGCTCGATAGACGTCCAGCCGCCCAGGTCTCATGACTCCGACCCAGTCCGCGTCGCCGCGGAACGCTACCCGGCGCACCCACGTCTTGACTTCTGTAGGTTCGTCTGTCTGCCCGCTCTTGAACACGTACAGGCGTGGTTGAGCCTGAGACTCGACGACGACAGGAACCCCGCTAGACGAAAGCGTACGCAGGAGGTCCACGTAGCGCAGTGCGCGCGCGTCATCAGATCGCGAAGGGTCGACGACCTGCGATGGGACCGCCCCGTATGCTTGGAGGGCGTGGGTCAAGTCTTCCTGCACGTGCGTACCATGAGTTCTGCGCGAGTCCGCAAACAACAGCAAATTCCGTAGGCTGCCGTGGAAGAGACCCCGATGCCCCCTCCGGTGTCAAGCGTTTTTCACGCGACCCTGAATAAGGCTCTTTCTACGCGGCGAGGTCTTGCTTCGGTAAATGAGTGGGTCTTCGCAGACCCAGTTATGTAATGCCTATACCCAAACCTTCGGTAACCTGACCCTCCGGAGCTACCGGGATGCTCGGAGGGGTCACGTCGGCGATGAACGCGAGCGATCGGGTAGCTCGAAAGGGTCGACGCGGTGACCCCGCGAAGCGATTGGAATGGTCTGCGGGGACTTCGGCGCGAGGCGCGGGAGCTATCAGATAGGGCGAACGGGTCGCGCGGGTGAGGGGCCCGAGCTAGCTGATCGGTTGGGGGGGTCGAGCGATGGGCGTCATTCGCAATGGCCGCCGCCCTCGGCGCTCAAGATGCCCGAGCGCAGGAACACCTCGAGCCTTCCGCGCTCGCCGAGCCCCAACATGCGCCCTCCGCGCGGCGAAACGAGCACCGGAATGCGCCGGCCGAAATCGCCCTGCTCCCATTCCGCTTGCCACGCCTCCACGAGCTTTCGGTCGGCGTTTTCAATGGCGAGCTCCGAATACCCCGCCACGCGCCGCAGCTCGTCGAGCACCCCGGCATCGGAAATGTCCCTGTTGTGCAGCCAAAGCGCCCGGTACACGAGCGTCTTCAGCGCCGGAGCACGAGTCGGGTCGACACGGCGCGCCGCCGCAATCAACACCGTCGCCCGAGCCGTGTTCGGACGCACCGACGGCAGACTGATGCCCACGCTCGCCTCGCGCTTGCGTACGGCGACGACCTCGCGCTGCAGCTCCTCCCGCTCGGGCGCCGTGTTGCTCGCCGGGATGGGCAAGTGAGGCATGTGCTGGATGCCGCGCCATTCCACCTTCCGCTCGGCCCCCAGCTCGATGATCAGCTCATTTTGCGTGTGGCAGAAAGGGCAGTTCAAATCCGCGTAGAAAACGTACGGCGCCGCCGCGCTCGCGCCCAGGTTCGGTTCACTCATGGTCGATTCGCCTGGGTCCTTCTCTCATTTCTTCGCCCCTCACGTCAATCGCATGTCCGTCGAGTCGCAAACGGTTTGGCTTGCTACCACAGGGCGTTTGGAAAAGAAAACGGCGGGCACGCTCGTTGCCGGCGATGTCGCGAGCGTACAGTCGACCATGGGGGCGCTGGGAAAACAAACGGTTCGTCACGGCGTACGCCGTCAAACCAGATGGTTGTCCGGGTCATGTGGCAAGGGCGAAAAATGAAGAGTTGTCGTCGTTCCGTCTAGCATTTTCCGTCAAGGTCGACTAAGGACAAACCTCGATGCAGTTTCTCACGTACATCGGCCTCGACATTCCCAAGAAGCTTGCGGCGTCGTTCGAGAAGGTGCGAGCGTCCATCGAACGCGACGATCTTCGGTCGGCAGACGTCAAGAAGCTCTCCAATCGCGAATTTTACCGCGCAAAACTCGATTACGACGCGCGGCTGCTCCTGTCGTTCGTCGAGCACTCGGGGCGCCGCGCTTGCCTTGCCCTCGAGCTCATCGAGAAACACGCCTATGACAGGTCGCGTTTCCTTCGCGGCGCGCGGGTCAATGAAGACGACGCATGCGAAGTGACGCCGGCGTCGGATGTCGCAGCGCTCGAACAAGTCAAGCCTGCGAGGTACTTGCATCCAGGAAGAACCACGTTCCACATGCTGGAACAGCCGATTTCCTTTGACGACCGGCAGGCCGAGATTCACACGTTGCCCTTGCCGCTCATCGTCGTTGGTTGCGCAGGCAGCGGCAAGACGGCGCTGACGCTGACCAAGCTGCGAGAGATCCCCGGACACGTTTTGTATGTCACGCAGTCGGCGTTCCTTGCGGAGAACGCGGCGTCGCTTTACTTTGCGCACGGTTACGAGAATTCGCATCAGAGCGTCGACTTTTTGAGCTTCGCCAAGCTGCTGGCATCGGTGGAGGTGCCGCGCGGTCGCCCGGTGACGCTCGGGGATTTTCGCGGTTTTTTCGAGCGTATCAAGACGAATTACAAATTCACGAGCGCTCATCAGCTTTTCGAGGAATTGCGTGGGGTGATCACGGCGAGCCCTGGGGGGCCGTTGAGCGAAGAAGCGTATTTGGAGCTGGGCGTCCGGCAGTCGATTTACAGCGTGGAGCAGCGCCGCCTCATTTACCCGTTATTGGCAAAATACCGCGCATGGCTGGATGAACGAGGGCTTTACGATCCGAACCTGGTTTCGCACGCGTACGTGGCGAAGGCGGAGGCGCATTACGATGCAATCGTGGTGGACGAGGTCCAGGACTTCACGAACGCCGAGCTTTCGCTGGTGCTTGCGATGCTGAAGGCGCCGCGGCAATTTTTGCTTTGCGGGGATGCGAATCAAATCGTGCACCCGAATTTCTTTTCGTGGTCGAAGGTGAAGAGTCTTTTTTATTCGCACGAGAAGGAGGCTCTCGAGGCGAAGGTCCACGTGCTCGAAGCGAACTATCGGAGCAGCAAGACGGTCTGCGAGCTTGCGAATGCGCTGTTGAAGGTGAAAAACGCGCGTTTTGGCTCGGTTGATCGGGAGAGTACGGCGCTGGTGATGCCGGCGTCGGCGCTGGATGGGCGTGTCGTGGGGCTGGTGAAGAAAGACGGTGTGTTGCGGGAGCTGGACAAGCGATTGCGGGGATCGGCGCGTGTGGCGGTGATCGTGCTGAACGACGAGCAGAAGGCCGAGGCGAAGCAGCGGTTTGCGACGCCGCTGATTTTCTCGGTGCACGAGGCGAAGGGGCTGGAATACGACGCGGTGATCCTTTACGACATGGTGTCGACGGAGCGCGCGGTGTATGGGGAGCTTGCGTCGGGGATCAGCCAATCGGTGGTGGATGCCGATGCATTGAAGTATGCGCGTGCGAAGGACAGGGCGGACAAGTCGCTCGAAATATACAAATTTTTCGTCAATGGTCTTTACGTGGCGCTGACGCGTGCCGTGGAGACGATTTACATGATCGAGAGCGACGTGGAGCATCCGCTGTTGGGATTGCTTCGGGTGACGTTTTCGGAGGACGTGTCGGCGTGCACGGCGAAGGCATCGTCGCTCGAGGATTGGCAGCGGGAGGCGCGGAAGCTGGAACTGCAAGGAAAGCAGGAGCAAGCGGACGCGATACGCAGGACGATACTGCGGATTACGCCCGTGCCGTGGAACGTGCTGGACGACGAAGGGTTTGTCGCAACATACGACAAGGTATTTGCGCCGGGTAGTGTGTTCACGAAGGCGAAGCAGCAGCTTTATGATTTTGCGGCGTTCCATCAGCTATCGCCGCTGGGAATGGCGATCAAGAACAGGGCGGCGTATCAATCGCCGAAGAATTTCGCGGATACGGGGACGATTGCGCGCGAACGTTTCTTGCCGGCGTATCGGGGCAAGGACACTGGGCGGGTGATGACGGACGTCACGCGACATGGTGTCGAACATCGGAACATGATGGGGCTGACGCCGCTGATGATGGCAGCTTATGCGGGGAACGTGGCGCTCGTGACGGCATTGCGTGACCTCGGTGCGCGGGTGGATGCGGTGGACACGTTTGGGCGGATGCCGTTCCATTTTGCATTGAGGAGTGCATTTCACGATGCATCGTTTGCGCGAGAGAAAATGGGTGCGCTGTACGAGCTGCTATGCCCGACGGGGGTGGACGTCGAGGTACACGGGCGGCTCGTTCGGATTGCGCGGAGTGATGGCGAGTTTTTCGTGTTGGCGACGATGTTGGCGCTATTTTTCGATTTGTACGGGTCGGTGGGTATACGCCAGCGAGGGTTTACGACGGCGATGCTGGACGAGGCGAAGCTCGAGGCGTTTCCGCGGACGGTCGTGCCTGAGGAGAGGCGTCGGCGCACGTATTGGAACAGCGTGCTTGCGCGGGCCGAGGTGGATTCGAATTATCGGCCGGCGCGCAAACTATGGCGGCGCGAGCGAATGGGGCATTATGTTCCGAGCGACGTTGCGCTGTTACGGACGACGGACGACCGCGGGCAGGAGAAACTGCGGTCATTGCGGGACATTCTTCGAATTGGGTTGCTCGATGGGTATGGAGCGGGTGCTCGTGGGGAGGTGAGTCGATTCGTTCGAGCGCGGTGAGGGGAGTCAGGGTAACGCCCCTATTGCGCTTGGACGTGGTTGTCGCGCCGATGAGGGTGTGATATGTGTGTAGCGATGTCGATGACCGTCACGCTGAACCTGCCCGACAGTCTGTACCAACGACTCGTAAGCGCGGCCAATGCAACGCATCGGCCTCTTGAAGAGGTCTTGATGCGTGCGATACGCGCGGGCAGTCCTCCGGCGTGGGATGACGTTCCCGAGGAAGTGCGAGCGGATCTTGCTGCACTCGATCAGTGGGATGATGCCGCTCTGTACCAGCTCGTGCGGCAGCAATGGTCAGCGACCAACGTGGCTCGATATGACGAGCTGCTCGAACGGAAAGCGGATGGAATTTCCGGAACGGACGAGCAAGCTGAGCTCGAGCGACTTCGCGACGAACACGATCGATGGGTACTTCGCAAAGCACATGCAACAGCCCTCTTACGCTGGCGCGGGCGTATGATGCCGCCCCCCTGAAACATGCGTACGGTGCTCTCGACTGACCTCCGTGCTCGTATCGACGCGGCCGATCGGCGCGTGTGTTGTTATTGCCGTATCGCAGAAGCCAACAGCGGAGTACCCCTCTCGTATGACCATATCGAGCCCCGTGCGCGTGGGGGCATTACATCGTTCGAGAATATTTGCCTATGTTGCCGCCCGTGCAATGAATTCAAGTGCGGCATTACCGACGCCGTGGATCCGTTGACCCACGAGCGGGTGCCGTTGTTTCATCCACGCCGGCAAATCTGGCAGGATCATTTTGCATGGAGCCCTGACACGACCATGCTCGAGGGACGAACGCCTATTGGTCGGGCGACGATCGCTGCATTGCGCATGAACCGCCCCATGCTCGTTGCTGCGCGACGTCGGTGGTACATGGCAGGTTGGCATCCGCCGGACCACGACATTTGAAAGGTCCTGAATTCACTCGATACGTGCCCAACCCTTACCTACGGATGCGCAATCACGAGCATCGCGGGCGCGCGCGAGAGCACGCATTGCATGACGCGCGCATCCTGCAAGAGCGGCGCGACGACGTAGACTTGATATCCAGTCGTATCAATACCATTTCCAATCGAGCCGCACGTGAGAGCCGTGTGTCAACGCATGGAGTGCAAGCTCGTCGGCGTCAATCTTGTCGTCATGAGCGACAAAATCCACGTCGAACGAGTTACCATAACTCACGCTGGTCGCCACTTTGACTTCGGCAAGGTTCAACCAGGCATGTGCGCGCTCTTTGGTTTCTGCTGAGACGAGAAGCGTAGCTTTGCTGCCCACCGCCGGCAACTTGCTGCTCGTGACGACAAGAGGCTCGATTGTCAGCCGATTGTCTGTACGCACTGTTACGCGGCCGTACAGCGCTGCAACATGAACGACGATTGGGGGTGGATCGGAAGGAATATGAGCGATTTTATCGGAGCTATCGCTCATATTCGCGTGCGCCATTTGATTCACGATACGAGGCGCGTCCGGCCGTGGCGTGTCCGTAGGCGTAGCCAGCAGCGAGCTGAGTGCTCGAGCGCCTCCTGATGCACATGATGATCCAAGTGGGCATTCTACTGGGCCCCGCGCCGCTGTGGTCGTCCGCGGCGTAGGTTCGTCCTGCAAGGCGGGCCGCGCCGCGCCCAGACTTGGTCCGACCGCAACGATTTGCTGCGCCATCATAGCGTCACAGCCCCAAATATGCATCAACGCAATCAATATGCCAGCGCGCTTGGCATACACGCTCGTCCTCGCCATCTCAACCCCCTCTTGATCAATGAATGAAGGTGTACGAGGCTGAACGAACGGGAGGAAAACGCAACCAAAAAGTTGTATGGAAAACCACCGATCACTGATTCGTACCGGGCGGTCGCTGAATTCCTGGAATGCAGAGGGTGTTTGTCGGTAGCGTATAAGGCACGTAGACGTCACTTCGGATATGTGTCGTCCTTGTCGAAAAGTGTGCCGAGTCTACTGTGGCCGGCGCGGTGGTGCTCGAGGCGCGCAAACCACTTGCCTTGCAATGCCTACGGATGCGCAATCACGAGCATCGCGGGCGCGCGCGAGAGCACGCATTGCATGACGCGCGTCATCGTCTCCGGATCGAGCGCCGCGAAGCTTTCGTCGAGCACGATGACGCTCGCATCCTGCAAAAGCGCCCGTGCAATGTAAATGCGGCTCTTTTCCCCATGCGAAAGCTGCCAGCCCGTCTCGCCCACCATTTGCTCGAATCCCGCAGGCATGCGCGCAAGCAATTCCCCCAATCCCAATTCGTGACACAGTTTCACCGCTTCCTCGACGTCCTTTTGTCGCGGAGGCCAGCGCCGGCCCATGAGCACATTGAGCGCCAAAGTACCCGTAAGTATGTGATTTTCATGAAATTGCGGCGCGGCAGCCACGCGCCTGTGCCATTCCTCGAGACCAAGCGAATGCCGATCGAACCCATCCAGCAAGAGCAGCCCCGAACTGGGGACACGCAACCCCGCGACAATGGCCCCCAGTGTCGATTTGCCCGATCCCGACGGCCCTTCGAGCAAAATCCGTTCACCTGCGCCAATTCGCAGATTCACCCCACGCAACACCGCTTCCGCCCGATCCCGGTGCCGAAACGTCAATTCACGCGCATCCAATACGACGTAGCCTTCACGACGCGCGTCGTTTTGGGCAGGCGGCACGGGCGGCGTCCGCGGCGCCTCCCCAGCAAGTCTCGCCGCACGCATGAGCTGCCCGGTCGTCCTCCAAGCAATCATCGCGCCCGATAGTGACGACAAACCCGCCGTGAGGCTCGTCAATGCTCCTCGCGCAACGAGCACCCCCACGAGCGAAAGTGCAATGGTCAGCGTCGTGCCATTTCCGGAAACGAAGCCCGGCGCCATTGCAAGGAGTCCCGCAATCATGTACATACGCGGCGAAAGCGCCGTCAATGCGACCTGCTGCTGATCGACCCGTCGCGATGCCTCGAAATACCGCTCCAGCCCCTCGTCTTCGCCATCGTGCCAACGCTCGGAACGCTCTTGCGCCAATCGCGTCCGATGACCGACCATTCGTTCGATGAGGTCGTGGGTCATTCCAAGCTGCACGTGCGTCCATTCGCGGCGCTTGGCATGATATCGCGCCCACCCGATGATGGTCACGAAGAGCCATCCGCCCAGGAGCAGAAGCTCGAGATGACTCGATACGCCCGCCCGAAATACCCATACCGCCAAAACTAGCTCGAAAAACGACGTAAACAACAAAAGGCCCGAGCGCAGCCCCAACACCTCGACCATTTCCGATTCGAGCACGCGACTCAAAAGAACGCCCGCGCCCTCTTTGCGCGTATCGTCCACATCGAGCGCCAAGGCGCCTGACAAAAGTCGCCGCTTGACGAATGCGCCCAAATCGATGGCCAAGCGACCGAATGTCCACGATGCCAATACCTTGAGCGGAATCGACGTCAAAAGGAGCAAGGCCGCGCCAAGGAGTCGATCGAATTCGGCTTGATCATCGAGCGTGCTTTGGCCGAACGTCAGCCACGCGAGCACCATCGCCATCGATCCGGCGAGCTGCGCTGCGACGAAAGCCAAAATGCGAAAACCAACGCGCAAATGTTTTGCCTGCGCGAGGAGTGGCGCGGTCGGCGGCAGACGCAAAAACCAAATGCCCGGTAAAACCACCGACCCAAGACGCCCGAGAAAGAGCGACCTTCGCGCCCGATGCCGTTTGCGCGGTGCAATCTGGGCGCGATCCAAAACGCGATCAATCGATGCCGCCAGAGGTTCTTCGAGAGGTCCGCACAATCGATCCGCAATCAATCCTGCATCGACTCGCGTTACCGTGTGATCGGGCGCAAGCACGAGCGTTTTTCGTCCACGTCCAGGTAAAACCGCAAGAAACGCAGGTCCACTCGCATTGCGCAGCATCAAGAGCGCCGGTCCGAGCCGCGCGACGGCCGCGTGCGCATCGCGATACGGCAATTCCACAGGCTCCGCCTCGAAGCCCAAAAAGTCGGCCGCGCGCATCACCCAATGCCCCGCTGCCTCGATGTCCCAGTGC
Source organism: Polyangiaceae bacterium (assembly GCA_016715885.1). NCBI lineage: Bacteria > Pseudomonadati > Myxococcota > Polyangiales > Polyangiaceae > Polyangiaceae bacterium. The sequence continues at coordinate 479,290 of JADJXL010000015.1, forward strand.
TCCGCTCCTACAGGCGGCGGCAAAACACTCGTGAGAACGCCATTCGACGCTTTCCCGCCGCGCGAACGCAATCCCGACCGTGACGCCAATGCTTCGAGCGCTTCGCCAAGCCGATGGGCAGGCCATGCCAGCGCCAAGAGCGGGTCCGCCACCGGACGATCGACGCTGTCCGCGATCGACGTCATGGGGCGCCCCTTTCAGCGTTTTCCGCGAGCTTTCCGCGATCGACGCGCATTCGCCGAAACGACGGGTGCGCCCACAAATCGCGGCGCAAGGCTTCTTCTGCGTCGAGTAGCGCGCGATATCGTGATTCCGGCCGGTTTTCCAATTCATGCGGCGACGCGTCTTCCACGATACGCCCGCCTTCAATGACGAGCACGCGATCAAAGTCGCGCGTTTCCCCCACGTCGTGCGTGATGCACAAAAATGTCGCCCGGGCAAACCTTCGCCGAGCCCTCGTCGAGCATTCGCGTCGTTTGTCGCGATCGAGCCCTCGAAATGGTTCGTCCAGGATGACCAGCCGTGCGTCCGCCTTGTGTAATGCTCGGGCAAACCGCACGCGCTGCCCTTCACCGCCCGAAACGAGCGCTCCGCCTTCCCCCAGCACGGTCGCTTGTCCTTCGGGCAAGCGCTCCAGCAAGCCAAACAAGTCCGCATCTTCGACGATTCCCGCAAGTGGCGGGCTTTTCCCGTCGCTACCATAACGAACGTTGTCCAAGAAGGAGCGATTCCACAATTGTACGGCAGGATCGAGCCACACCGTTTCTTTGCGCAATCGATCGAGCCTCTCCCCATCGAGCGGCATACCATCGACAAGCACGTTTCCCGTCGTCGGCTTGTGCCAGCCCAAAAGCAGCCCCACGAGGCTCGATTTGCCCGCTCCCGAAGGCCCCACGATGGCCACGTGACTGCCCGCTTCAATGGCAAGCGTCGCTTCGTCGATGATGACGTGCCCACCCGCTTTCACCTGCACCCCGTCGAGCTCGATACGAACGCCGTGACCCGCAGGCGCGTCGGACGCTCCATTCGCTTTTTCCGTGGCATCGGCCGTCGTTTCTTCCACGGCTCCGAGCGGTTCGAGCAGGCGCAACGTCGTATTGCGTTGATTCGGATATTCGCGCGCCGTCTGGGCCAGCGTTTGTCCAATGATGGGCATTCCGAGCGCCCAATACAAAAGCAAGATCGCTTGTCCCAAAGGTACGCCGCGCCCCAGCGCTCCCGCCAAAATGAACACGGCAATGCCAAACCCCGCGAGCCCCATCACCGCCTCGGTCGTCACCGACGTGCGCACCAGCGTCCGATGCGCCAGCACCCATTCCACGAGCAACGATTCGTGCTCGCGCCGAATGGACCGCTCGGCCGCATGCGCCCTTATGGGCACGAGCCCCAGCAATGCGTCCAGGTAAAACCGCACGAGCGCGCCGGCATGCGTTCGCAAGCGCAGGTCTTGTTCGACGAGCGGCCCGTTCAAAAGCATCGGCCCGGCAATGGCAATGGCTGCCGCAAGGGCCGCCAGCGGCGCGCTCTTCGGGTCGATCCATACGATGGCCCCCGCCGTAATCACCAAATCACACCCGCTTCGAAGGATCGTGGCACCCAGCGTCGGCAATTCGCGAATCGCGTGCAGCGCGTGGCTCCGGTGCGCCATGTCCGAAATGGGTCGGCTTTGAAAATAACGATCCCCAAGGCGCGGTATTTTTCGGAAAAACGCCATACGCAAACGCATTTCCAGCTTCCGGCCCAGTCGAAGCAGCCCTGACGCAAGCGACCATTCGAATACGAGTGCCAATGCGAAAAAAATGACCAATGCAATGACCGCCGCCGCGCGTTGTTCGGCCACGACCAGCGTATCACTCACCCGGAGTAATCCTCGAATCAGGATGATCTCGATGGTCCGAACGAGCGCACCCATGGCCAATGCCGTCGCCAAAATGCTCGGTGCCAAAAGCCCGTCTTGACGCAATAGGTGCCACAATTCGCGCGCGGGGTGCACGGGTTTTTCCGCAATCGCCGCTGCGACCTCGGGTGACAAGCGCGGCGCGGGCACCTGATCCCCTTCAGCAATCGCTTTGAGACCCGACGCACGCACGAGCACCGCGCCGCGAAGATAGACTTGCTCGTCCCCGTTTTCATCGGGCGGAGCAGGCCGCGCCGTGAATAGATGCGCCGGAATCAATTCATCGGCAGGATCTTTTTGGTATGTTTCGTAAAGCGACGTCACGATCCGCATTGCATCGGCGCCCCGTGCAACGCCTCCCGAATCGACGAGCGATTCGACCATGCGTATGCCGGCTTCGAGCGCCGCCAGGTTGCGCCACCCGTCGCTCGCCAATGCCGACGTCACGAGCCGTTTCGATTCGGTGCTCGACGCGCCAAGCATCCGCATGCGTTTGTCGACCGGTTTCAGAAATGCATCCGATTCGGCGAATTCACGAAACGCGGCCGCGGGCACGGGCATCGTGTGCAAATACAAATCCTGAAGAAATTCCGCATGATCCTGCCATCGCCTCCCCGACGCAGGATCCATCACTTGCACGCGCCCGCCCATTCGATTCCACGCAACGACGAAATGCGTCAGGCCCCCCGGAAGGCGCACGACCGTAATGGCAGGCAAAAGCTGCGCTTCGCCGAGCAGAATGTGTTCGGGCGGAACCATCACTTGTTCGGCGTCGAGCCCCAATTCGACGGCCAATTCTTCGAGCGTATCGATGCTCGTCCCGTCGACGTCGGTTTGACACGCTTCTCGCAGCCGCCCGTAACTCACGTGAACGCCGAATCCGCCGAGCAGCGCCTTCAACGATGCGGGACCGCAATCCATCATCGACGTTTGCACGACCTCTGGAACGAAAAGTCGCTTGCGGCCGCGTCGTGCCAAAGCCCGCATTCAATTGACCTTTCGCTCGGTCCGCACGATTTGCCCGGCAGCGCGCAGCACCAGCGTCGCCGGTGACGTTTGCTCCACGTCGATCACCGCTTCACCCGACAAACCATGCTCCATCGGAATCGCGGATCCCTCTTGCCGCTCGACGCCGAGCTCCACGCGAATTCGCCCCGCGGTAGCTTCGGTGCCCACGCGATCCACCACTGTGCGCAGCGTGCCGTATTCAATCCAGGGAAACGCATCCAGCCGCAACCGCGCCGTTTGTCCTTTGCGAATGCGCCCCGCCGCGCGTGCGGGAAATTCCGCAACGACCTTCAAGTCGCCCGGCGGAACGATGGCGACCACCACGTCCCCCTCGCGCACGAATCCACCTGCCCGAAGCGTCGTGATTTCCCCAATTCGTCCTGCAATGGGCGCGCGTATCTTCCGCATTTCGATATCCGCGCGCAGTTTCTCGATTTCGGCCGCCAGCGTACGCGCTTGCCCTTCCAGCGACGCCATGTCCCGTTCCAGCCGCGCGATGTCCGCAGCCAGTTCGCTCTCCCGCGTGCTCCCCTCCGCGCGAACCCGCGTCGTCGAAAGCGCTCGCGTCTCTGCAATGCGCCGTTTCGACGTCGCTTGCGAATCGATTCGAGCCGCATCCGCTTCGGTAATCAACGCGTCTTTTCGAAGCCGCTCGGCCCGCTGCGCCTCCGTTTCCTGGTACTTCGCATCCGCCTCCGCTTCTTTCATCTGCGCAAGCGCCTCTGCAACGCGCGCCCGCGTCGCTTCGCTCGCATCCCGCAACGTGCGCCGCCGCCCCTCGATCTCCGCTCGCAGCGGCACTTTTTCGCCATCCACCGCAGCAAGTCGCGCTTGCTTTTCATCGAGCGATAGACGTAGCGGATCGGCATCGAGCTCCACGAGCACCTCGCCCGCGACGACTTCCGCATCGAGTTTCGTATGAACGACCGTGACGCGTCCAGCGACTGGCGCTTCGACCCGATGCGCCTCGGCCACGACTTCCAAGCGCGCGGAAGCGCTGACTTCGTGTTGCGTGATGCGTGCCAGGAAAAACCACAAGAGCCACGCACCGGCCAAAATGGCGACGACCACGAGGCTCGCGCTGGATCGCCGATGGCCGTCGTTTTCGAGTGCGCGTTTGGAGCGGGAAAAGGCGTCGAGCATACCTTTCGCGTCCCGAGACTACGCAAAAGCTGTCAGGAAAGCGAGCAGAACCAACGCTCGAAGTAGCGGAAGCACCATCGAGCTCGCAGCCAAAGCCCAAAGAAACCTGCACTACAATCCAGCGCGTGCGCACCAGCGTCACGAAATTGACAATTCAATGTTCGATTCATTCCGTCCAAAATTCATAAGTTGTAATCGTCAAAAGATTGTCTGTGAAAACGAGATATGGAATCGGTAATCGTCAAAGAATTGGCATTAAAATAATCATATTCGTCGTTGACCGGGCGCTTGGCTCCATCTAATGCTTCGAAGGGAGATGGGAGGTTCGGCATAATGGAAGTGATGGACGCGGAGGGTTGCCCGGGGCTCGTCGTCGCGATGGACCGAGACGGTATCATTTTGCGGGCGAACGGAGCGGCCGAGCGAGCGCTTGGGGGGCGAGTGGCCAAAGGGGCGTATTTGGCGCACAGCCTACATCCCGAGGATCGCGCCGAGTTTGCAAATCGGTGGCTCGAGCTGCTCGACGGAGCCGGGCAGACGAAGGCTGTCTCGAGGCTGCAGGATGCTGGTGGTGTACAGCATCAGAATTATGCTTGGACCGCGAATTATTCGGCGACACGAAATGAAATTCGCGCCGTATTCGTGCCGCTCGGAGACGCCGAGCCACGAAGGGCATTTCGACTGGACGACCCAGCGCTGCTTTTACGCGCAGTGCTCCACCATTGCGCGATCAGTATCATCGTCGTGGATCTGGACGGACGAATCGTCCTTCAGGATGGCAATACCCCTGGGGCCCCCGAAGTTGGTCCAAATCAACTCGTTGGCCAATCGATCTTCGACCTGTATGGCGCCGATTTGCCCGAACAGATGCAGATGATTCGTAAAACCATGACCGGCGGCGAGGTACACACCTGGAAAGTCGATTATTTGAGCGTGCTCTGGGATGTGGTGTGCATGCCGCTTCGTGATGAAGGCGGAGCGCTTCGAGGCGCTTTGCTGCATACGATCGACAAGAGCGACATGAAGCAGGCCATGCAAGATGTCAAAACCAAGCTCGAGCTCATCGAACGCCAGCAGGAAGTGATTCGGAATTTGGAGACCCCGATCATTCAGGTGTGGGACCACGTGCTCACGCTGCCGATGGTGGGTGTGGTGGACAGTCAGCGCGCGTCGCGGGTGATGAACGATTTGCTCGAAATGGTCGTTTCCAAGAGTGCCCATTACGCAATTCTCGATTTGACGGGTGTGGATACCGTGGACACGGCGACCGCGAGCCATTTGATTCAGATGGTCGGTGCCATTCGCCTGCTCGGCGCCGAAGGAGTCATTTCGGGTATTCGACCGACCGTGGCGCAAACGCTCGTGTCGCTCGGCGTGGACATCTCCGCCATCAAGACCTGCTCGAACCTGCAGCAAGCCCTTCGGTACTGCATTCGAGGCCTCGGTTCGGAAGCGCTCGGTCAGAGTCGGTAAGACGTTAGCCTACGCACGCTTCTTTGAGTGTGTTCTGGATTCTATCGACAAGTGCCAGAGGCGTTCGAGAGGGTCCAGAACGGTCGTGGGGAAGTGCCAGAGGCGTTCGAGAGGGTCCAGAACGGTCGTGGGGAAGTGCCAAAGGTGATCTAGCCGGTATCAATCACGATGTGGCGGCTGCAGGTGTCCTTCTGGAGCGTCCTGGAGGGGTGGGGCGAATCGAAAGAGTTGTTTGGGAGGGTCTAGAGGGCGGTTTTGACGGGCGAGAATGCTTTGGGGCGGCGGGAGCGGTCTCAGCTCGGTTCATCGAGCACTTCGGCGAGCGTTTGCGCAACGGCTGCCCGCTCGAGCCAGCGCTCGAGACGTGCCTGGTCCTTTTCGGCGAGCATACGTTGGCGCGTCGCTTCGGGAACGTCGATGCCGTGAAGGCGCAGCAACGTGAGCACCGCCTGGGTGAAGCCTTCATCGCGCCCCAGCTTGAGGCCTTCATCGCGCCCCAGCTTGAGGCCTTCATCGCGCCCCATCTCGATGTGCTTCTTCATGAACGGACTGGTGTACTCGTAGCCTTTCATCTTCACCTCCAGCGCGCGCCGAGCAGCTTCGTTGATCGAGTTGTACAGGATATCATAGTAAAATCCACCGCGTTTGTCGTCGAGCTCGACGAACGCCGAGCACGCAGCTTGCGCGATTTCGGTCGCTTGCTCGCTGTCCCCATATGCCATCGCAGACAGCAGCGCGAGCTCGGGCCTTCGCGCCGCTTCCGACGGATCCGTGATCTGCGGAATGAGCTCCCTCCGGAGCACGGGCGGTTCGAGGACGAACCCTGGCGTGCCGATTTCGATACGCTGCGCACACCACGTTGCGACGGCTGGATCGGGCGCGACGACCAGCAAATCCGCATGGCAACGATGTCTTTCCCGACTGACCGCCAAATACGCCGGCCACACATATGGTTTGTCAGGGTCCGGACGCAATTGCACTTCGACGATGTTCACGCGAACGGGTTTCCCATCCCGATACAACACGACGACCACGTCCGCTCGATACTCGGCCGGTTGCGTTTCGGTCAGCTCAATCGATGCAATCCGAGCTTCGGTGTACGCCGGCATGGGTACATGGAGCGATTCGGCGAGCAATTCAGCAGCGAGCGAAGGGCGATTGTTGAAGAGCTCGACCAAGATTTCATGCCGCATCGATGCCATGGGCAAACCCTGTAGCACGAGGACAAACAGGAGCCAGGGAAAAACCGTCACCGATACGGGAAGATGCGCGTATTCGCCAGACTCGACCTTTCGCAGGCGCTTGCGATTTCGGAAACCTAATTCGTTTTGCCCAAATGCTTGCGCGCAATGGCAGCCGATTGCGTATCGCCCATCGCTTCGGCCATTTCGAGCGTCTTCGTCCACAATGGTTTCGCTTCGTCGCGTTTTCCCGTTTGTTCGAGCGCCGTGGCCAGTTGAAACGTCGCTCCATAATGCGTCGGGTTCTTCGCCAACACGTCGCGGAAATGCTTGACCGCCGCCGCCGGATCCTTCTTCTCGTATAGCGCGGCAAGCCCGAGACGCATCTCCGCTCCCGCTGGATCCTCAGCCGCAGGCGCTCGAGGCAGCGCTTGTGGCAATGCCGGCGTCAGCGCCGCGATGCGCCCGCGAGCATGCGCGATCGTGGCTTCATCCCCGCTCGCCTCGGAAAGCTTCAACATCTTCGTCCACGTCGCGCGAGCAGCCGGACGGTCGCCCGCTTGTTCGAGCGCCGTTGCGAGCTGATACGTCGCGCCGTAATGAGTCGGCTCCGCCGCAATCACTTCGCGAAAGCGCGCCACCGCTCGGGCAGCATCCCGCTTCGTGTAGAGCGCATCGAGCCCCTCGGCCATCGGATCGCGAACGGCGCTCGTCGATGCGCTCGGCGCCGTGATCGCGGGCTTCGAGCCGTCGTCGCGCGCGGACATGCGCCCCGCAAAAAATGCTGCCACGAGGGCCGCGATGCCGATGCCGATCGTCAAGGGTGGGCTCAGCCGCGTTGCTGAACGCGGCTCACTATCGGTTTTCTCCGTCATGCTTGATCTCCGCACTCCAAGTACGATGGCCACGCTGCCTGCAAGAGCCAAGAAAAAAGCCGGCCATCGGTTGGTCTGAGCACCGGCAAACGTCCGAGGAATCGCGCCGAGCGCGTGAAGAATGTCATACGTCGTCGGATCATAAATGTTGCGCTGACGAAATATCGTATCGAAGAGTGAAAATTCCACTGCCGCGTTGATCGCCACGAAAAACGCGAAGAGAACCGATTGTCCCGCCCGAGTCGCTCGCACGAACCACGGATGGTTCACGACGATCCACGCTGCGAGCAGGCGCAGCACGGGATCGAGGATCACCATGAAGCGCAGGTTCTTGGGCAGTCCCATGAACGCCGCGAGCGCGATGATCAAAAAGCCCGCGAGCCAACGCTCTCGGCCTCCAGTGCGAAGCCGCTCGGTCATTTTTGCAAGCGCGCTCGTGGCCAAGAGACACACGATCGGCGCGAGCAGGAACATGTCGAACATGGGCCGGTGCGCCGGACCCGAGTAGTACTGAATGCTGTAGTCGCTCGCGAAGGAAGCGTCGTTCAACCGTACGAGATCGTAAAGAGCGGATGGGTCTTGCCCGACGAGCACGAAGCCTGTGCAAAACAAGAGCGGAGGCAAAAGGAAGAGCGCCGCGTCACGCAGCTTGGGGCCTCGATGCGAGGAAGCGAAAAGACAAAGCGCGACGAACGCGGCATAAGGAAACGCGAAGGCTTCCTTCACGGAGAACGCGAGCGTGGATGCCAGGACAAACCAGCCCATACGCCGGTACGTTGCGCTTCGAGGTTCGTGCGGGTCAGCGTCGAGCAGGTGCACGAGCGACAGGAACGCTGCCAAGAACGCCGCGCAATAGACTTGGTCCTGGAGCGCGCGGCGGCCCAGCGCGAGCTGCAAGGGGGACACGATCGAGAATGCCGTCGCGAGCAGCGCAGCACCTCGACCGACGAGGCGACTGCCGAGCGCGTAGGTGAGCGCGAGCGACGCGATGCCGGCGAGCGTCGACAGCCATGCGAGCGTGCGGCCGTCGCATGGCGCGTGCACGGTGCACGCGAGCGTCGTGAGCGAGAAGTGTCCCCACCGGAGCGGCGTTGGCGACAGCCAGAGCGCCTGACGGTCGAGGTACGTCGCGACGAACTTCGGGTAAGCGGACCAGCCATCACGCGTCAACCAGCGGGTGATGTCCACGTAATGCGCTTCGTCAGCGGGCGAATACGCGACGACGTCGTTCACGAGGACGCGCAGCACGGCGCCGATGACGAGCAGCGCCAGCACGAGCCGCCGGTGCGGCGTTACCAGTTTTCCGAGCGTCTCGAGCATGCTGGCCTAGACCCGCTTTTCTTTTCCAGACGTACCGCATCTTGACAAGCATCGTGCGGAAAGGTTCTCCTGTTCTGTATGCGAGTTGGTCGCACGGCAATTCGAGCGCTCATGGTCGCTGCGGCGACGTTCGTCGCAAGGCCGCTCGTCGCGCAAGATGTGTCCGCAACGGGAGCGCTGGAACGTTTCCAACCTTCGGTGCCAGGTGACGGACTTTTCGGAGTGCCTTCGCCGTCGGTGGGAGGTCATCTCATTCCGCGGGGCCGGGCGGTCGTCGATTTCGCGTTGAACCCGCTTTCGATTCAAGACGGGTCGACGCGCACGTCGATCGTTGCACAACAGACGTACTTGCACCTGGCTGCATCGCTTCCGCTTTTCGATCGGGTGCTCGTTTCGTTCGACATGCCGTTTGCGCTGGCGCAATCGGGCGACAGTCCCACGGTCGCGGGCGTCGCGTTTCCATCACCGAGCGGCGCGGACGTGGGCGATTTGCGTCTCGGCGGGCGCGTGCGGATATTCGGCGAAGACGCGAATCAATTCCAGATTGCCGGTGGCGTGTATTTCTACGTGCCGACGGGTCCGAATGGATCGTACGCGGGCGATGGTGCGGTGCGCGGCGAGCCGCACGTGATCATGGGTGGTCGTGTAAAACAATTTTTTTACAGCGTATCGCTTGGGACGACGTTGCGAGCTTCGCAGAGGCCGAGCTCGTTCGATGTGCGAGCGGGTGCGGCCATTGTCTTGAAAGATGGATTCATTCAGGCGGGCCCGGAGTTTTCGCTATCCGCGCCATTTTCCGATCAAGTGCTGCTCGATAACGACACGACGCGCATTTTTGCGGCTTCGCCGGTGTCTGCCGAGCTTTTGCTTGGCGTCAAGGTTCGTCCGATTCCATTTTTGGTCATTGGTGTCGGTGGTGGACCAGGTTTGACGAATGGTTGGGGGACGCCTGCGGGGTTCGTCGTTGGCAGTGTCGGGTACGAGCCGCTTGCTCCGCCGCCCAAGAAACCCGAGGCCGATACCGACAAAGACGGCATTTTCGACAAGGATGACCATTGTCCGACGGTTCGGGGCATCAAGCACGAAAACCCCAAAAAGAATGGTTGTCCCGCGGATGCGGACGACGACACCATTTTGGATGTCGACGATGCTTGTCCGAAAGAGCCGGGCAAGCCGAACAGCGATCCGAAGAAAAATGGTTGCCCGCCGGATCAGGATGGCGACGGAATCATTGATAAAAATGACGCGTGCCCCGAGGTTGCGGGCGTGAAGAACGACGATCCGAAAAAGAATGGCTGTCCGCCGGACGAAGACGGCGATTCGATTGTGGACGCCAAAGATGCGTGTCCGAAGGTGCCGGGTATCGAGCACGAGGATCCCCAAAAGAATGGTTGCCCATCGGATCGCGATGGTGATGGCATTCCCGACGCCGAAGATGCGTGTCCGGACCAAAAAGGCAGCAGTGACGAGGACAAGTCGAAGCACGGTTGTCCGCACGTCACGGTCACGAAGACGGAGATCGTCATTTCGCGCCAAGTTCAATTCAAGTTCGGTCAATCGGCGCTCGCGCATACGGTCGACCCGGTATCGGACGATTTGCTCACGGAGGTTCGTGATGCAATCGTTGATCACCCGGAAATCGAGCAAATTGAAGTTCAGGGGCACACGGACAACGTGGGCAAGGACGAAATCAACAGGGCATTGTCGCAAGAACGTGCCGATGCCGTGCGCCGGTGGCTCGTGCAGCGAGGTATTCCGGCGGCGAAGCTTTTGGCGAAGGGGTATGGGAGCACGCGGCCCATTGCGACGAACGACACGGAGGAAGGTCGTCAGCAGAATCGGCGCGTGCAGTTCCTCATCGTGCCGGCATCAGGTGACAAGAAAAAGAAGCCTTGAAGATGACGCATTGCTTTTGGTACACTGGTGACATGGCTGCTCGGGTGCGCGTTTCATTCGGGATTGCTGCGGTGGCTGTCGTATCGGCGCTGGGCGTGCTGGGTTGTGATGCTGGCGGGCTGATCGTGGTGGAGAACAAGGGCGATCAGACGCCGCGGCGCGACCCGGCTTCGACGGACATGGTTTCGGGCGGCACGGTGGTGAAGAACAGCAAGTACAAGCTGGTGTACACGATGGGTCAGCCGACGCCGCAGAGCCGCGTGACGGGCGGCGAGAAGACGCTCAACGGTGGCGTCGTGGGAGCGACGCAGGGGCCGTAAGGGCATTTTTGTTGGTGGGAGCCGCGCGACACGTGATGCGAATCATGGTAGGGTCGGGTTGATGGTACCCCACGATCCGATCCTCGAAGTATTCGACAGAGCTCCTGTGGGCGAGCCGTATACGCCAGAGCAACGTGCAGAGCTCGACCGAGCCGTGGCAGATATTGCCGCGGGGAAAGTCGTGCCCATTTCGCACGAAGAAGTGCACGCATGGGTTGCGTCGCGAGCGCGTTCAATGCTCGATTACTCGTGAGGCGTGCCTTGATTTTCTCGCGCCTTTAGCGTGGCCATCAGTATTGGCACCACCGCCCGGTCCTTTGCACGGCCAGTCTTCAATTTAACATCAATGAGTGTCGGTAGATCGAGAACACGAAAGGACGTATCTCCATCTGACAATACCTCACTATGAGGCAAAAGTTCGTCATAACCCTGACCAACTTCGAGCTCGCATAGTGGATCAAATGGTCCGAGCAGCGTTGATAAATTGATGTGCCCGTTTCCCGCAAGCATTGCTGCTGTTGGGCGAAGTCGTCGATTGGCGAAGTCGTAACGCATGGTCGCGTCCAGCTTCAAGAGTAAATCGAGTAACCGGGCAATGTTATCTGGTGTTCGTCGATGAACGACATCCAGATCCTGCGTCGTAATAGGCGCGCCGTGTAGAAGGCCTGCGGCACCACCAACGACGATGAACTCCACCCCCGCGCGAACCAATTCCGTGACAAACCGCTCAGGGTCAACGACTTTCGGGTGCTCCACGTCGGAACCTCGTAGCAAACCGTGCCATCGCTACGCCCGCTCGCAAGCGCTCGAAGGGCGACCGCTGAAGAGCCAAACGAATCAGCGATTCGTCTACCTCCGATACAGCCATGATGAGCTCCGCGTCCATACGCTGAAGTAGCTCACTGCTGCTGCGTGGTCGTTCAGACCTCGCCTCGACACGGTCCATGCCGCAAGCCTAGCACGCCCCAGAGCTCTCCAAACGCAGCCTCTTCTCCCGCCTCGCACAAAAGTTTTCGCCACAAATTACAAGTGCCACGATGGCCTGTGCTACGGCCCAAATCGATGGGTGCGCAAGCGACCGCATGGGACCGAAACGAAGGCCGCTCCGATACGAAAGTCGGGCAAAGTGAACGATTTGGAGGCGTACGAGCGGACTTCGTCGCCACCCTGGGACGCCGCGTCCTCGAACTGCGAGCTGCCGTGGCAAGACTGGGCGAAGATGCGTCGTCGTCCGCAAGGCGCGATGACCTGCGCCGCCGCGTGCATGCGCTCGCTGCCGCTGCAAGGCTGCTTCGCTTCAACAAGCTCGCCGCCGAGCTCGCGGGGAGCGAAGCCCTGGTCGACCGCATCGCTCAGCGCGGGAAACTCACCGAGGAAGACGCGAAACAACTGTGCGAGCTGCTCGATAGGCTGCCCGAGCTGGCCTGGAGCGAAGCGGCGCTCGTGGATCCGGACTCCGTGCCGCGTCCGGGAAGCACGCCGCCTCGCCCCATGATCGCCCCCGACGTACCACGGGACGCGAGCGAAGATATCGTTGCAAAGCAAACGAAATTCGATGCACCTCAAACGATTTTGTTTGTCGGACCCGCGCACCTCGCCGAGGGGCTCGCGACCGAAGACGACCCGGAATCGTTCGAGATCGAACGAACGGATGACTTTGCAAAAGCCGCGGATCTTGCCCGAGCGCTCGCGCCCGATGTGATCGTGATCGACGCGGACAAACCGAGCGCCCGGCAGCTCGTCGCGGCGCTGCTGGCCGATCCGATGACGGAAGAAGCTCCCATCATCCTGCTCGGTCGGTTCGTAAAAGCCGACGATGCAGCGCTCTACGCAGCGCTCGGGGTGGCTCGAACGCTGCCGAAGCCGGTGTCACCAAGCGCCTTGCGCAAAGCGATCATCGAGGTGACCGCGAGCTACGTGAAGCGCGAGATCGCGCGCGCTCCGATCGGTGAAGTGACACTCGACGAGCTTGGCAAACGCCTGGCCGAAGAGCTGCGACGAGGTCTCTGCGATGCGGCCGATGAACGAGCGCGACAGATGCGGATCTCATGCGGCGAAGGCAGCGAAATGCTCGCGGCGCTTTGGGGCACGGTCGCACGCATTCGGGACCTCGTGACGATCGAGTCGCGGGGGGCCGTGAGGTTCGTGCAGAGCGGGCCGGAAGGCGCGCTGCCGTATGCACCATGGTTCGGCGAGACAAACGCGCGCGGCGATCAAGCGAGCCGCGTGCGATCGCTCGGAGAAGCGCGCGGAACGAAAGGTGCGTCGCTCGAGCGCATGAGCATCGTCGTCGCGGATGACGATGCAGCGATCACGTGGTTCTTGGCCGGCGTGCTTCGTTCCGCCGGAGCAACCGTGTACGAAGCGCGCGACGGCGAGCGGGCGTTCGAGCTTGCGTGTGAGCATTCGCCGGACCTCGTCCTCAGCGACATCGTGATGCCGGGCCTCGATGGGTTTGCGCTGTGCCGAGCGATCAAGCGGGATTTTGCGCTGCGCGACGTGCCCGTGGTGCTCCTGTCGTGGAAGGAAGACCTTTTGCAGCGCGTGCGAGAGCTCGGTGCAGGCGCGGATGGGTACATGCGCAAGGAAGCGAGTGCCGCGTCGATCGTGCAGCGACTGCGCGAGATCCTCGGGCCGCGGCTTCGCGTGGCGGAACGTTTGGCACGAGGTGGCGAAGTGCGCGGGCGCCTGGAAGGTTTGACGCCACGAACCCTGCTTTCGCTGGCCTGTACGCATCTGCCCGCATCGACGCTGACCGTGCGCGATGCGCGTGACCTGTACGAAGTGGAAATTCGTGAGGGGCATCCCGTGCGGGCCACTCGCACGACCGCCGATGGATCGTACGAACGTGGCCCCGGGGTGCTTGCGAGGCTGCTTGGCGTTGGCTCGGGTCGGTTTGTCGTGGTACCCATCGCGCATGATGACGTCGAACGCTTGTCGGCTGCGCGTCCTGACTTGTTCGGGTCGCTTGCCGAGCAATTGGTCCCGCCGATTGCTTCGGCCCGAGCGGCGCAGCGCCTGCTTTCGGGTGGTTCGCTGATGCTCGCGACACGCGTCGAAGTGGACCTCGGCGTGCTCGGATCGCTCGTGGACGCGATGCCGGATCGTGCGCGATCCGTGCTGCGGGCGATCGCGGACGGCGCGTCGCCGCGGGACATCGTCGTGAGCGGTTCGACGCCTGCGCGCCTCGTTGAGGACGTGCTCTGCGATGCTGCGGCGCACGGAGCCATCAGCGCGATCGTGGGTGCGTCGGGTACGGACTTGCTCACGCCGGCCGTGCAAGCGGAGTCGGAGCGGCTTCGAGGTATCCGGAGGTTGGAGCCGGTGGTCGTTCCGCCGCTCTCCGAAGTGCTGCCGGAGCCCGTGTCGAGCACGCCGCAGCCGGTGTCGGCCGTGATCGATCGCTCGGCCACGCCTCTACCGGCGGTCGTACGTGACGAACCTTCACCAGCCGCGCCGATTGTCGAGACGAACGCGACGAAGCATCAGGTCGAAGACAAGCCGCGCGAAACGTTGCGTGCTGCGGAAAAACCGGCGGTGCTCGTCACGCCGCACGATGACGACGATGACGATGCAACGACGCTTGCGCTTTTGGGACAGAGCCCCGTTTCGCATGCTGCAGCACCAAAGGTTTCCGCGAACGACTTCACGCCGGACGTCATCAGCGGAGTGCAAACCTACATGCCGCCGCCCGTGGCGCCGGTTGTCGCACCGGAGCCTGCGCCGGCGTCGAAGGGTTTGCTGGGACAAACAGCAACCAAAGCATCCGACGTCGCGTCTGAATCCGCAGCCGTCGAGGCTGCGAAGGGCGAGCAGGCGTCTGGTTTGTCGCCGGCGCCGCTGAAGCGCGCGCCGCTGGAAGCGATTGCTCCGAGCGTGAGGCCGCCGTCATCCGAAAAAGCGCCGCTCAAAGCAAAGTCCGCATCGCCGAAGCCTGCGGCTGTGTCGAAGAAGGTGTCACCGAAGCCTCCCGTGGCGAAGCCGGTCACGAGGGTGGTGCCGCCGATGACGTTGGGATCGCTCGAGCCGCCGCCGGTCGAGGAATTGCCGCCGCCGCGCACGGCATTGCCGTCGTCGCACGCGCCGCGTCCGCGTATGGCGGAGGCCGAGGTGCATGCGGGCATGCAAGCGGCGGAGCCGCCGAAACGGGACAATTCGCGAATGCGCGTGGGCGCGTGGATTCTGTTTGCTTTAGCGGGCGTTGTGTTTGCCGTGGGAAGCCGAGTTTCGCATCAACGCAGCCTGGAAGCGGCGCAAGCGCAGCAAGCGGCCCAAGTGGCAGAACCTGCGGACACGGAGGCTGTTCAGGCGGTGGAACCCGCTCCGGAAGCGCCCGTGGAAACGGCGACATCGCTCGACAGGAAAGAAGGGGAGTCGGCGGATTTCCCGGTATTGCCGCAGGATTTGCCATTGCGAAAAGAAGACAAGGTGCCCAAGGGGCAGGGATTGCTCGAAGTGGTCGCGGGTCCATCGGACACGATTTTCGTCGACGGGCAGCTCATTGGGACGGGCCCGGTGGTCAAGGTGCCGCTTGCGCCGAAGAAGGATCCGTACGAAATTCGTTTGCGGCTTCGAGGTGAAGAGCGCGTGCGTTTTGCGCTCGTCAAAGAAGGCCGAATGTCTCGGCTGCGTATTGCTCCGCCGTGGTCTCGTTGAAGGTTCGTTTTGCTCCCATTCTCTTGGCGCTCGGGCTCGGGCTGAGCGCCGGATGCAATGGGTGCAATCAAAAAGGCGTGGGCGACAAACCCACGCCTGCGCCGCCTTCGAGTGCCGAGGCGCCTGCATTCCCTGCAGGTCGCGTCATGACGGATCTCATCGAAGAGCTTCCAGCTTGTGACATCGAGCATCGGGGCATTTTGTTCGATGCGGGCACACCGGCGATGACCGGCCGCTATGCGTGGACCGGGACGGCTCCTCCTGGCGTCGAAAATGTCGAACACGACGCATCGACGTGGATCCGCGTTTCTTCGCGCACGTTGAAGGTGTTTTTCATGGTACCCGAGCCGAGCCATGTATTCGTTGCAACTCGCGCGCTCGGGCATGCATCGAAATCGGCATCGGTTTTACTGGACGATCAGCCGCTCGGAACGCTGAACTTCATTCGGGATCAAGTTCGAGTGGCCACGACGCCGGTGACGAATCTCCCCGTCGACGCCGGCATGCACACGCTCACATTTCGATTTTCCGGTAAAGTGCGCGATGACGATGCATTCGTCGACATCGATTGGATTCGTATTGGTATCCCCGACGAGAGCACGGTGACGTTCGGGGCTCCGACGTTGCGGGACATCGTGACGACGCGTGCGGCGCTGTCGGGGGTGCCGCATCGGGCGCTCGCAATGCGTGGGCCTGGGGCATTGCGGTGCACGTTGCGCTGGCCTCCGGGAGCGCGGCTGCGCACGTCGATTGGGCTCATGGGCGCGGGCGAGGCCGATGCAACGATACGCATTTTGCGTGACGGGGAAAAACCCACGGAGCTACTCGTGCAGCACGTCACGGGTGGGGACAAAGCGGTATGGACCGACGTCGACCTACCGCTTGATGAATATGCGGGGAAGTTGTCGACGATCGAGCTCGGCATGGAAGCCACGCCACCGGGTTCGCGGGTGATGTTCGGCGATCCATCGATTGTTCTGCTTGCGCCTCCGCCGCCTGCAACGGCGAAAGCGCGGGCCGTCGTGGTGGTGGTGATGGGCAGTGTCGAGCGCGCAGCGCTGCCGCCATGGCATGGCGCGCCAACCCCGCAACTGCCTGCGCTTTCCGACTTGGCGCTCACGGCGACGACGTTTCATCGTCACCGTGCTCCGACGACGTTTCCCGGCAGCGTCGTGGCGTCGCTCTTGACCGCCTTGCCGCCTCGAGGGCATACCGTGACGGACCTTGGTGCGCGAATGCCGTCGTGGCAAACGACGCTGGGGGGCATTGCGCATGACGCGAGCATTCGAGCGGCCATGTTCACGGGGGTCCCGTCGACATTCAAGTCATTCGGATTTGGAAGCGGTTGGGAGCATTTCGTCGAATATCCTCCGTATGGCAACGATCCAGCGACCGCGCCGCTCGATGGCGCCGCAGCGTGGATGACCGATGTATTGCGACAAGCGCCGGATGCGCGCTTGCTCGTGGTGGTGCATTCGCGCGGAGGCCATCCGCCGTGGGACATCACGCCGAAGGAATTGGCGCTGCTTCCGCCGAGCAAATACACGGGCGTGATCGAACCGCGTCGAGGCGCGCAGCAATTGGCGAGCGCTCGCAAGAGAAAGAACAAGCGGGATGTCCTTTCGACGCAGGATCAGGAGCGAGTTCGGGCGCTCGAAGCGGCGGCGCTGGCTGACGAAGATCGGGCGCTCGGCAATTTGGTGACGGCGTTGAAAACGGCGGGTATATGGGAAAACACCGTATTCGTCGTGACGGGCGATGTGAGCACCGGTGCTGCGTCGCTGTATGACGAAGGAACCGACTTGGCCGAACCATTTTTGACGTTGCCGCTCTACGTGCGGTTTCCCGAAGGCCGTCATGGTGGCACGCACGTGAATTTGCCCACGGAAATATGGGATATCACGCAAACGGCGATATCGGCGCTGGGCATTTCGTTTTCACGGCAGGGGCTCGGGCGGGACCTGTCCGGCGTGGCATCGGGCCTCGAAGATTCCACGGCCGAGCCACAGATTGCGACGCTGGATGAGCGATATTCGGCGCGTTGGGGCGAGCTCATCATGACGGGGCGTTACGACGGAGTGCCCTCACTTTGCGATTTGTCGCTCGATCCGATGTGCGCTTTCAATCGTCGCGATACGATGCCCGTGGCGGCGCAGGCGCTGTTCCGGCGGATCATGGCGCGGGATCAATCGACGCGGGTGGATGTGCGGAAACGCGAGCCGGCATCGTTCGACAATGATACAGTGGCGGCGCTCCGAGTGTGGGGGACGATCGATTAGGGTGACATCACGGAACGGGCTTGCAACGAGTATAGTCGACGGGTGCAAGCTCGGCGCGGATGAACCGCACCGGGGCACCATTGCGAGTCCCCGCAAGATGCTCGGTTTTGGGATCGTATTCCAATTCGTACGTCACGGGAAACGTGGCCGGCCGATTCTTGTTGGGTTCGTCGTGACGGACGACCTCGGTGCCCGTTTCGCCATCGAGGTGCACGAAGGAGCCTCGAAGTTGCCCCTCGGCCCTTTCAATCTTCCGGCGTTCGACGGCCATCTTGACCCCGCTTGCGACCACGCTTTCGTGCAGCTCCAGCGTGATTTGCGACTTGCTCTGGTCGATCGTCCAATACTCGGGCGATCGTTCACAAGTTCGCGGCAGAACGATGCGTTTGTCCGGTGAAACGGCCAAACCGGGGACGAGCGCCCACGTGCCTGTCCACGAAGGCTGCGGTGGGGTTTTTGCTGGGGCGTTGGATTGTCCGGAACAAGACAAGAAACACGGCAAGCAGACGAGGAACCAAGTGCGGGCAAGGGGGAGCATGCGGAAAGGATGCGCGCAGGTTGGTTATGACGTCAAGCGCTCGCCGACGCTTCTGTTGCACGTGAAACGCGCTGAGCCTCTTCCACCAGCGCCTTCAAGCACGGCACCACCACGCGCCCGATCGTCGCGCGGCGAATCGCCCCTCGAACGCTCGACGTGACCACGCCGTGATCCAAGAGCTCCTCGTCACGCTCGGTGCGGCGAGATTCGTACGCTGTGGCAAGCTCGTCCGATAGAACCGCAATTTCATGACGAATCGCATCGCGCACGTCAGCACCGAATGCGGTAAGCGCCCACTTGACCGTGCGCCAAGCAAGCTCGGCGTGCTGCGATTCGTCTTTTGCAATCATGTCGAGCGTTTGTCGCACCACCGGGTCCATGGCTCGCGCGCTCGCTTCACCCGCTTCGACCGCGGCGACGGTTTCTCCCACGCAACCCTCGCGAATCACGCGCCGAACGATGCCGACCACATCGTCGCTCTCCGCCATGGCACCATCCATCGCCAAGCGCCCAGGGCCAATGGGTTTGTCGCGGTAAGCGCTCGCCATGGCGAACGCAAACCGAGCGTGCTTCGTTTCGTCCACCATGGCGGAATTCGTGCGCATGATCAAATCGCTCGGAGCGCCAAGCGAAAGCAGCTCCATCGAGAATCGCGCGAATGCAGCAATCGATGCGTGCTCCATGCGAGCCGTGTGCTCCCAAGCTTCGGCAAGCTCGTTGCGGATTCGTTCGTCGATACCCTCGACATTGGGCACGATGTCCTGTTCGCACCAATCAGCACGCGTTTCGATATTCGCCGTGCGAGCTTCGTTGTCGATCAAGAAGGGTCGTCCAATGGCACAACCACCCAATTGGCATTCGCGATGACCGTCCGGCTGGACTGCGCAGAAACTGAAGTTCATTTGGCTCATGCAATCCTTGTCGCCGCCACACGTATCTTGCGGCGTCGTGCAGGCGAATTCATGGTACATGCAGCCCAAGGTCGAATCCCAGCTCGTGCATTCTTGTCCGGCGGCACAATCCGCGCCGGTATTGCATTTCGCCGAAATACACCTTCCACCCGCGGTACCGCAAAGGCACAATTGGTCGGCGGGACAATCGGCATCTTGCACGCAGGAAAGAACGCAGGAGCAAGCGATTTCTCCCCAATTGTCGCAAATGTACCCTTCGGGACACATGCCACAACATGAATTCGGATCGGGCTTGCCCGCCGGACAATCGATGGCTTCACGGCGACGGTATTGGCCGCCTGCGCAGATGTCGACCCCCACGTCGATGCCATCGATGATGACCGGTTGCGGATCGACACAACCTCCCGTGCCGGGAATGAAGCCGGTCGAGCTCGAGGACGACGACGTCGTTGAAGAGCTGCTGCTCGAGGACGACGTCGTTCCGCTGGAGCTGCTCGACGAAGAGCTGGAGGCATTCCCCGAGCCTCCTGCGCCCCCCGTGTTGCCGTTTTCGACGGTGACCTCCGCGTCGCAGCCGGCTTCCAATCCTACGCCGAGCGATACGAGCAAGGCACTGGCGAATAGTTCGAGCGACGAAAGGCGAGGTTTTGTTATGGTACGATGCATGGTGGTCCTCCGAGGTTACGCGGAGCAGCCATCATGCCACTCGTAGGGGGTCAAAATCTTCGGAAAAGACGACGAAATGGTTGCGCCAGAATGTGCCGCGTCGTTATCCGTTGTCATTCGCGAGCTTCGGCTCGAATCGTAGTGTCCCTTGAAGCAATGCGTCGAACGTGGCTTCGGGGGTGTCTGGCTGCGCGGCGCACCAGCGAAGAAAGCCGCGCAATGTCGTATCGGGGTGGTCCTCTTTGCCGGGTTGGGGCGCAAAGTCGCCGGCCATGGCGCGATCGATCAATTGCAAGAGGCGTGGGTGATATCCTTCGTAAACGGTCAAATCCTGAAAAAATCGCGCGCGAGCAGAATCGCCCTGGATGATTTTCACCACGTCTTCACGCAGCTTCGCGAGCGCATCGGCATCGCACGTCATGCATTCCAAGTCGTAAAGAGCATTGTCGCCCGGGTGATAGGCTCCCACGAGGTGACTGTGTTTACGCTCCATGCTGCCAGAAAGGCCCGTCAAATCGATGGGATCGATGGCTTTTTGCCAAAGTAGAAAAGGGAAACGCAGCGGCCGATATTGCCACAACCGTGCACGAAAGGTGCGCCGTACGGGCGTTTCGTCGATGCCGATCGTCGACGGACGAAACACCATGCGATGCAGCATGTACGCCACGCCCAAGGACACTTGCCACAAGTTTGGTTTGACGTCGATTCGTCCAAGCTCGTAAAGCCGATCCAGATGCCACTCGACGCGTTCGGGGTTTCGCAGTACGAACCGGTAAAACAGGGCAAGCGACGAGCTCATGCGCCGACGAGCGTACTTGGGAATGTCTCGATTGCAATCCTGTCCGAGGCAGGTCGGTATATTGATGTCGCATCCATGATGTACGCGCGGTTGCATGCCAAAAAGCATCGGCGCGCAACCTCAGTCCGGACATGCGGCGGCGTTCCAGTTTGCCCCTCGGGAACTCGCCCGCAACTTTCCTTTACCTTTCATCCCGATTCGTGGCATGTACCGCCGTCGCCCGCTCGAGGAGGATGCGGTTCGTGAGCCGATCGCTGGCAGGATCCAAGGTGCTCTTGTTCGTCGCGGGCCTCCTCGCGTCCACACCGGCACTCGCGCAGCCGCCGGACAAGCCGCCCGCCGCGCCATCCAATGTAACGTTGCCTACGGTCGTCGAGCATGTCGATGCGGTGTACCCGCCCGACAAGCTGCCCCAGGCCATCGATACCAACGTCGAAGTGCTGGTGACGGTCGAACGAAACGGTACCGTGAGCGACGCGCAGATCGCCGTGTCGGGCGGCGAGGCGTTCGATGCGGCGGCGCTCACCGCCGTCCGCCGGTGGCGCTTTACGCCCGCAACGCGCGCGGGTGTTCCCATACGTGCGCGCATTCGCGTGCCATTTCACTTTGCTCCGGACCCTCATCCGCCCGTGGGCCCGCAACCGACGCCCTCGCAAAAGCCCGCGCAGGGCACGCAGCCGAAGACCGAGCCGCACGATGAGCCCGCGACGCATGCCCACGACAAACCGCATGCGCACGAAGCTCCGACGGACCTCGGGGGCGGTTTGGCATTGCCGCATTCGGTCGCCGAGCCGGGCAAACCGATCGAGATCCACGTGCAAGGGCGCCCCACGCCGCCTCGTCGAGGTGCGTCCGATTTTCGGCTCGATCGCACCGTGTTCGAGGCAGCTCCGCGCCCAACCGCCGCGGACCTATTGAAATCGGCTCCAGGCTTCAACGTCATGCGCCCCGAAGGCGATGCGGTCGCGCAACGCGTGTCGCTTCGAGGGTTCGATGCCGATCACGGACAGGATATCCAATTTTCCGTCGGAGGCCTCGTCGCTCTCAATCAGCCGTCGCACATCCACGGTCAAGGATATGCCGACACGAACGTGCTGATTCCCGAAACCGTGCGAAATGTGCGGATCCTCGAAGGTGTTTACGATCCGCACCAAGGTGACTTCGCCGTCGCGGGCAGCGTCGATTTCGACCTTGGCGTGCAAGAGCGCGGAATTCGCGCGACCGCAAGCTACGGTTCGTTCGATACCTTGAGGCTCGTGGGTGTGTTTGCCCCCGTGGGCCAATCCGAAGAAACGTTTGGCGCTGTGGCATTGCGTTCGACCAGCGGCTTTGGCGATGGCGTTCGCGGAGGCGCATCGGCCGGTTTTACGGGACAATACCGCCTCGAATTGCCTGGCGAATGGACGGCGCTCTTGCATGCTGCAGGGTATGGTGCGCGGTCGGGCATCGGCGGCGTGTTGCGTCGCGACGACATCGACGCGCGCCGAATCGATTTTTGGGGCACGTATGGCGACACATCGGCCCGATCGCAATCGGCCAACGTCAGTCGAACCCAGGCCAGCGTTTCGTTCCAGCGCCTTGGCGACGACGGAACCGAAGCTTCCTTTGGCGTGTGGGGCGCTTACGCCACGTATCGCAGCAGGCTCAATTTTACTGGATACACGCAACGTTCGCGCGTGCAGCCGGAATGGGCAGGACGCGGAGACCTCATCGAACAATCGAATCAGGACGTGGGCGTCGGTGCGCGAGCGAGCTTTCGGACGCGAAGGTACCATCCGGCATCGTGGCTCGAAGCGCAGGTGTCCATGGGCGCAGATGCCGAAGGGCATTCGGTCGATCAAGCTCAGAATTTGCTCGAGGCGCCGCAGAACGAGACATGGGATCGCCGCGTCGATGCGACCATTGGCACATTTCGCGCGGGCGCTTTCGTCGACGTTCTTTTTTCCATTTCGAGGCGTGCACGTTTGCGTGGTGGCGCGCGTGCCGACTTCATTCTCTTCGACGTCGACGATCGCTTGGGAAACTTCATTCCGCCCTATCGCGAACCCACGCACATCGTTGGCTTTCGCCGGAGCGCCGCGGGCGTCGCGTGGGGGCCGCGAGCGACATTCGAATTCGATGCAACGTCCTTTTTGCGACTTTTTGCAGCCTACGGTGAAGGATACCGATCCCCCCAAGGTCGGCAGCTCGAAGAAGGCGAGCAGGCACCTTTTGCGAAAGTGCGGAGTTACGAGGCCGGGTTGAAACTCAATCACGAGCCGTCCCGGATTTCCACGACGCTGCTCGCCTATGAAACGCGACTTTCGTATGATCTTGCATTCGACGCGACCGAAGGGCGGCTCGAACGGATTGGTCCGACCACGCGACGCGGCATCGTGGCGCATTTTCAAGCGAACCCGCTTGCAGGTTTCAATGCATCGCTCAGCATGACCCTCGTTCGTGCAACGCTCGATGCGCCGCCTCCGCCCACGCCGGAAAACCCGACGCCGGCTTATGTCGAAGGCCAAGCTTTGCCCTACGTTCCGCCGGTCGTCGTGCGGGCGGACGTGTCGTACCAGCGGCCCATCGTCAAGCTTTGGGGCAAACCGCTCGTGGGCCGAATCGGATATGGTGCCACGTTTCTTTCGCCTCGGCCGCTCCCTTATGCGCAGGAGGCCGCGCCGGTATTCACGGTGGATGCCACGGCGGGACTTCGGCGCGATTTTGTCGAATTGGGCATCGATGCCATGAATTTGTTCAATCGCCGGTATGCCGATACCGAATACGTGTACGTTTCCGATTGGCGAACGAGTGATTTTCCATCACTCTTGCCAGCACGTCACATCTCTGCCGGCCCGCCGCTCACCATTCTCGGAACCCTTACCTTGCGTCTATAGTCCATGCGATACGCCGCCGCTTTTTTCTCCGCTTTCTTGCTTGCAGGCTGCACCGGCACGGGCCAGCCCGAAGTCTCTTTTCCAGCCTATTTCATCCCGACGACACCCAATTCGTTTGACGTGGGCGATGTCACCATCGATCTTGCCGAAGCTCGCGTAGCGTTTGGCCCAGCCTATTTTTGCGCCAGTGCGTCCGGGTCGGCGACGCTTTGTGAAACGGCGCTCGGCGAAATTCGTGACGAGGTCGTCATCGACGCATTGCAAGTCGAAAGGCAGATGGTCGGGACGTACCACGGATTCGTCGGCGAAGTGCGCAGTGGTTCCTATGACCTGGGCATTCATTGGTTTTTGCCTCAGCAAGAGGCTCGAGCATCTGCCGAAGCGCCGGCGGGTCATTCGGCGTTTTTTCGCGGTACGGCGAGTCGCGCGGGCACGAGCGTGGATTTCGAGATGAACATCGACGTCGTGCCGCAATATCGCGGGCAGCGTGCGGTGCCGACGGTCCCGGTAAAAGGGAGCGTCACCGAAAAGACAGAGAGCATTGAATTGAGGTTCGACGTGGAGTCTTGGCTTTCGACCATCGATTACGACGAAATGCTCGGATCGGGCGCAGATCCGTATGTCATCGGGTCGGGCGAAGTCGGCCACGATTCGGTCGTCATTCGAATGGTGTCGAACGATCCGGTGGAGTTTGGATTTACGAGCCCTTGAACGTCCCGTTGCGAAAGTTATCGTCTCGGGCTACCATGCCGACATGAGTTCTGCAGCTCGCGTCCAGTTACCGCATCCAGCATCGGAGCTGGATCTCTTGGGTTTGCCCGAGGAAGGGCGAGGGTACGAGCTGATCGACGGTGAATTGGTCGAAAAAGAGGCAGGCTTTCGCCATGGCCGCGCTCAATTCAGCATGGCGGGTTTTCTCGCACCCTACAATCGTCGAGCAGGAGGCGAAGGACGCCCGGGTGGATGGTGGTTTTTGACCGAGCAACTCGTTGCATTTTCTCCGGCGCACGTACTTCGTCCAGATGTCGCAGGCTGGCTTCGTGAGCGCTTGCCGGTGCCACCCAAGCACGAAGATGCGATCGTTCGAGTCCGTCCCGATTGGGTTTGCGAAATTATTTCACCAAAAAAAGCCAGTGAAGACCTCATTCGCAAAAAGCGCATCTACCACGCGCAAGGTGTGCCCTATTATTGGATCGTCGATCCTCGCGACGAAATTCTCATCGTGTTGCAATGGACTGCCAAGGGGTACCTAGAATTGCTCACCGCTCAACGCGGTGAGCGCGTTCGAGCCGAACCCTTCTTGGAGATCGAACTGCCCGTCGGCGGGCTGTTTGGCGAAGACGAAGCCGATCTCGAACCGTAGTCGGCCTCGTTCTCCATCCCGGACGATCGTGCATTCGGGACCATCGACGCGCGTGACCTGCCGTCGTCGCACGCCGCGCAGATCACCAGGCGCGTTTGCGTCGGCTCATGCAGATGGTCGTTTGTTGCTCGCGTTTCGCGATGCGCAACATCGAGTGGGCATCTCCGTGCCACTTCTCGCGCGCCACTGCTCCTCGTGCGCGCGCTGTTCTCTCTCGCGCGATGCACGCGCTCTCCCACGTGCGCATCGCGCGACGCGCCATCACACGCGCACGTAGCACTCGTCTTTGCCGCGCTCCGCGCAGCTCGATGCGACATCCAGCGCCTTGCGCGTGCGTCCGTCCTTCGCTGTTCACGAGCGCATTCGCGCTTGGCATGCCCTGCGCAAGGGCAGCCCAAAGGACGGCGCCGCCGAAATGGATCGCGCGGCCCGACGAAGATCTCACAAGAAAAACCAGAGGAGCCCCTGACCATGATGGCGACTGACGTACTCAAGCAGCAGCACCGCGAGTTCGAAGAATTGCTGCGCCAAATCGAGACGGCCGAAGATGACGAAGAGCGTGCCGCCCTGCGCGTCGAGCTCGCCGACATGCTTGCAGCTCATACGGCCATCGAAGAGGAGCTGTTTTACCCCGCAGCTCTCAACCAACTCGGCCCGGGCTCTCGCATTCGCGAATCGCTGGAAGAGCATGCCGTGATGGATTTTGCGCTCTACCGTCTCGTGCACGTGAGCGTCGCGGACGAGACGTTCTCCGCCAAGCTCGCGACCCTCAAAGATGTCCTCATGAATCACGTCGAAGAGGAAGAGAGCGAGCTGTTTCCGCAAGTCGACGGCGAGATGGAACGCCAGGTCCTCGACCAACTCGGCGAAAAGATGACGGCTCGTTTCGAGGAACGGCTGCGTGAAGGTCATCGCCCGATTCTCGAGCGCAGCTTGGGCATAGCAGCGCGCCAAGTTGCCGTTTCCGCGCCTGGCGCCAAGAAAGCCGCTCCGTCGCGAAGGCGCCCTGCCAAGCGGGCAGCAGCCCCCCAGAAGCGAGCTCTCTCGGCCGCGAAACGAGGCACGACGCAGAAGCGCGGAGCTGCAAAGCGCCCGACGAAGAAGGCTGCCGCCCAAGCGCAGGCGCAAGCACCCGCGAAACAGTCGGCGGGGCGTGCCCAAACCCGCAAAGCACCGGCTCGCGGCGCCCAAGGAGCCCAAGCCCAAAAGAGCGGTCGTCGCGCCAGCCCGGCGCGCAGCCAATCCGCGACGAAGAAGTCACGCGCAGCCGGCAAGTCCCGCGCGGCCGGCAAGTCCCGCGCAGCGAGCAAGTCCCGCGCAGCCGGCTGACACGTTTCGCCTCGTCCCACCTCGCTTCCGTCCGACCTCTGCACCACGGAAGCCCAAAGCTCCCGACACCAATTCCTCCGCCAAACCTCTTGCTCTTTGCTCGGTTTCCTGAGAAGCCTTCGCCTGCGGCGCAGGGTCCCGTCCCTTGTTTCGATTCGTGCCGCTCCCCAAGGAGTCACCATGACGAACAGCTTCGGCGCGAAAGACACGCTCTCGGTTTCCGGCAAGTCGTACACCATCTACCGTCTCCGCAAGCTCGCGGACGACGCAAAGCTCGCACGACTCCCCGTCTCCCTTCGCATCCTGCTCGAGAACTTATTGCGGCACGAGGATGGCCGGGTGGTGCGCAAAGAGCACGTCGATGCAGTGCTCGCGTGGGACCCCAAAGCCACGCCATCTCAGGAGATCTCGTTTCATCCCGCGCGCGTGCTCCTCCAGGATTTCACCGGCGTCCCCGCGGTCGTGGATCTCGCAGCCATGCGCGAGGCGTTTGCGGCGATGGGTGGTGACCCGAATCGGATCAATCCGCTTTCGCCCGCGGATCTCGTCATCGATCACTCCGTCGAGGTCAATTCATTCGCGACCAAAGATTCGCTGCGCAAGAACGCGGAGCTCGAGTACCAACGCAACGACGAGCGCTACGCATTCTTGCGCTGGGGTCAGCAGGCGTTTCAGAACTTCCGCGTCGTTCCGCCCGACACGGGCATCTGCCATCAAGTGAACCTCGAGTTCCTTGCGCGCGCAGTGATGACCGACGCGTCGGGCGTGGCGTTCCCGGATACGCTCGTCGGGACGGATTCGCACACGACGATGATCAATGGTTTGGGTGTCGTGGGATGGGGGGTCGGTGGCATCGAGGCCGAGGCTGCGCTGCTCGGGCAGCCCGTGACGATGCTGGTTCCGGAAGTCGTGGGCTTCAAGCTCACGGGCAGCTTGCGTGAAGGCGCGACGGCGACGGATCTGGTCTTGACGGTCACCGAAATGCTCCGAAAGAAGAAGGTCGTCGGCAAATTCGTCGAATTTTACGGGCCGGGGCTTTCGTCGCTGTCTTTGCCGGATCGCGCGACGATTGCGAACATGGCGCCCGAATATGGTGCGACGATTGGGTTTTTCCCCATCGACGAAGAAACGCTCTCATATTTGCGTTTTACCGGACGATCGACCGAACAAGTGGCGCTCGTCGAGGCTTATTGCAAAGAGCAGGGCATTTTCCGCTCGGCCGATATGCCCGATCCGGTGTTCAGCGATTCGCTCGAATTGGACCTTGGTGCGGTCGAGCCGAGCATTGCGGGGCCGAAGCGTCCGCAGGATCGAATTCGGCTGGCGGTCGCTCGTTCGGCGTATCGCAAGTCGCTTCATGCGATGATCGAGAAGAATTTCGCGGGCGTGGACAAAGACAAGCTCACGGTGTGGCTCGACGAACCGAGCGCCGACAAACCGACGGACGAAGCCATTGGTGCGCGTATGTTGGTGCGGGACACGGTGCTGAAGCCGGTTGCCGTGGAGGATGGGGACACGTCGTACAACATGCGTCATGGTGCGGTTGTGATTGCGGCGATCACGTCGTGCACGAATACGTCGAACCCGGCCGTGATGCTCGCCGCGGCGCTCGTGGCGAAAAAAGCGGTCGAGCGCGGGCTTTCGGTGAAGCCGTGGGTGAAGACGTCCGTGGCGCCCGGTTCGCAGGTGGTGGCGGATTATTACGAGGCATCGGGGCTATTGCCGTACCTCGAGGCGCTTGGTTTCCACTTGGTCGGGTATGGTTGCACGACGTGCATTGGCAATTCGGGGCCGCTTCCGGATGCGATCGTCGATGCAATCAAAAAGGGCGATCTCGTGGCAGCGAGCGTGCTCAGTGGTAATCGCAATTTCGAGGGTCGGATCAATCCGTCGGTTCGGATGAACTTCTTGATGTCGCCGCCGCTCGTCGTGGCCTACGCATTGCGTGGGGACATGGATTGGGATCCGCAAAGCGAGCCGGTGGGCAAGGACAAGAATGGGCAGCCGGTGTATTTGCGCGACATTTGGCCGACGGCGGCGGAGGTGCGCGATACGATTCGCGCTGCGGTGAAGAGCGAGCACTTCGTGAAGCGTTACGCGAATGCGCTCGAGGGTGACGACGCTTGGCGAGGGCTGCGGGTTCCCGAGGGACAAACGTTTGCGTGGGATGACAAGTCGACATACGTGCGCAAGCCGCCGTTTTTCGACAACCTTGGCAAGCAGGCGGCGGCGCTATCGGACATCCAAGGAGCGCGCGTATTGGCGCTCCTGGGCGATTCCGTGACGACCGATCACATTTCGCCGGCGGGCAACATTGCCAAGAACAGCCCGGCGGCGCGGTATCTCATGGAACATGGCGTGCAGCCGGGGGATTTCAATTCGTACGGGGCGCGGCGTGGCAACCATGAAGTGATGATGCGGGGCACGTTTGCGAACATTCGCATCAAGAATGCGCTGCTGGGCGGCGAAGAAGGGCCGAATACGCTGCATTTGCCGGCAGGGACGAAGCTCAGCATTTACGACGCGGCGATGAAGTATGCCGAAGAGAAAGTGCAGCTCGTGGTGATTGCGGGTTCGGAGTATGGAACGGGTTCGTCGCGAGATTGGGCGGCGAAGGGCACGAAGTTGCTCGGCGTGCGCGCGGTCATTGCGAAGAGCTTCGAGCGTATTCACCGGTCGAACCTGGTGGGTATGGGTGTCTTGCCGCTCGAGTTTGCGGCGGGAGAAGACGCGGCGTCGCTGGGGCTGGATGGGCGCGAGACGTTCGACATTCGCGGCATTGCGGAGGGCGTGACGCCATTCAAGAAGCTTTCGGTGGTGGCGAAGAAGGCGGACGGCACGACGAAGGAGTTCACGGTGACGGCGCGCATCGATACGCCGAACGAGGCGGACTACTACTTGAACGGTGGTATTTTGCAGTACGTGCTGCGGCAGATGGCGAAGTAGCGTTACCGTTCCGGTTGTAAGCCGAAGCGGTTTTCACGCACGCGTGTTCTGGGTTGTAAGCCCGGCCGAAGCCCGGTTTTCACGCACACGCGGGACCCCGAACTCGCCCCCTTCGGGGGCTCAAACAGCGGGGTCCCCCCCGCGTGCGCATGAAAATCCGGGCTTCGCCCTATTTCATGAGCCGTGGCTTCTCGCGTGCGCGTGAAAATCCGGGCTTCGCCCTATTTCATCCAAAATTCTTTGTCACGCTTGCCGAGGTGCTGCGTTCTCCCGTTTGAAACGCTCGGAAACGGAGGAGAACATGAAAAGCATCGTAACGGCGCTGTTGGTGGTTGTGGCGGGTTCGCTTTTGGCTTGTGGCGGGGCAGGGGGGCAGCAAGAGACCGAGACGGCGGCGGGGCAGCAGGCGAGCGGCGGGGCGGATATGGAGGCTGTTTGTCGCGATTCGTTTGCGCGGCAGCGGACATGCACGGACGACTTCATTCCGGCGCTGGTGGATGCGCGGATCGAGCTGGATTTGCCAGCGGGGATTGCGGCGGAGGGGCAAAAGGAAGGGGGCCGGGATGCATTGATCACGCAAGCGAAGGCGGAATGGGCGAACGACTCCGAGCCCGCGGCGGTGGCGGCGCAATGCAAGGACATGGCGGGGAAGATGCCGGCCGAGCAAAAAGCGGAAGTTTCTGCTGAATTTTCGAAGTGTTTGGCATCGAGCGATTGCAAAGCGCACGTCGAGTGCGTGATGCCGATCACGAAAAAGATGCTGAGCATGAAGAAATAGCGGGCGGACTTCATTGTTGCGCGAGATCCCGGCTCGCTCGGGGGGCGAGCCGGTTGCTACCAGTCTTTTTTGGTTAAATCTTGAGCTTTCGGGGCGCCTCGGCTGTGAATGCATACATGTGCCTACGTTGTGCGATAAATTGACGATAAATTGTTTGGCGCGACAATAATGGGGTTGTCAGGAAAAGCCATTGACGCATGCGTTGGGTGTTGGTCACGTAAAACCCTACTATGGGGCGCCGCTTCGTGTGAATCCGCGCGACATTTCGCTGGCCAATCGTTTGTTCGTGCGGTAAGGTGGGAGGCATGAGCGACGCTGCCGAGAAGCTGCGGATGCCGGCTGCCGAGTACCTTGCGTGGGAGCGCGAGCAGCCGGAGAAGCACGAGTATCATCTGGGCGAGATCTTCGCGATGGCGGGCGGGAGTCATCGCCATAATTTCCTGTCGACTGCGGTTGCTGCGGAGCTCCGCGCATGTTTGCGTGGAAAACCGTGTCAGGTGTTTTCATCCGACCAACGGATATCGGCCGCACAAGGTGAGCGGTACGTGTACGCGGATGCGGTCGTCACTTGTGGCGGTGTGCGAACTGAGCCGGGCGCGAAGGACGTTCTCGCCAATCCCATGATCATCGTCGAAGTTTTGTCACGCAGCACCGAGACGTTCGATCGGGGCGACAAATGGGGCGCGTATCAACGTCTCCCGTCATTGACTGATTTTTTGCTGGTGGCTCAATCGGCCGCGCGCATCGAACATTACCAACGGCAATCCGATGGCTCGTGGCGGTATTTGCTCGTCGAAGCAGGTGGCTCGATAACGTTGTCCAATGGGGCTAGTTTGTCCGTGGACGATATCTATGCCGGCGCGTTCGAGCTTGCGGGCGAGTGACGCATTCGTGTGTCTTGGGTCGGGTCAATAACCCCTACCCACACTTGCACCCGACGTACGTGCTCGTAAACAAGACCCGTTCGCGCACTTCGTCGTGACAAACCGGACAAAGGTCCCCCAATTGAAGCGGCTTTGACGGCTTCTTCGGCTCGGGCGGCGTCGATACCGCCGCCGCGACCGGCGACCCATTCACCGCAAGCGGCGTCATCGCTGGCTGCATCCCGGCCGGCACCTGAATCTGAAGCGCCGGCGGCTGCGCGTGCTGCTGTAATGGCAAAAATTCACACAACGTCGCCCGCCGATACCCCGACGCTTGAATGCGACTGAATTGCGGCGACGTCAAAATGTCGTTCTTGCACGTCACCGGCAAAATCGGTTTGTCCATCCGCAAATACACCGTCTCCACCGTATACAACGCCGGATCCGTCATACGCGGATCGTCCGGCGTGCACACCTTGTGGGTAAATGCATGAATCAACAAATCCAAATCCGTCTGCTTCGTCTTCGAATGACGCGACCCGTCCACGAGCAAAATGCCATTGCCGTATGACATCGCCGTCAGCCAAAAGCCCCCGCCTGCCGTGTGATAACCACTCACCGACCACTTGTACCCACGCAGCGACCGCACGTGCGCGCTCGCTTCACGCGCGAGCGCATACCCATCCATCCCCGCCGGAAGCGTGCTCGAAAGCGCTCCCACGTGATGCATCAAGCAGTCGTGACACGACACGCAAATGACCTTCTCGAGCGGCTTGTTCGGATCCAAGCAGACATAGGTCGGCTGCTCGGATTCATAACACCCGGACAAACATAGATGAGACTCGATTTCAGAAACGAACGGCGCGGGGAGCGTCATGGCCCGAGTATATACGCGAATCGGCGCAAAGTGCACCCTCGAATCGAATGCAATCGAGCCGCGTTCATCCAAGACGGACAAACTGGATTCGAGAACGGGCCTGGGCTTGCGCGCTCGCTTCGCGCGCCGTTCAGTTCAGAAAAAGGCAAAATCGGGGGGTATGGGGGGGCCGAGCCTCGCCGTGTTTTTGTGCGAAGCGCAAAAACACCGGGAGGCGAGCCTCGGCCCCCCCATCGTAAACAAGACTCTCGCGAGCGCGCGTCCCACGCGCGTGAAGCGAGCGTGCAAATCTTGGCCCGGATTCAAAGCCCGGATTCAAACCGAACGGTCAGCGCTCCACGCGCTCAGGCAGGCCGAGCGCAATACGACGCAACAAATCCAGCACGGCATACGCCGCCGCAATTTGCACTTCTTCCCGTTCTCCCTGAAAAACCTTGTGACGCACGATCGTGCCACCAGGATGCGCCACCGCCCAATACACGAGCCCGACTGGTTTTTCCTGGCTACCTCCCGTCGGCCCAGCAATGCCCGTCACGCCGAGCCCGACGTCGCATTCACATACCCGCCGAACTCCCTCGGCCATCTCCGCCGCCACTTCCGCCGAAACCGCTCCATGCCCCCGCAGCGTATCCTCGGAAACGCCCAACAAACGCGTCTTGGCCGAATTCGCATACGTGACCGCACCACCCACGAAGTAATCGCTCGCCGGATGACGCGTCAATTTGTGCGCAATGAGCCCGCCCGTACACGATTCCGCCAATGCCAATCGATAACCACGGCCCCGCACCGCCCGCCCCACCATTTCGGCAAACGATTCGTCCCCTTCACCATACACCACATCTCCCAGTCGACCGCGCACGTCCGCAGCCGCACGTATCGCCACCTCGCGCGCAACGTCCCGATTCGACGCACGCGCATGCACCTTCACGTCCACCTCGGGGAAATGCACGCGATACCCAAGCGTCACGCCCGCATGCGTCCCCTCGACCCCCGCAAGCGCCTGCCCCACGAGACTCTCGCCGAGACCGTATGAGCGCAAACGAATTTGGAAGGTGTTGTTCGGTGCCGACGGACGAATGCGAGGCAGCACTTGCTCCGTGAACATGCGCTTCATCTCGCGCGGCACGCCCGGAAGGAAAAACAGCGGCGTGTCGCCAATCGCGACGGAAAACCCCGGAGCCGTCCCGATCGCGTTCGGCAAAACCGCCGCACCCGAAGGCAAGTCCGCTTGCTTTTCGTGACCTGCGTTGACCGTGCGACCTCGCCCCTCGACGCGACGACGTATCGCCATGAGCGCGTTTTCATCGCGCACGACCGGTACGCCCGCCGCGGCCGCCGCCGCGATCGCCGTGATGTCGTCCGTCGTGGGACCAAGACCTCCGGTCACCACCACGAGTCTGTGCTTCGAGGCAAACGCCTGCATGCTCGCGACCATGCGATCCAAGTCGTCCGCGATCGTAAGCGATTCGCTGACGTTGAATCCCGCAGCCGTGAGCTCGGCAGAGAGCCAAGCAGCGTTTGTATTGACAATCTCACCACGGGTGAGCTCGGTCCCGATCGAGAGGATCGCGGCAGTCATGGGACCGAGCACTCTAATGCAGGAATGCCGCGTGACGAGTTTTCTTCACACTCGATCAACGCGATCGTTCGGGACCGCCAGCCGAAGCGAGCGGGTAGACGCATCGGAAACCAACATCCGCGAGCCGGCTTTTGGCAGCGAGCTGACGCCTGTGCCAACTGCGCAGCGCGCTCGCCGCACCGTC
Organism: Polyangiaceae bacterium; assembly: GCA_016715885.1. Taxonomy (NCBI): domain Bacteria; kingdom Pseudomonadati; phylum Myxococcota; order Polyangiales; family Polyangiaceae; species Polyangiaceae bacterium. The sequence goes on from JADJXL010000015.1 coordinate 513,047, forward strand.
CGTGAACGAGCCGCCCCGAACATCGACGAGGGCCGCGTCGGCGCTCGACGGCGCCGTCCACTCCGCAACGTTGCCCGCAAGATCGTGCACGCCATCGGGTGAAACGCCATCCGGATGGGAGCCGGTGATCTCGGACCCGGTCGCACCCATCGCACATGGCCCACGCACGAGGCCCCACGCGGCGCGCCGACAAACGGCCCCCGTGTCGCCCCACGCGTAACGCCGTCCCTGAGGGCCCGCCGCAGCAAACGCAAGCTGCTCGGCCGACGGCAAGCTGCCACCCGCCCACGCGCAAAACCGCGCAGCTTCGGCCTGCGTGATCCACCCCAAAGCTCGACCTGGCTCGCCCGAGAAGCTTTTCGTGTCCACACACGCCGACGCCACCACGCACTCCAAGTAACGATCCTCGTTCACCTCGTACGCGTCGATCGCAAACGAGGGCACATCCACCGTGCGCGGCGTGACCTGCCCTTGCGCCTCCCAGTCGCCCGGTCCTATCCGCAACACGCCGCCTGTGATCGGCACGATGCGCGCCGGCGCAACACAGCCCAGCTTGGTCACCGTGAGCCCCACGGCGCATTGGCTCGGCTCACCGACACATCGATCACCTTCGAGGTGTTGGCCTTCGCCACAACAGCGCGGCCCGAGCAGCACCATGCCTGCCGCGCAACGCGACGGCGGCGCCGAACGCTCGAGCGCCGCGACGACCACCAGGGCAAACGCGACCACGCCGAGGACAAACCCTACGGCGATGAACTTTTTCCGCCTGGCGTCAGCTTGCTCCACCCTCGTCGTGGGCTCCCGCCCGAGCAGTTCGAGCTTGACGCCTTCGTTCCGCTTGAACGCCGCGGATCTCGTCGATACGCGACTCGATACGGGCCAGGGCATCGAGCAGCGCAAGCCTCAGTCGCGCGTACGTTTTCGGGCCGATGTCGCCCTTGCGATGCGCTTTCTCCAGCATGACGAACTCGCCAAGGAGCGCCTCGCGCGCTTCGATCAAGTCGTTGCGCAAGTCGTTGCGGCCTTCGTCGATCGTCGCCGGATCGTTCTTCTGCTTCCCAACATACACGCCCGCGATCGCGAGCGCTCCCATCGCACAGAGTACGGCGATCCAACGGCCAGGACCCGGCGTGGGCAAACCCGTGATCGTGATGTCGAGCATCCTGATGCCGCGTTCACCCTGGGCCGCCTGACGCGCCGTGATCCAGAGCTTGCGCCCGTCTCGCCCGCGTTGCTTCTGCGCCGCGGGAAACCCGGCGACGTCGAGCCCCATCGTCTTGCCAGCTTCGGAAAACACGCGCACTTCGCCCACGCGCGGCGGAAGCGCGATCCGAAAGGTTTGTCGCTCCGTACCATCGAGCGGTACGTGATAACGAAAATTCGCCTCATTTTGCCCCGGACCGAGCGTTCCCACGAGCGATGCTTCGTTGTCCTTGCCCTCGACGAACTTCACGTCGGTCATCGCATCCGACGTGTTGAACGCCTTGTACCCTTCGGGCATCGTCACCTTGGCGCCATTCGCATCGGGCACCCACGCCGTCTTGCCGATGTTGAAGACGTTGAACATGTGTTCGACGCTGAGCGCATCCTCGCGCAGCGAAATGAAGACGAATGCTTGCACTCCGACGAGCACGTCTTCCACGTTGGACGACGCTTCGTACGCGTGCAAAACAACCCGTTTGCCAGCCTTGTCGGACAAGTTGAACGGCATCGACACGTACGTGCCCGCGCCCCGCGTCGTGCTGATGCGGTAGCTCGTGCTAGCGCCCACGCCCAAACCATCGAGACGCGCCGTGCCGTTCGCATCCATCTCGATGGGCTTGCGCTTGCGGGAATCGCCCTTCGCAACGTTGCTCTCGAGGATGCTGATCACGGCAGCAGCATTCGCGATCGGACGATCGTCGGCGTCTTTGATCGTGACGACGATCGACCCAGCAGGCAGCGACGGATCGTCGGCAGCCGTGTCTGGAGGTGCCTCGAAAAACCCGCCTCGCTGACCATGCCCATGGCCATCGTCAGCCCCGTGCGCGTCGCCGTGCGGATCCGCGCCGACGTTCGGATGCCCCGGCGGTAGCTCGTCGCCGACGTTCGGATGCCCCGGCGGTAGCTCGTCCCCAACGGGTGGATGTCCCGGCGGAAGCGCCGATCCATCGACGGGTCCGAGCCCGCCATCGGTGGGTCCCGCATCCGCGGCTGGTTTGTCCGTGGGCTTGCCCGCCGAAGCGCTCGCTGCGGCGCTCGAAGCTGGTTTGCCCTCGGGTCCCGCGGCAAACGTGAACATCGGTGCGGACATGCCCGCGAGGGCCAAGGCCAGCATCGTGGCCAAACGACGCGATCTCACGACGCGCTCGCCTCCTCGTCGGTCTCGGTCTGCTTTTCCTCGGTGACGTCTTCGCTCTTGCCCACGCGTGTGCCGCACTTTTTGCAAAAAACCGCGTCCTTGTCGTTCGGCGTGTCGCACTTCGCACAAGCGATCGCCGATTCGTCGACCTCGAATGCAGGCTTCTTCTTGCTCGTTTTCTTCTTCTTGGTGGGACGCTTGGTCGCGACGACCATCGCGACGGCTGCTTCTGCCGATGCTTCCGTTACGGCGTCTTCCGCCGGCGGCTTGTACGCGTCCTCGTCCGACTCCGCAGCCGCTTCCACCTCCGCGGCAGCCTCCGCAAGCCCCGCTTGGCGCAGCTTTTTCAGCACGAGCGCTTCGGCGCGTTCACGACCCGGCGCCGACTTCTCGTCGATCGTCTGCAGCAGCCGCTTCGCTTCGGTGCGGTACTTCGCCGCAAGCTGCGCATAGTCCTCTTCGCTGATCTTGCCGACGTTCCGCTCGAACTCGATGTCCTTCAGCGCCCGCAGCACGGCTCGCTTTTGTTCTTCTTCGACGCGCGGCGGAGCTCCGAAGACGTACGCATCCGCGCCCGACAGCGGCGTTTCACCGAGCAGCGTGCGCAAGCTCGACCAGAACACCGCGATCACCGCGATCAGCGCGCCCGCGGCGGCCACCAGGATCGCCGTAGACGCATCGATGAAAACGCCAGCCAAAACGACGGCCAGGACGATGACGATCGGCAAACCGAGCTTCACGGATTCGGCGATTTTCCGATCGAGCTCGTCGTCCGGACCAGCAGCTTTGTTCGGGGAGCTCATTCGTTGTCGAGGTCCTTCAGCTCTTGATCGAGGCGATCATCGTAGTCGTCGCGGCCTTTGGAATCCTTCACCGGTGAAGTTTTTGCCTTCGCCTTCTTCGCAGCGTCGATCGCGGCGCCTCTTCGCTGGAATCGGCGCAAGGTGTACACGACAAACCCAGCTCCCAGCATGATCGCGAACGCCGGAACGGCCCACAGCAGCCGATTGGCGCCTTGATTACGCGGCACGGCGAGCGACTTGATTCCGTACATCGCGACGTACGCATCTTGCGCTTGTTCGATCGTCTTGCCTTGAGCAAGCAAATCGCGAAGCGCTTCGCGACGCCCCGACGCGATGTCGCACGCGCACGTGCCCAGCGTTTCGCGCGGACAGCCGCAGGTGCAAATGAGGCTCCAGAAGAGCTGCCGTTCGGTCTCGCTGTGGATCACCACGGTGCCGTTGCCGCCCGAGTGCTGACCGATTGCGTCGGCCGGGAAGAACGACAAGACGCCGGCACCGAGGGAGGCCGATACGAGCAGCGCGATGTGAAGCGGAGTGCGTCGATGCATGCGTTGATTCACGGGACGGTCACCGTGAAGCTTCGTTCCCCCTCTCCACTTGTGGAGAGGGGGCTAGGGGGTGAGGCCTGTTCCCCCTCTCCACTTGTGGAGAGGGGGCTAGGGGGTGAGGCGCGCGTCCCTCCATATGCGATGGCAGGTCCGCCCGCGAGCAGCAACGCGAACACGACCGACGCTGCAACGGACGCGGCCGCTCGGATGTACCCAAAGACGCCCGCTTCTTCGAGCGCTACCTCGGGCCACAGCGACAACATCGCGCCAAGGATGAGCACGCCGACGCCGAGCCAGATGAGGTTGACCAGCGGGTTCACGTGAAGCTGAAATGCCGCCACCTTCGTCTGCGGATTGACCATGCCCACGATGACGTACAAGTCGTCACGCACGTTCATGTACTTGGCAACTTCCGTCGAAGGCTGCTCGGCGCCCTTCATGTAGATGTACTTCGCCGGATGGATTTGTCCGACGGGTTTGCCGTGACGAACCACCTCCATGTCCGTGAAGATCATGCGTTTTTCGGCGTCGACTTCCATGCGCGAACCGAGGTACTTCAGCGAGTAGTACTCGATTTGCACTTCTTCGTTCGGCGCGAGCGTGATTTCCTTGTCCACGCCCCAAGCGCGTCCCGTGAAGCCGAGGAACATGACGGCAATACCCACGTGGACGACGTAACCGCCGTAGCGGCGACGAGCTTTCGCCACGAGGTTGTAGAGCGACGTAAAAATCGGCTCGTCTTTCTTCGCTTTTTGCCGCGCGGAAACGCCGCGGACGAACTCCTGCACGACCACGGTCACGTTGAACGCGACCAGCATGACCGTGACGAACGGGAGTTTGCCGCTGAGCCATGCGAGCGCTCTGCCAAGCTGGCCTTCGTAGATCGGCGCAGCTTCGTAGAACGCGGGGTACCCGTAACGTTTACCCAGCAAAAGATGCAGCGCGCCGACGACGATCATCGTGCCCACGGGCCAGCGGAAACTCTTCGCGAACAGTTCGGGCGACGTCTTGCGCCAACCGAGCAGCGGGGCGGCGCCCATGAGGAAAAACGTGACGAGCGCGATGGGCGGGATCCACGTGTTGTAGAACGTCGGCCCGAGCGTCGATTCTTGCTTCAAGAGCCATTCGCTGATGCGCGGCCACGTCGTCGCCGTCGCGATGAACACCGTCAGGCTGAGCAGGCCCCAGTTGTTCAAGACGAACGCTGCTTCGCGCGACAGAACCGACTCGAAAACGCCTTCACTCTGTAGCTTCGGCAAACGCCACACGATGAGCGCGATGCTCACCGAAGCAATGACGAGCATGTAGTAGACGAAGAAGATGCCGATGTCCGAGTTGGCGAACGAGTGAACGCTCGCGATGAGGCCGGATCGCGTGAGGAACGTGCCGAAGATTGTCAGGAAAAACGTCGCCGTAATGAGGAAGACGTTCCAGACCTTCAGCATGCCGCGACGCTCTTGGATCATCGTCGAGTGCACGTAGGCGCTGGCCGTGAGCCACGGCAAAAACGCTGCATTTTCGACGGGATCCCAAGCCCAGTAGCCGCCCCAGCCAAGCTCTTCGTACGCCCAGAGCATGCCGAGCGCGTTGCCGATCGAGAGGAACAGCCACGCAAAGAGCATCCATTTGCGCGTCGCGACGATCCATTCGTTGTCGAGGCGCCCGGTGACGAGCGCGGCGATCGCGAACGCGAAGGGAATCGCCGAGCTGGTGAACCCGATGTAAAGGCTCGGCGGGTGGATGATCATGTAGAAGTTGCGGAGCTGGTAATTGAGTCCGCTGCCGTCGAGCGGCGCGCCTCCGGCATTCGTGGCAAAGGGGTTTGCCGCGAAGATCATGAGGATCGCGAAGAAGCCGATGATCGTCATCAGCGTGGCGATCACGATCGGCTGCAGCTCCACGTAGCGACGTCTGAGCCACGCGATGCAACCCGCGGAAAAACCCGACGTGAGGAAAAGCCACCAGAGCAGTGAGCCGTCCTGGCCGCCCCAGAGCGCTGCCATCAGGTACGGCGTCGACATGGTGCGATCGCTGTACCTGGCGACGTAACTGATGCGGAAGTCGTGACTGACGAACGCGAACGCGAGGACCAGCACGGACAAGCCCACCAAGGCCACGGTGCCGAACGCGCCGAGGCGCGCAGCATGTAAAAGCCTTGGTCTGCCGGTGCTGGATGCGATGGCTACGGCGAAGGTGTACGCCGCCGCAACGAGGATCGCGTAAAGAACGCCGGTTCCAAACTCGGGTAATGATTGCCAGATGGACATGGCTGGTCGCAGAGCTTAGGCCGGGGATGCGAAACGAGCCATCACATGGACGGGAATTCCGTTCCGCAACGGTCGATGTGCCGCTCTCGGCGTGCAGCGCGCCGTCCCCCTACGGCAAATGGCGTGCATCGCGCCGTCCCCCTACGGCAAATCGCGTGCATCGCGCCGTCCATGGACTGCTTTCCCGGAGTACCCGCTTCGAGCACGCCTTGAAATGCCTGAAATACCTCGCCGATTAGTCTCGCGATCGCACATGGCGCTTCGCGTCGCACGCGTCGGCGTTCGAGTCCTCGTTCGGCGGGCTTTTCATTCTCGCCGGAGTCACTACAGTGGCCCTGCCGAGAAGCCATAACGGCTCTCGAGCAAGCACCAAACACCGATCGTCGACTATACTTCTCCTCATGAGCGCCCAGCCCGAACTCCGCTCCGACGAGCTCATCTACGACTGGAACGAAGTTGGCCGAAAAGGCCGACTCATCCCGAAAGACGTGACGTTTTTCGACGAAACGTTGCGCGATGGCTTGCAAAATCCATCCGTTCAGGATCCGAACATCGAGCAAAAGCTGAAGCTCATCCACTTGATGTCGAAGATCGGCATCCACGTGGCCGACATTGGTCTCCCGGGGAGCTCCGAACGAGCCTTCAAAGACGTCTTGCGGATGTGCCGGGAGATCACCGACAACCGCTTGCCTCTGGGCGTCGCGTGTGCTGGGCGCACGGTGGTCGCGGACATCACGCCCATGATCGAGATCTCGCAGCGGGCAGGGATTCCGGTCGAGGTGTACTGCTTCATCGGCTCGAGTCCGATTCGGCAATTCGCCGAAGAGTGGGACCTCGACATGATCGTCAAGCGCAGCGCCGATGCGATCGACGTGGCGGTGAAGGCGGGGCTCTCGGTCGCATACGTCACGGAAGACACGACGCGTTCACGGCCGGAGATGCTCGCGACACTCTTCAAGATGGCGATTGATCATGGCGCTGCGAGGCTGTGTTTGTGCGACACGGTGGGTCACGCGACGCCGGATGGTGTGGCGAACTTGATCTCGTTCACGAAGTCGATCGTGGCGGGCTCTGGAGCGAAGGTCGGCATCGACTGGCACGGGCACAACGATCGCGGTTTGGCGCTCGAAAACGCCTTGTGGGCGCTCGAGTTTGGCGCGGACCGAGTGCACGGAACGGCGCTGGGCATCGGCGAGCGCGTTGGCAACGCGGCGATGGAGCTGATTCTTTTGAACCTGAAGCTTTTGGGGCTCTTGGATCATCAGGATCTCACGCACATGCTCGACTACTGCAACACGGCGGCGCAGGCTGTCGGGTGGGACATTCCCATCAACTATCCGCTCGTGGGTCGAGATGCGTTTCGCACGGCGACCGGTGTGCATGCTGCGGCGATCATCAAGGCGCAGAGCAAGGGCGATGCGTGGCTGGCCGATCGGATCTACTCGGGCGTACCGGCGGGCATGTTTGGACGGAAGCAAGAGATCTGCGTGGGCTACATGTCGGGCGCTTCGAACGTGAATCATTGGCTGCGCGAGCGGCGCATCGAACCGTCGAAGGACTTGGTCGAAGCGATCATGCAGCGGGCGAAAGCGTCGAGTCACATCTTGAAGGACGAAGAGATCATGGCGGTGATCGAGCAGGTACGGGGAAGGTAAGGGCACCCTTTCGCGGTTGTCGATCGACTCCCCGAGCGGTAACACGAGTCTGCTCCTCGTGACGGCTCCTCGCTCAGACCGCTTCGCTCGGTGGGTGGCGCTTTTCGGCGCTCTCGTGGCGCTCTTGCAGGTCATTGGCCTCTACGACACGCGCCTCTCGCCGCTGCTCTTTGCGCCCACAGGATCCGTTCTTCCCGCATTCTTCGCCGAACGAGATGCAACCGTTCGAGCATTCGTCGTCGACGAACACGACAAGCCGCTTCCCAATGCGCTGGTACGGCTGTTCTCCGTGCGATCCGGAATTTCTTACTTCGCAGGAGAAGCCCGCACGAATGATGAAGGTGTGGCGCTTTTGGAAAACATGCCGCGCGGTGAATCGTGGCTCCTTGCCTATGCCGATGGTCGAGTGCGCGCTTCCAAGCGGGTCATGCTCGGCTCGGGCGAACGACCTTTGCGATTGGTGCTGGAACCTGCCCAAGCGCTCGATGTGGTCGTCGTGGACGAGGCTGAACAGCCGTTTGTCGGGGCGGAAGTATCGGTGTCGGGGTCCGATCCATTGCCGTACGTGGCCAAGACGGGATCGGACGGGCGAGCGCGCGTGGATCGTCTCGCGGGCGGGCCATTTTCGGTGCGCGTCGTGGCGCGCGGATACGACGATGTCGTGCGCACGGGTGTGATCGTGGGGGCCGTGCCATTACGCATCAAACTCGAAAAGCTGGGGGCGTTCGAGGTCAAGGTAGTGCAGGCGCAGGACGGCGCCGAAGTGCCGTATGCGCGTGTTTTTTGCGGTGGCGGCGGGCTGTGGCCAGCAAAAGAAGTGGTCGCCGATGCGCACGGTATGGCGAAAATCGCCGGGCTGCGTTCGGGCGCCTATAGCCTGAAGGCCGAGCTTGGTGATCGCGTCAGTGCAACCGAGCTCGGCTTATCCATTGAACGAGCGCAAACGACGAAAGTGACGCTCATCGTGGACCTCGGCAGGCGTATTGCCGTCACCGTGACGGACGGTGATGCCGAAGATGCACGGCGAATACCGAATGCAAACGTCGTATTGGCCGAAGAGGGGCTCAGTCCATTTCCTATTTTCGGTCGAACGGATGAGCAGGGCGTCGTGGTGCTCGGCCCGGTCCCGCCGAATGACATGATGGTTTCTGCATCTGCGGATGGGTTTGTCCCGACGAGTGCCGTGATCGTGGAGGCCGATGTCACCGAAGTGCGTGTGCCGCTCGTGCGAGGTGGGGTCATCATTGGCGAAGTCGTCGATGATCGAGGGTTCCCGGTGGGCGGCGCTTCGGTCGAGGTGATTGGTACGGACACGGAAGGAATGCCGATTGCGGTGACGCGAGCGATGACGGCGTTTCGCGAAGACCATTTCGATGCGTCCTTGCCGGCGTCGATGCCGCTCATTCCGGCCGGTGAGCTTGGCGTGATGCTGGGTCCCATTCCGGATTTGCCGCACGAAGAAGGGGCGGTGAGCGTTCAGGGGCCCGAATACGATCCGTGGGTGACGAACAGCGATGGTGTTTTTCGCGCCGAACCCATTCCACCGGGACGCGTGCAAGTGATCGTCCGGCATCCGGATTATGTGGAGGCCGTGAGCGAAATGGTGACGCTTCGTTCGGGCGGCGAAGCGCATGTGCGCGTGGTGTTGCGACAAGGTGGGTATTTGGAAGGCCGCGTGTTCGATGCGGATCGGCGTCCGGTGGCCGGAGCGCGCGTGGAATTGGCCGCCACCACGGGATCGCTCGAACGGGTGACCTACGCGGACGATTCGGGCATGTTCGTATTTCCGGCCGTACCGAACGAAGTGCTCGTGAGCGTGGCGCGGCCGGATTCGCCGAGTGACGTGGTGGCGCGGGTCGTCGTCGACATACCGGATCGCGAACGCAAAGAGATTGAAATCGTTTTACCCAAAGAACGCGATTCCATTACCGTGCACGTGAGCGATGATCGCGGCTACGCGCTCGACCGCGTGGAAGTGCGCGCCGTGTCGCTCGATCCGGCGGTTCCATTGCGACGAACGTTCTTCACGGACGACGATGGCGAGGTGGAAGTGCCGGATGCGGCGGGTTTGCCCCTGCGATTTTCGCTGCACCGGCCGGGAAAGTCACCGCGCGTCGAAGAGGCGGATCCTGCGCCGTCGGAGATATCGTTCGAATTGGCTGAAGGCATCGTCGGGCATGGCAAGGTGACCGGGCGAGAAGGGCGCGATCGGGTAGGGGACGCGGAGGTCGTATTGTACACGCCACAAGGCGTGCGCCGGGCGGTCGCGAATGCGGACGGGGATTTTGAAGTGCCCGACTTGGCACCGGGTCGCGTGCGTATCGTGGCATCGCATTCATCGTGGGCGACCGAGGAAAAGGTGGTGGACGTAAAGCCCGATTCGCAACGTAGAGCGGACTTGGGTGCGATTGATTTGTCGCAAGCTGGCGCGGTCGAAGGAACGGTCGTCGATCCGAACGAGGAGCCGATTGCCGGAGCACGGGTCGGGTTTGGCATGGTACCGACGTACTTGCCGCTCGGGCCTTTGCCGCCGGGGATTACGTCGACCGATAAGGAGGGGCGTTTCATTTTGAAAAACGTGCCCGAGGGAGATGCGGTCATCGAGGCGTATTCGCTCGAAATGGGGCGAGCTGCGGTGGACGTGAAGGTGCGCGCGGGGGACACGACGTCGCGGGTCGTGATCACGCTGCCGGGCGAGGGCGGGGCGAAAAAGGATGCCAAAGGTGCCGGGAGCGTGGCGATGACGCTGGGCGAGCGTTCGGACAAGGGCGGCAAGGCGGTCGTGGTGGTGATGGTGCCGCCGAATGGCGAGGCGGAAATAGCGGGGATCGAGCCGGGCGAGCGGCTTTTGGCGGTATCGGGGCACGAAGTGCGGTCGATCGAAGCGGCGCGAAAGCGTTTGTCGGGGCCGCTCAGCGAAGACGTCGTGGTGACGGTCGTGGCGGACGAAGAGGGCGCAAAACCGCGTAGGTTACGCGTTCGCCGGGAACGCGTGCGCCGCTGATTGACCCGCCTCTAGCCCAGCGCTTGCGCAAGCGCTGCCGTCAGCGCGACGTGATCGAAAGGTTTTGGAAGAAATGCATCCGGCAGCGCATGACCTCCCACGCTCGCGTGCGCATCGTCCACGGAAAACCCGCTCATGAGCATGAAGCGGCCTTCCGGATAGAGCCGTTTCATTTCCGTGAAGGCTTCGGCCCCACCCATTCGAGGCATCGTGAGATCGAGCATCACCAACGTAAATTCCCCCGGATTTTGCTTGAATCGCTCGAGTCCTTCCAGCCCATCGCTCACCACTTCGACCTCGAATCCCATACGCGTGAGCAGCCGGCGGCAAGCATTGCGAATGGCGAACTCGTCATCCGCGACGAGCACTTTCCCGGTAAAGCTTTGCTGCGCAAGGGTCGGCATTGGCGCGATGGTCGTGACGTGTTTTTGCTCGGCCGCTCGAGGCAAGAGCACTCGAAACGTCGTCCCTCGCTCGACCTCCGAAGTGACCGTCAATGCACCACGATGCCCGCGCACGATCCCCAAAACGGCAGAAAGCCCGAGCCCCCGACCGGTGAATTTCGTCGAGTAAAATGGTTCGAAAATGCGCCGCACATCCTCCCTTTTGATCCCGCAGCCATTGTCGGTCACCTCGATGAAAACGCATTCGCCGCAGTCGAAATTCTCGAGCACGATCGCCGTGTGCAAAACCTCGGGCGTCACTTCCATTCGACCCGTGCGTACCGCGATGACCCCGCCATGCGGGTCCACGGCTTCGGACGCGTTGATCACCAGGTTCATGACGACCTGCCGAATTTGCGTCTCGTCCATGAATACGAGCGGTAGATTCGGCGCGAGATCGAACGTGATTTGCGGTCCTTTTCGCACGAAAGACGTGAGGGCCAGTTTCGATGTCGTCTCGACGAGCGCACTCACGTCTTGCGCCTGAAATACGAACTTGCTGCGTCCCGCATACGCCAAAAGCTGCTGGCACAACTCCGCTGCTCGACGGCTCGATGCGAGGATCATGTTGGCCGATTCGTGCAGCTCGTCCGGATTGCGAGCCGTATCGACCAGCATCCCTGCGGTGGCCATGATGCCCGTGAGGAGATTGTTGAAGTCGTGCGCAATGCCGCCTGCGAGGATGCCGAGGCTCTCGAGCTTCTGCGTTTCCACCATTTTTTGCGCGATTTGATCGCGCTCCGTTTCGAGCTGCCTGGCGCGCGTCATGTCGGTGACGAAAGCCATGACTTGCGACGAGTGACGGAAAGGAAGCGGCGTGAGCGTCACTTGAATGGTGATGTGCGAACCGTCTTTGCGCCGGCCTTCGAGCCAGCGAAGGTGCCCCATTTGACGAGCTCCGGGATTCGAAAAAAAGTCTCGCCGATGATGCTCGTGATTGTGACGAGCCGTCATGGGCACCAACATATCGATATTCTTGCCAATGAGCTCGTCCGCGCGATAACCGAACATCCGCTCGGTTTGCGCATTGACCATGTGCACGATTCCGTTGGAGTCGACCGTCAAGATACCATTCGGCGCGTTCTCGAAAATCAGTCGGAGCTGCTCATTGGCTGCATCGAGCTCATGGACGCGTGCCTCGAGCTCGGCACGAACGCGCATGACCCCTTCGTCGGCACGGTTGGACAAACTCTCCTGGTCCCCCGCTTCGTTCGAGGGCAGCTTGTGCAGGCTCATCGTAGACGCAGAATCACGGAAATTCGGGCCCGCCGTCAAGCCGTCTTGTAGGTGACGAGACAAGACTTGGCGCAAATGGAAACAACGACCACGGCGTCAATGGGTTGACGATCGATGGGATGGGTATTTTGTAGGAATTTGGGCGAGCCGTCAGGCGACGAATGCCCGTGTGGACGTAATGCCAGGTCAATTCTGTGCTTTGACGAGCACGATTTGTCGGCCGTCGCCAATATGCCAGCGGAGCTGACCGTCTCCGACAAACTGAAACTCCGCCTCGTCCCGTCCACCTTCTTCGCGCAAAAAGCTCACCGTGACCCGATCCCCTTCGGCCTCCGTCACGCGAAACGTTCCCGTTCGCGGACTCTCCGCCGGAATCATCACCGTGGCCTTGCTGCCACTGAATTCGAGCGCCGTGCCCTTGACCCACCCCATCGCCTTCGTAAGGTGCGGCACCGACACGTTCTCTATCGTTTCTCCAAGCCACCGCCCCTGAAGCCGATCTTTCGGCGTCCGACTACAACCAGCCGCCGCCGGGACGACAAGCAGCAGCGCTAGCGCCGTTTTCGTGGAAATTCGCATGGGCCTCCAACCCGCAGAAGACACGTCGTCTACAGGCTGGATCCAACGTTAGATGACTCTTCCACCCTGGGCCAAGAAATGTAGGTGCATGAAGGTGCATGTAGATCGATGAGGTCTTTAGGCGCACATGTGTGATGCGTTCGACCTGCGAGCGTTCTGGGCGCTACCTGGCCTTTGGGTGGCGTTCGGGAGCGGTCGTGAGGCATTCTTCGGGTCGATCCATGCGAGTATGTCCAGGAAATACCACCCGCGCCGCTCGATCCGCTTGTCTCGTGATGCTCGCGGCGCTTGGCTGTGAAGCGCCGACGAAGGCTCCGGCAGGTGCCGTCGATGCGGGAACCAGTCCCAACGCGAGCATTTTGCCTGCGCCGCTCGCAGCCGAAGCGCCTCCCGAGCCTCCCGATGCAGGCGTGCCCGACGGTGCGTACGGGCTTCTCGCGGATTCCACTGGCCGTTTGATCTTGCCCGATGCGGCTGCTCCGCCGCCGGAAATGCTTCGTGGGGATCAGCCGATGACGGCGGAGTCGCCGCTGCTCAAAGACGTCGCGGGCGCGTCGCTCGAAGCTGTGTTTCGGCTGCGTGACGTACCTGCGCCACCGAAGGCACCGGAGGTGTCGCAGGAGGGCATCAAGGCTGCTGCGGCGCTGACGGCGCCGAAGTGGAAGATCGATCTGACCGAGACGGGGCGCATGCGGATCGTGTTCATGTCGCGCGCGATGCCGCTACCGATGAACTCGGAGCTGCGCGCGCGAACCGATCGGTACGGCCATGTGGTGCTTTGGCCGAACGCAACGGATTATCGGGTCGTGCCGCCGGGAGCGATCCGCACGGTGCTTGGTGAGCGGCGCGTGGACGTGACGCCCATGTCGCCGGGGACGGTCAAACAGCAAGGGGAAGGCAAGCGTTTGGGGCTTGCCACGCGCAAGGTCGAGGTGACGTCGGCGCTCGGTTCGGTGCGCATGGAGCTTGGCAAGACAAACGACGTGGGCGAAGGCGGCGCGCTCTTGTGTCGCACGCTCGTCGAGATCGTTGGAGTCGATCCACGCACGAAGGTGTGCGCCTCGGGCGAAGTGCCGCTCAGCGCATCGTACGCGTGGCAAGACGGCGGGGGCATCGACTTTGAAGTGACGAGTTTGTCCAAGCGTACGGACATCCCGACCAACGAAGTGCTCGTTCCGCCTCCGGGAGCGACGTACCAACCAAGCGGTTTGCCGCAGTCGCCTGCGGGTGTGTTTCTCACGCGGGACGAGGTCGTCGCGTTTCGTTCAGCGCCGCTCGCGCTGCCTCCGGTCGACGATCCACGCGCGCCGGGCGAAGGGTTTGTCGCGGTCAACGAATCGGATGCGCTCGCGTACTTCTTCCTGGATGGAGTGCCGGTCGTCGCGGTGCCTCCGACCGAGCAGCGTTACGTGATCGGCACGGCGCGAGGGCGCTACGTGATCCAGTGGCGAACGTTCTTGGGAGATCGCATCGGCCCGTCGAAGACGGTGGCGCTCCCGGCTCGGCTTTCGTTTGGCGAGAGCCGCGATCAAGACGCGGGCGCGCCGGATGGAGGGTGAGACTCGCCGCGCAAGAACGCATCCATCACTTCTTTGGGGAAACGCTTCGGGCGCATGTTCTGCCCGATGCACGCGAGCGTCGTTTCACCTTCGCAGAGCACGTCGGAAGCGCGCAAGATCCGGTACTTGAACAGCACCGTGACGACCGAAACGTCCGCGCACGTCGTTTCGACTTCCAACGATTCGTCGAACTTGGCGGCCTTGCGGTAACGCAACTTCGCGTCGACGACGGGCAAGTGCACGTCCATCTCGACCCACTTTTCGTACCGTACGTCGCGACGGCGCAGCCAGTCGACACGTCCCGCTTCGAAGTACACGAGGTAGTTCGAGTGATGGACGATGCCCATCAGGTCTGTCTCGCAAAACCGCACGGTCAGCGGCATCCGACTCGTCGCGAGCTCGGGTCGAGGTTGTTCGCAGTAGAGGGGAGAGCGCATGAACTTTGGTTTGATGGAAGGGTTCTTCCGGGGGGTATGGGGGGCAGAGCAGTCGGCTCGTCTTTTGGGTCGTAGACCCTCCATCGTAAACTGGCCTCGCGCAGCGCGCGTCCCACGCGCGCGAAGCGAGCGTACAAACTCTGGCCTGGCATCAATACTCTAGTCGGCTCGCGATGACGGTGCTAATTCGGCGCCCAAGATGCCCGAAGCGAATGTCATCACGATGATCGAAGCGGATCGGATCGCGAGCCGAGTCCGCGAGCTTGGTGAACAAATCACGCGTGATTACGCTGGCCGCACGCTCGTGCTCGTCTGCGTGCTCAAGGGAAGTTTCCTCTTCACCGCCGATCTGTGCCGCCACATCGACTTGCCGCTGCGTGTCGAATTCCTCGGCGTGCGCAGTTACGGCGAAGGCACGAAGTCCAGCGGTATCGTGCAAATCACGCACGACCTCACGCGGCCCGTCGAAGGCGCCGATCTGCTCATCGTCGAGGACATCGTCGACACCGGCCTGACCATTGCGCACTTGCTCGAGCTCATGCGTACGCGCAAGCCCGCGAGCGTGAAGGTGTGCTCGCTCTTGCACAAGCCTGCGCGTACGCGCATCACCGTGCCGATCGACTACTTGGGCTTCACGATCGAGGACAAGTTCGTCGTCGGGTACGGCCTCGACTGGGCCGAGCGATACCGCAACATGCCGTTCATCGGGGTGGTGGAGTCGACATGAGCAAGCGCCTCGCGATGCTCGAGGGCATGGTCGCCAAGGGGTCGACGGATCCATTTGCGTGGTATGCGCTCGCGATGGAATACTCGAATGCGGGTCGCATGGACGACGCATTGTCGACATTTACGAAATTGCGGGCAGAGGCGCCGTCGTACGTGCCGATGTATTTGATATGCGGGCAGATGCTGGTGAAGGCGGGTCGCAAGGACGACGGTCGCGAATGGCTCGAAGCGGGCGTCGTGGCGGCGCGCGCAGCGGGCAATACGCATGCGCTGTCGGAGATTGAATCGGCGCTGGGGGAGCTCGAGGATTGAGGGACTCATTCGAGCGCACACCTCAACGTTGATCTTCCCCAATCTCCGGCGGAATGAAGTTATCGATTCCCACGGCTTTGCACAAAGCCTCCACTTTTCGATTTCGCGGCGCAGCATCTTGCGATGCCATGCACAGCTTGGCCGAGAAGGCGGACGAGTTTGTATCGGTTGGCCAAAAGGTGGTCGTCCAAGCGCGTGCGAGGTTATCGGAATCGATAGCGGTGGGCCAATATTGTGCACATGTGGGCAGGGCAGGGATTGATGCTGCGCTCGTGGTTATCGTCGAATCCTCTCGCCGTGCGCGCACACATCTGCGGCTCGCGCGACGGATGCACGAAGCCTGCACGCTCGATGCCCCCGCACCCAATGACGTGCCGCTCGCCCAGCACGCTCGACACGCCCAACCCCATTGGGCACCCGCATCCCCAGCTTGCGCAAATGCATCCGCCTCCCGAAAATGCCGCGCGTAAAGCCGCTCAGCGAAGCGCCGTCCCCCATGGGATCCCGCATGTGCAACACGCAGGATCGAGCCAACCCCAATGGGATCCCGCACCGCCAGCATGCACGAGCGCCGCACCGCACGCACCACGGGCATTTTCAACATTCGAAACCACGATGTCCTTGAAGTTTGCGCGCTACCCAAGTAACATCGCTCTCATGCTTGCCACGAAAGACAGCACCAGCAACACCATGCTCCGCGCGCTTGCCCGAACGCGCAATGCGCTCGATGCCGCCAGTGAGCTCGATGTCGACCGATCGAACGCCGATCGGGACTTCTTCGCGACGGAAAAGGCGCTCATCGATGCGCACTTCGAAAAGGTCGACGCCGCCGAGCGCGCCGTGTATTTGCACGACCTGCGCGAAAAACGAAAGCATCAGGCGCGTATCGTCGTCGGCGATGCCGTGCTCGATCGAGGCGTTCGGCGCGGGAAGAAACGCGTCGCGCTCGAAACCAATGTCGAGACGGCCGACCGTGTTTTCGCCGAAGACATTTCCGAGCTCGTCGACGCTGAACGACACCTCGAACCAGGCCTCGTGCTCGATTGCGTGGGTCGCTTGACAAAAGATGTGGATTTTAATGGCAAGAGCGACCTCGTTACCGACTTGACCGGACGTGCGCAGCGACAAGCGGATAACTTCCAAGCTCGCGAAGCGGCAGAACGCATCGAATCGAGCCTCGAAGCGGATCTCGAGCAAGCCATTTCCAAGGCCGCGGATGCATTGTATGGCCTGGAAAAACGATTGCTGGAACGATTCCCTCGCGACAAGCCGTATGTGCGTGCGTTTTTCTTGGACGTGGGGCCGAAACGAAAGAAGTCAGGCAACGAGTAAACGACGCGCGGCACCCATCGGTGTCGAAGCAAGGTTGGCTCACCTCGACGCCAGATTCCCTTGTATTCTCTCGCCCGTTGTGCTTGCGCTTTGCCAAAGCTTGATGCGCGCATGCCGCGTTTCGTCGGACCTGCGGTTGCAGCACGCCGTGCCAGTTCGAAGAGAACGCTGCCAACTCTGCGGTTGACCGTAGCACGCATGTTTGCTCGGCACTTTACTCGCCCGGCTGCGCAATATCGGTTATGCTGCGTCCCATGCAAGATGTCTCTGCATTGATGACGGCTTTCGTGTCCTATGTCCGCACACTGAAGGGTGACGAGAAAGGCGAAGCACAAGTCTTTTGCGACCGTCTCTTTCGCGCATTTGGACACGAAGGATACAAGGAAGCTGGCGCAACACTCGAAGAGCGGGTGAAGCTTGCGGATGGCCGCACCAAGTTTGCCGATCTGCGGTGGGGCAAACGAGTGCTCATCGAGATGAAAAAGCGGGGTGAGCGACTCGGTAGCCCGCGGGTGTACAACCAAGTATACGAATATTGGCAGCGCTTGGTTCCGAACAAGCCACAATACGTCGTCCTCTGCAATTTTGATGATCTTTGGATTTACGAATTTGATGAGCAGCTTGATGAGCCGATGGATCGCATCAAGTTGACCGACCTTCCGAGTCGATGGCCGGCGCTCAATTTTCTCCTGCTACAGCCCAAGAAGCCGCTTTTCGAGAACAACCGAAAAGAAGTCAGCGACGCGACGGCAAGCAAGCTTGGCGAAGTTTTCCGCGCAATGGTTGCGCGCGGTGAAACGCCGGAGCGGGCTCAGCGCTTTACGCTCCAATGCATCGTCGCGATGTTTGCGGAAGATACGGATCTGCTTCCGCGCGGACTATTCACCGAGCTCGTCAACGATTGCTTGCATGGCCAGAGCTCGTACGATTTGCTGGGTGGGCTCTTTCGGCAGATGAACACGGACCGACCTGCTCGCGGGGGGCGATACAAGAACGTTCGTTATTTCAATGGTGGACTGTTCGGCACGATCGATCCAATCGACCTGACGCCGCATGAATTGTCTCTGCTCGCTCGTGCTACGGACGAGAATTGGTCGCGGATTCATCCCGGCATCTTTGGTACACTTTTTCAGGCAACGATGGATGAGGATGAAAGGCACGAGCGGGGGGCCCATTATACGCCCGAGGTTGCAATTTTCGAGCATGTCGTGCGTCCGAGTTTGATACAGCCGTGGCGTTCGCGCATTCGTGAGGCATCGACATTGAAAGAACTACTCGCATTGCGCGATGGACTTACCAAGGTTCGAGTGCTCGATCCAGCATGCGGTAGCGGCAACTTTCTTTATGTTGCGTATCGAGAATTGAAGCGTTTGGAGCTCGAGCTGTTGGAGAAAGTCCACGAGCGGTTCTCTGCCAAAACGCGACTCGAAGTTGGAGCGAAGGCATCGATTCAATCGCGACAGTTTTTCGGCATCGACACGGATCGTTTCGCGGTCGAGCTTGCAAAAGTCACGCTGATGCTCGGTAAAAAACTGGCGCTCGACGAAGCGCACCATGCACTCGAGATGGCCCAAGTTGAGCTCGGGCTCGATATCGATCAGCCACTTCCGCTCGAGAATCTCGACGACAACGTACGTTGTGACGATGCGCTGTTCTGCGCCTGGCCCAAAGCTGATGTGATCATCGGAAATCCACCGTTTCAATCGAAGAACAAGATGCAGCAAGAACTTGGTGCTCATTATGTACAGCGCGTTCGCAGTCGCTATCCTGACGTACCAGGTCGAGCAGATTACTGCGTGTACTGGTTTCGCCGGGCGCATGACGAACTTGCCCCTGGAGCTTGTGCTGGGCTCGTCGGTACCAATACGATTCGACAAAATTATTCACGAGAAGGCGGCCTCGACCATATCGTTGCAAACGGTGGAAC
The DNA here is from genome assembly GCA_016715885.1 of Polyangiaceae bacterium. Lineage (NCBI taxonomy): Bacteria > Pseudomonadati > Myxococcota > Polyangiales > Polyangiaceae > Polyangiaceae bacterium. The sequence goes on from JADJXL010000015.1 coordinate 532,216, forward strand.
GATTACGGAAGCAGTGTCGACCATGGTATGGCCTGGAGAAGCGGTCGTTCATGTATCTGTCGTCAATTGGACGAAGGGCCTGGTCGAGGGACCGAAGAAGCTTTCATGGCAGGAAGGCGACGATCACGACAGTCCGTGGAAGGAGGTTCTGCTCGATAGAATCCCGGCGTCTCTATCACCACTCGTGGACGTGACGGGCGCAAAAGTTTTGCGTGCAAATGCGGAATCGGGCACGTGTTATCAGGGGCAAACTCACGGACACGAGGGATTTCTGCTATCACCCGATGAAGCACGCGCTTTTCGAGCAGACAAAACATTGCGAAAAGTCATCCATCCTTACCTCACGGGAGACGATCTAGTGGGACGGTATGGTTCGGAGCCCAGTCGCTGGGTGATCGACCTCAACCATTGCGAGACGATTATCGATGCGCGACAATACAGAGCGGTTTTCGAGCGCCTGAAGCGCGTCGTACTGCCAGACATCGAAGCGGCTGCAGCATCCGAGCGTGAGGAAACAGGAAGAGCAAAGGGGCCACGCCAGGCGCACGCGCAACGCTGGTGGCGGCATTGGCGAGGGCGGGGCGAAATGCTAGCCAAACTCGAGGGCATTACGCGCTGGATTGCATGTTCGCGGGTCACGAAACGGCCCATTTTCGAATTCGTATCGAGTCGCATTCATCCCAACGATGCGCTCATGGTGTTCCCGTTCGAGGATGACTACTCTTTCGGTATTCTTCAATCCGGCATTCATTGGGAATGGTTCAAGGCACGCTGTTCGACTCTGAAAGGCGATTGGCGCTACACGTCGAATACGGTTTACGACAGTTTTCCTTGGCCCCAATCACCAAGCGAAAAACAATGTGCCGCAGTAGCAAGTGCCGGAGTCGCCCTCCGCGCACTACGTCGCGAAATCGCTGCCAAGCACGAAATGAGCTTGCGCGCAATGTATGCATCCATGGAGGACCTGGGCAAGCATCCACTGAAGGAGGCACATTCCGTGCTCGATGCTGCTGTGCGCGCCGCATATGGTATTGGGCCACGCAAGAGTACACTTGTGTACTTACTCGAATTGAATCGTGATTGTGCGATGAAAGAAGCCAAAGGGCATGCGATCATGGCGCCGGGCTTGCCCGCAGGGATCTCACCGAAAAAGTTTGTCAACCAGGACGCCATCGAGGCGCCAAGACTGTAGCGAGGCGACTCGGGGTAGGTTGGGTGATGACGTAGCTACCTACCCTCCAGGTGGTCCAATGCGCTGCCAAAGCAGTGTGCCGGCGACGAGTGTGTCGACGAAGCGGATTGATCAACCTCCCGGAGTACCGACCTCCTCTTCCCAGCTTGAAATCAGTCGAAGCAGGCCATTCGAAGGATGACTTGACTTGACCTTGTTGAAGTACCAGCCGACTCTCTCGCGAAGGCTGGGGTCCACCCTGCAACAGAGGCCAATCAAGTCCACACAGAATGCTCTCTCGTCGGAGTTGACGCTTCGCTCGAGGATGTCCATGTAAATGGGCAGCCCACGAGCGATTTCGACGAGGCATCGTTGTACGATATCGGAATTACTTGCCTCGACAATCGCGGCTTCGCCGGCCCCAATCTGAACCAGCAGCTCCAAAATGTGAGGCCGCGCTATGGCCGTGCTTCTCAACAGACTGACGAGAAGGCAGCGTACGGTGGGAAGAGCTGCCGGATAGACAGCTCCCTGAACGACCACCGTATTATCGATTTTCCAGTAGGCTGCAAGTGCAACCTCGTTCGTTGTCGCCGACTCAAGAGCCTTTATGGCACTCGGGACGCCCGAAGCTCCCCCGTCGGCTTCGAGGCGCGACCAGTCGTAGCACTCCAGTTCCCAGCTCATGTCATTCACCTTAATCGCCTTTGAATTGAGTGCCCGAAGGGAATGGTTCACGACCATACTGAGTTTCGCAATTTTGACAGACTGGAACCTGTTTGAATGGTGGCCCGTCTGGTCGAGGTCGAACCGCTTCGGTAAACTTCACTTTGCTCGCATCGCCGCCGAGTTGTTGCACAACTTTTCCTTCTGCACAGCCACCACCAGAGCAACCGACAGCAATCTGACGCGTTTCGATATGATAACCAGCGGTCACCGTTGCGGGGCGTGCTGGTGGCCGAAGTCCACCGACCTCAGCAGCCTTGGCATCGCGAGCCGCCCGAGCGGCATTGAGCGCGGCAGCGTCATCCGGCGGCCCCCTCGTCGTCTTCCCACCCTTTCCCGCGCCCGTTTGTCCGCCTATGACTTTTCCGATGACGACGCCCACAATGACCGTCACGCCTATCGCGGTTGATTGCCGTGTGACGCTGTACGTGTCGCCGTCGTCGTTTGCAAGTGACACGTTGGCGAATGCAATCAGCGGATTGACGACATTGAATGCATCGACCGCATCGCCCTTGTCGTATGCGTCGTACATGCGCTCGATTGTCGGCAATGGCGTCGACGTCCAATCGTCCCACAAACCGCGCGCCGCATCGCCAACGCCATCCCATACGGCATCGCCAACGCTTCCTTTTTCGACCACCGTTGCACCCTGCGGCGGTGCTGCTGCGCCATTTCCCGTCGTTCCTACATCGGTTGTCGCCGCTTGAGCGCCCACGTCAGCCGCATGTGGCGGTGGCGTAGGTCGCGGCGTCGGTGGCGGCAATGGGTCGAACGTGATGTGAATGCCGAGCTGTCCGGGCGTTTCTTCGACGCGCCACAACCGCCGCGCTTCTTCCTCAGTAAACCCACTTGGATCCACGAATGCAAGCGGATTGTTGCGCACGTATGCATACGCTCCCAAGCTTTGCCCATTGTACACGTTCGCAATGATCGGGTCCGTCGTCGTGAATCGCCCAATGCGTGGGTCGTAGACTCGTCCCTTCATGTTGACGAGGCCATATTCGTCAGCTTCTTCGTGCCCCGTAAATCCTTTTTTCGTTTTGCTCGTGAATGCTATCGCCGAACCGCCCCATTCTGGATTCCTGCGCGCGCCGAATGCATCGTAGCTGCGCCGCTCATCGATGGTGCCATTCTCCTTCGTGGTCGTCTCGATCGACCCAACGTGATCGACATGCAGGTAGCGCGTCCCCGGTTCTTGGCCATCACGCGTCACAATGGCAACCACTCGCTCGGGTGAATGCACGTGGTAACGATGCTCGATGCCGCTGGTGGTTTTCACCTGCTCGTAAAGGTCGTCGAAGTAAATGGTCTCCGTGGTCGACGTCGTTTTGCGGATTCGTTGCTGATCACCGTCGTATCCAAACGTCGTCACCTTCGCGCCTTGCGTAATCGTCTTCGGCAAGTCGAACGGCGTATAAGTGATGATGACGCCTCCTGGCCGCGTAATTTGATTGCCGACCGCATCATGGTAGAAGCTATCGCCTGCCGCATTCGTAACGGCATGCGGATGCGTGGGATCGGTATACGACAAGATGCCCACGTCGCTCTTTGATACGATGTTTCCATTGGGCGCATAGCCGTACGACGTGTCGCACGGTGCATTCGGATTCTCGACGAGCCCAAAGTACGCACACGTGAGCCGATTCAATGCGTCATAACGAAAACGCTCCGTTTTGTTGACCGGTTGTCGTGCATCCGTGCGGCTCTTCAAATTGAGTCGCTCGTCCCAGTCGTACGACAATTGCTGAATGGTCGCTGCACCCTTCGTCGTGGTGATGCTCTTCAGGGCGCCTTTCTCATGGTCGTATCCACGAGCCGTCGTCACGCCATTACCAAACATCTCACCCTTGTACCGGCCTGCTTGGTCGACGTCCGTCAATTGCCAATACGCATCGTTCGTATACGTATCGCGCACGCCAATGCGATGACCGTGGTTGTCATGCTCGTACGTTACACCGAACGGCAGTTCGCCGAGTGGCTGCGGGTAGTCCACCGACGCGACACGACCCATGTCATCGTACGTCATTCGCGCCGTAAACGACTCTCCCGCAACGGAGAGCGTCGTCCCTTCGAGCTGCCCTCGCTGCGAATACGCATACGTCTTGATTCCGTCGGGACTTTCGAGCATGTGCAACCGGCCAATTCCATTCGGCGCTGTATCCCACGTCCACGTCGTCGTCAAGCTCTTTCCCGCGTGCGTATCCGTGCGCGTTTTCACGCGCCCGAGTGCGTCCACGCCAAACGCGATCACGCGCCCGAGCGCATCCGTCGATGCAAGCACGTCACCGAATCCATCGTTGACGAACATCGTCGTGCCGCGATCTGGCTCTTCCAATTGCCGCACACGCCCGAATGCATCGCGCGTCCATTTGTTACGGCCCCGCCAGGATCGGTCACCGTGCGAAGCGCATCGAATGGGCCATAGGCATATTTCGTTTTGCCATTCGCTGCATCCGTGATTGTTACGGGTCGACCCAATGCATCGAGCTCGGTCAATGTATGCTTCAACAGCGGATCGGTCATCTCGATGAAGAAACCATCATACGAGGTCGTGGTTGTTGCGTTCCACGGTGTGGTGTGCCGAATCTCGCGCCCCAACGTATCGAATTCGTATTCGTCGAAGACGAGCTGCGCATCGGGCGTACCTTCCGCAGTCGGCACAGACCCTCTGGCAACGTTTCCACTCAGCGGATCGTATTCGATGAGCTGCATCAACCGAGGCGTATTCGGCTTTGGCGCGGGGCCGTGCGTATACGTGCGCATGGGCCGCCCCAGACTATCGAACACCGTTTCATCGTCCGAACCACCCGCCGTCGTCGTGCGCTCCTTCAATCGCCATTGACCATCGATCCGCTCGCGCGTGCGCGTGATCGTCGTTTGCGATCCGTCGGGGCGTTTCTCGTTCTCCAACCTTCCGAGGCTGTCGTATTGCCACTCGGTCGCCAATTGATTCGGATCCGTCTCCTTTCTCAGCACACCCAGAGCGGGATCGTATTCGACGAGCGTCTCGTGCGCCAATCCATTGATGTGCTTGACCGGGAACACGCCTTCGTCATCGTAAACGGTCATTGATTCGCGTCGATGACCGAATGCATCGTCTGCCTTTACGCTCGTGACGTTGCCGAATTTGTCGCGCTCGTACACTACAGTCAGCTTCGTATCGTCGATGTTATCGCTGCTTGACGTGGACTCCGTTTCCACTTCGCCGAATGCATTCGTTGTGCGTTGGGTGGTCCGGCATTGCGTCAAGCCCGCAGCCGAGCTGCATTCCTCTTGCCATTGCGGCTGCCCGAGTATCCACCTGCCGACGTCATTCTTGACGGTGCGCGTGATATGCGTCGTCAGGTCGACGCCCACTGTGGATACGTCAACCTCGAGCACGTTGCCGAATTCGTCGAAGGCCGCTACATCCACCATCGTATCGCGCAGCATCGTCGCGTTTTCATTGGCGGCCACGCCCGCAGCATATTCTTCGAGCGAACCTGCTCCAGAAAAAGCGCCTTGCATGCGGCGCGTGTGGCGTTTCGTGGGCAGCGCGAAATACGTTTTGCCGTTATTCGTGGGCACATCTTCAAGCGTAATGTCGACAAATGAAAGCTCGACGCGGCTCGGATTCGGCTCGCTCGGCAACGCTGGAGCCCATCGCCATTGTGATTTCACCTGCCCCGCAAACGGATATACCTTGCGCTGGCCGATAGCAACAAACGTTTCGTTGTCGTAAAATGTCGCCGTCGTCGCGCCAGTGTCCAGGTCCGTCAGGATGCGCGCGCCGAATCCAAGGAAGCCATACCCTCGACGATCGTATCGACCATCGCGATAACGCAAGCCAAATCGACGCTGCCCACCTTGTCCGTCGTTGAGTGCATAGTCGCGCACGACACGCTTGGAGCCCACCGCGCAATGACGCGGGTATGCGCAGTCATTCGCCGCGTTGGCACGTGACAAATACAGATACGACTCCTTCTTCGGATCGTTCGCCTGCGCGCCGTTCGTCTTCCATTCGTCCGTCAAGTGCCCATACTTGATGGACACATTCGGAATGAAGCCCGGATCCTCGGCGTCATGCTCGTTCATGCCATCAGAAAACCCCACGAGCACATCCGGGTCGGCTGCACGATTCTTGAAAACGTGGAGCTCGTTGCCCAGAAATATCGCCACATCCGGCGCGCCGTCGCCATTTACATCGGCAATGCGTGGACCTCGCGGGTCCGCCAGCGTAATCGCATCGCCGAGCACCGGCTCGAATGGAATGCCCGCGTCGATGCGCTCAAAGGTGAACCCATTCGATCCGCGCGTTGCACGGAGAATCACCCAGCGCGGAATGTCGGGGCTGATGGCATCGACGAGCGGCATCAAGAGATCGCCTTGCCCATCCTGATCGAAATCGGCGACAGCCGCCAAATGGAAGTAGGTGGTCTGCGGAATGAGCCCATCCCATTCCAGAGTATTTGCCGCCTTGTCCGCAAAACCTTTGCCCGTGTTGATCCACGTCCACAGTCGTCCCGGAAGGATCGCCGGACGTTATGGCATCGGGCAACGCATCTCCATTGACGTCAACGAACAACGTGCGACCACCATTCGGAGGTATGCGCAAACTCGTATCGTGCGATTCCCACGTCCCATCACTGTTACGGCGAAACACGTAATAGTTCGGTGCTCGTTGAAATGCCACACCGCCTTGTTCAATCATTCCGGGGATGACCAAATCCACGGTCCCGCTTCTGTCGATATCGACCGTGTGCATTTCGAGGTTGCACGGGTATCCATTCAGCTCGTCGATTGCCGTGCCGATTTGTGCAAACCCACCAGGGCGCCATGCGTGCACATTCCACACGGATTGAGGCGCGTTATTCCCATGATCCGTGCATTGAATCAGATCCGATACGCCGTCGCCGTCGACATCGGCCAAATGCACCGCTCCTGAAGCGCCACGCAATTGCTTTGGCGCAGGACCCAATGGAAACGGTCTTTGAATGCCCGTGTCGACTTCTTCGAATGTGTCGGTCGATTTCGATAACAAGACGATGTGGTTGTTCCGATTGCCGTACACATCGTGCAAAAGGACATCCGCTTTCCCATCGCCATTGTAATCGATCGCCGTGCCGAGCTCCGGTTGAAGGATTCCCGGATCAACTGGCTCCGTGGGATCCTGCTGGAACGACCATTCCTGCAAAAAGGCAACCTTGGGCGCCCCAAATCCGCTTCCATGATTGCGCGCGATTCGCCATTCCGTGATCGGATTCGTCGGCGTCGACAGCGTCGTTGTATCGGGCACGAGAAAATCGCCAATCCCATCGCCCGTGAAATCAGCCAGCATATAACTCGCGCGCCGCGACAGCGGCACCGCTATCGTCGTCGCAACCTCCTCGAACCCCGTTTCAACCTTCGCATATTGAAACCTCGTCGGCGGTTTGCACGCTCCATTCGCACCGCATTCTTCGACCGACGTAAGCAGCGTCCGACCCGTCGTTTCGCTTTGCTCATACTCGAAAGCATATCGACGCACCAGCTCGTCGTTCAGCAGCATCTGCGCTTCCTCGAGCTGTAGCGATTGCTGAAACTCCATTCCGCCCGAATACACCGAGCGTGCGTCTTCCTTGGCGGCATACACGAGCGCAACTGCACGTGTCGGCTCCATGCCGTCAAATGAGGTGTAGCGTATTTCGTCGAGCGCATACTCCGCGGTGTAGCCGTCTGCTTCTGCAAAGCAATACCCGTACGTCATTGCATTCCCGCGAGCATCGCGCATTTCATTCGCGAGCCACGCACGCACGGCGCCCCGAGCGCACGCGGCCGGCTTCCTTTGGTTTTGCCATACTCGACGACATGCCCCGATGGCAAAAACGCCTCGAAATAACGCGAGCCCTCCTCGGTTTGATGGCCAATGACTTTGACGTGCGTATCAGGCCACGTGCGGTATTCGATGGCATTTGCACGTTGCGAAACGACGACGAGCCGCTTGCCATCCATGCACAACGCATCATCCGTGTCGTATTGCACCGCGCGAACTTCGCTGTCGATGGCCATCGTCTTCGGACAGCGCGTAATTGCGCTGGCGCCCGAGAAGGAAAAACCGGCACCCAATATGCCGTCGACCCCCGAACCGCTATACGTGAGGTTTAGGTCCGGCTCGATACCTGCTCGGCCGGGCACCGAAACCAGCGGCAGCGATAACGTTGCGTCACCTGTGTCGCTCACGTTGAACGATACCGGTATCGCTCCAGGTACGGTCGTTTTCGACACGAGCGGCGCAGCTACCGGCAGCGATGCATGCTGTGGGATACAGGCATGGATTCGGGGATTCGCAGGTCGACTGAGCGCGTCGCACGAGCACCCCGCATGCGTGGCGAGACACGCCAAAAGAAATGAAAGCAGCATCCAAGACGCAGAAAAGCCATTGGTGCGAGAATTCATGCAGACACGTCCCCCGGAGCAAGAGAAGCTCGCCCCTTGATGAACGAACGCTCATTGCACATGCATGGTTGTAATATGCTGGCCGGACAACCGACCCGCAGCCATCACTACACCACGCGAAAATGAGCTTCAAGGTCGGTGCCGCGACGGTCGGACGGGAAATGTCCGATGTAGGAACCTACCGACCCCAAAGGGATCTCACACTGCCAGCATGCTCGACCGCCACGCCGCATGCGCCACGGGCATCTTCGACGTTGCAACAAACACCCTCGAGGGTTGCATCAAGGCCGCTCGTTGGGCGACCTGATGGCAACAACCAGGCACCCCGTGTCGCCTTGACCGTTTGCAGTCAAACCTGTTCGCTCGGAGTTGGCGCGGATACGTCGCTCGAGCTTGCCTCGTCCGAGCGCGCTGGTTCGTCGGCGGGCACCGTGTCGGCGCTGATCAACCCTGGCGGCACGGGAGCTTCGATGGGCACGTCGGGCTTTGCCGGAGCGTTTTGCCGCTGCGCGCGAATCCATCGCAATCGCTCGGCGATTGTCTTTTCAAACCCGCGCTCGGTCGGCGAATAATACTCGGTGCCAACAAGCCCGTCCGGGAGGTACGTCTCGCCCAATGCGACGCCTCCTTGTTCGTCGTGCGGATAGCGATATCCACTGCCGTAACCATCGGAGCGCATGAGGCCCGTGACGGCGTTGCGAAGGTGCAGCGGGACCGGCAAACTGCCTCGCTTGTACACGTCGGATTGTGCTGCACGAAACGCCGTCGTGACCGCATTCGACTTCGGTGCACACGCCAAGTAGATGGCTGCTTGCGCGATCGCGTAGATGCCCTCGGGCATGCCGATGCGCTGAAACGCCGCATCGGCTGCGACGGCGACATCGAGCGCTCGCGGGTCGGCGTTGCCGATGTCTTCGCTGGCGAAGATCATCATGCGGCGAAGCAAAAAAACGGGATCGTCACCGGATTCGATCATGCGCATGAGCCAGTAGACGGCAGCATCGGGATCGGATCCGCGCATCGACTTGATGAACGCGCTGACGATGTTGTAGTGCTCTTCGCCGGCCTTGTCGTAGCGCAGCGTGGCTTGCGCGTTCGACTGGGCGACGTCTTGCTGCGTGATCTTGGTGCGCCCCACGCGCTTGGCTTCGAGCGCCGCGATCTCGAGCGTGTTGAGCGCTCTGCGTGCATCGCCGGAAGCGGCGGTGATGACGAGCGAGAGCGTGTCGTCGTCGATCTGAAAGGCATCCGCAAGGCCCTCGGAGTCGACGAGGGCGCGCTTCAAAAGAACGCGCAAGGCGTCGTCCGTGAGGGCATTCAGGCGAACGACGCGACATCGTGAGAGCAGCGGGGCGTTGACCGAAAACGAAGGGTTTTCCGTGGTCGCGCCGATCAAGACGATGGTGCCGTCTTCGACGTGAGGCAAAAACGCATCCTGCTGCGCTCGGTTGAAGCGATGCAGTTCGTCGACGAAGAGGATGGTCGTTCCGCCCTCGAAGTCCTTGTTTTCCTGGGCTTTGGCGAGGATCTGACGCAGCTCGGGGACGCCTCCCAAAACGGCGCTGAAGGGAACGAAACGCGACTTGGAGACGGCGGCGATGACGCGCGCGATGGATGTTTTTCCCGAGCCGGGTGGTCCCCACATGATCATCGAGGGGATCTCGTCGGCGACGATCGCGTTCGTGAGAAGTTTTCCTTCGCCGACGATGTGGGTTTGCCCGAGGACGTCGGCGATGGAACGAGGTCGCATGCGCTCGGCGAGCGGGACGAGGATTTTGTTGTTTTTCTTTGCCGCTGCAGAAAAAAGCGTGGGCAAATTGCCTGGATTACGACCGCCTCGTCCTTTGGGGATCATTCATCTATCCATGAGCGCACTGACCGCGCGTTTGATGCTCTCCGGGTCGCGCCCGACAAACCTTACTCGACCAGCGGCATCGAGGACGAACGTGGTGGGGATTTGGTAGACGCCGAAAGCTGCCTGCAATTCCTGACCTCGGTCGTGCACGACGGGAAAGGTGATGCCGAAGCTGTAGGCGCCTTCGAGGGCTTGTTGTGCGTCCTCGTCGAGGTTCATGCCGACGACCATGAGGCCGGCGGAACGCTGGGTGCGCCAGAGCCTTTCGAGTGTCGGCATGGTATAGCGGCACGATCCGCACCACGATGCCCAAAAATCGATGACGGTGACGCGCGCCGTGCCGTAGCTGGGGACGGTGATGGAGCGATTGTCGAGCGAAGTGGCCTCGAACGCGGGGCCTGGTTGATTGAGCAGCGGATGCTGCATGGACGGGGGCAGGGGCGTCGTTGCGCAGCTCGAAAGTACGATCGCGGAGGCCATGGCGAAGAGGTGTGCGAAGCGAGCGAAAGGTCGAGGCAGCAAGCGCATAGACGAGGACTGTAGCAAGGTTTGCTGTGCGCGAGGCAGTGGTACGACGCTGCATGAGCAACGTCAAACCTTTGGTTTGGCTCGATGAACTTTTTTGCGGCGGGGAGTTTGTCGGGGCAACATGAGCGATGGGCCGAGTCGGGCGTCAGCGTGAGCCGAAGATGGCGGTGCCGACGCGGACGAGGGTGGCGCCTTCTTCGATGGCGACGGGGAAGTCGTGGGACATGCCCATGGAGAGCTCGGGGAGGGCTGCTGGGCCGCCGTGGGCATCGCGGAGCTGTCTGAGGCGCGCGAAGTAGGGGCGAACGGCTTCGGGGTCGTCGAGCATGGGAGGGATGGCCATGAGGCCCAGGACGCGCAGGTGGGAGGCGCGGCGGGCTTGTTCGAGGAGCAGGGGGAATGCATCGATGGAGGAGCCTGCCTTGGATGCTTCGCCGGCGACGTTGACTTCGATGAGGACGTCGAGCTGTTTACCGGAGGCGGCTGCGCGTCGATCGAGCTCGTCTGCGAGGTCGGGTCGATCGACGGTGTGGATGATGTGGGCGACGCTCGAGGCTTTTTTGGCTTTGTTGCGCTGGAGTGCGCCGATGAAGTGCCATCGAATATCGGGCAAGTCGGCGAGCTCGGAGGCTTTGTCGGCGAGCTCTTGGACGTAGTTTTCGCCGAAGTCGCGTTGTCCGGCGGCGTAGGCGATGCGAATGGCCTCGGCGGGTTTGGTCTTGGAGACGGCGACGAGGCGGACCGAGCCTGCGGGCTTGCCAGCGCGCTTGGTGGCGTCGTCGATGAGGGCGCGTACGGCGGCGAGGCGTTCGGGGATGAGGTCGAGGTCGGTCACGCCTCACCCCCCAACCCCCTCTCCCCACGCGCCTTCGGCGCGGCGGAGAGGGGGAGCATAACCTCACCCCCCGTCCCCCTCTCCCCAGGAGGGAGAGGGGGAGGAAGAGCGTCCGACAGGGCTCGTGCAATACGCAAAACCGTTCCCATCCTGCGAACAGGTAGCAGATCTGGTGCGTCTTTCCCCCCTCTCCAACTGTGTTGGAGAGGGGGCCAGGGGGTGAGGCATGTTCCCCCTCTCCGCGAGCAGCGAAGCTGCGACGGGGAGAGGGGGTTAGGGGGTGAGGTGTGCGCGTCTCACCTTGTGCCAAGGCGTGCCGATTCGTGCTCGTTTTCCTTGAATAAATAAGCCCACGTTGTGGCATGATGGTTGCCCTACCGGCCGTCGTCATGCGAAAGCCCTACCTCCTCGCCTTTGCCTTCATCCTTGGCGTATCTGCGTGCACGTTCAATCCGCAGCCGGATCCTCCTGGCACGACGATTGACGACAACGCCAGCAGCAGCGCCAGCGGCACCGGCGGCAAGGAAGAAATGGGCGGCGGCGGTGGTGGCGGAGCTGCCAGCACGAGCAACGGCGGCGCTGGGGTGACGTCAGTGGAAGCGGCGGTGCCGGCGGGATCGGCGGCGCGGGCGGAAGCGGTGGCGCTGGTGGAAGCGGTGGCGCTGGTGGAAGCGGCGGCGCCGGTGGAAGCGGCGGCGCTGGCGGAAGCGGCGGCGCCGGCGGAAGCGGCGGCGCTGGCGGCTCCTGACGAGGGTTCGTCGAGCCGAACCGTACGCAGTTCCTACGACGTACGGTGCGTCTTCGTGTACTCGTCGACGACGGTTGCGACAAACTCGGCGAGCAGCCCATCGACGACGCGCAACCGTCGCGACATCTCGCGAGCAATGTTCAGCACGACCAGCGAATACGAGCGCAAGTCGCGCCGATAGAGCGCATCGAGATCATGTGCCGTGACGCGCAGCACGCGCGAAGGCGACAAACTTCGCACGGTCGCCGATCGAGGCATCACATCCAAGATCGACATCTCGCCGAACCAGTCGCCAGGACCCAAGAGCGCGACACGTGTCTCGCGCATGCTCTTCGAATGTTTCAAGACCTCGATCTCGCCCTCGAGCAGGACAAACATCTCGCGGCCGCTGTCCCCTTCCCTGAACACGACCGCACCTGGTTGCAACACGACGACATCGAGGCTCGCTGCGAGCTGTTCGAGCACTTCGTCGCCAAGGCCTCCGAAGAGGCCGATGTCACGTAGACGTTCTTTCCCGTTAGGACCCAGCTTTACAGACATGCGCCGTACTCGGTGCTCCCGATGGTGCCAAGCGAGTTGCAGAGGGCGCCGCCGGGGCACGCTGCGCCGCCGACCTTGCAATACTTCAAGCACTGCGTCGTGCCAGCGTTGAAGCAGCCATACGTCGGAGCGCAGTCGGCATCGTCCGTGCAAGACGCACCCTGCGTGCCGGATCCCGACTCGGAGCAACGAGTCAGAAGCCTCATCTGACCCATGGATTCCTGCGCGACGCCGCACGCCGTGCCCGCGACCGGACAACCGACGTTCGTCGAGGGATCACAGTTTTCCGTGCACAACGTGACGCCGGGGATCGAACCGCTCGAACCGTTGTTCAGCGTGATCAAGCACAAGCCGCCGGGCGCCGTGCAGTCCGAGTCCGAGTTGCAAAACTTCATGCACGTGTCGATCGCTGCCGTGGTGCCCACACAAAGGCTTCCAGCCGCGCACTCGTCGCCCGTGCATGCGTTTCCGATGGGCGTGCTGCCCGCAGCGATGCACGAACGCGTGCCGGTTCCATCCACCGTGCACATCTGCCCCGCAGCGCATCCGCACTGCGGCGACACGAGCTTGCACGGCATGTCGGGACATGGGCCACCGCTGGAGCTCGATGCGGAAGATGCAGAAGATGCGGAAGATGCAGAAGACGAAGAAGCACCGCCTCCAGCACCACCCGAGGACGAACCTCCGCCTCCAGCACCGCCCATGCCCGACGACGAGCTCGACGAGCTCGGGCCGGTCCAATCTTCGCCACCGTCGCCGCCACTGCCGGTTCCGATGGGCGAGCTACCCGTGGCGCACGCCGCGAGCGCCAAGATTCCGAGCGACGTGACTGAGAGATCGAAAAGCCACCGAGCTTTCATCGTTTTACCTCGAGCAAGAGGACCAAACGGCACAAGGACAAAGCCCGGAAACCTTACGCGCGGCTGGGAGAAATTTCAATTTTCGTCGAGAGACTTGGTAAACACGATGCGCTGCCTTCCACGACCTGCATAATCTTCAACTTCGGCCACGGTCCATCCAAGCGCTGCATGAAAGCGCACCGAGCCTTCGTTGCCCATCGTCGTGATGGCCTTCATCCGCTTGGCTCCCGCTGTTTTGCAGTCGGCTTCGAACGCCGTGTACAAGAGTCGTGCGACCCCGCGCCGGCGAAAATCAGGGTGGATTCCCACCAGATGCACGTATCCCGCTGGGCCGTCTGGCGCGATGAACCCGAACAAAACCCGACCATGTGCCGCTCGAACCTCGACGACACGCGCGAGTTGCCCAAGCTCGTAGAAAAAATCGGGTGCGCCAAAGCGCTCGTCGGCCCGCCCCACCATCTATCGATCACGCTCACGATGTGGTCGAAATCGGCCTTTCGAGGGGTCTGTGGTCAAATCGTTCACAGCGCCTCCGCTCTACGCTCACGCGGGTTCACTTCAGCCTAACTGCTTCCCGCGACTTCGCGAAAGCCCTATAGCTTTCCCCACCGCTCGTGCAAAACATGCTAGCGGTACGCCCGTGAGCTCTGCCCCGATTCGCATCGCCCCTTCCATTCTTTCCGCCGACTTCGGACGCCTCGCCGAAGAAGTCCGCGCCGTCACCGCTGCCGGTGCCGATTGGATCCACGTGGATGTGATGGATGGTCGGTTCGTACCCAACATCACGATCGGGCCACTCGTGGTCGAAGCTGTTCGATCTGCCACGACGCTACCGGTCGACGTGCACTTGATGATCGTGGAGCCGGAAAAGTACGTGGCCGATTTTGCAAAGGCTGGAGCGGATTACATCAGCGTGCACGTGGAAGCATCTCCGCACTTGCATCGGACGCTGCAACAAATCCGATCGCTCGGGAAGAAAGCCGGCGTGGTGCTCAATCCGCACACGTCCGAGGAGACGATTCGGTACGTGCTTCCGGAATGTGATTTCGTGTTGGTGATGAGCGTCAATCCTGGATTTGGCGGGCAAAAGTTCATTCCGAACGTGCTGCCCAAGATTGCGGCGATTCGCGACATGATCGAAACGCAACGATTGGCGATCGACATCGAAGTGGACGGTGGAGTTGCCGTGGGAACTGCGGGACGGGTCGTTCGGGCGGGAGCTGGGGTGCTCGTGGCGGGATCGGCGGTGTTTGGAGCTGCGAGCGGCGTGAAGGACGTTTCTTTCGATGATCGAGTGGCGCGGTATTCTGCGGCGATATCTGCGATTCGTAATGACGCAGGCACGAGCGATCGGGTAATGGCGTGAAAAACGTTTGGCTTGGCGTAACTGCATTGACTTTGGTTTTGGGGTGTGGTTCGGCGCCAGCGCCGGTGACGAACGCGCCGGCGAAAACGGCAATGGTCGATCCGGTCGAGCAGGCGACCGAGCCGGCCGAGGTCGAAGAGTCTGCCGAAGAAGTCCGTAGCAAGCGACTCATTGCAGAGATGCTCGACAAAGTGGCGCGGGCTCGGGGGCTACCCATCAAGCGGCCGGTGCCGAGCAAGGTGCTCACGCGGGAGGCGCTTGGGCAGCGAATTCGCGACATGGTCGGGGAGGAGACGCCGAAAGAAGTGCTCGTAGCGCAAGGTGAACTGCTTGCCGCATTGGAGCTCGTGCCGCCCGAATACGATTTTTTGAGTGGGGCATTGGCGCTTTTGGGTGGACGCGTGGCGGGGTTTTACGATCCGAAAGAAGCGATGATGGTGCTCGCCGGGGATCTTGGCGAAGCAGAAGCGACGGAGACGTTGGCGCACGAGCTTGCGCATGCATTGGCGGATCAAAGTTTTCCTTTGGCGCCGCATATCAAATACAAGCCGGGGGAGGGTGATCGCAGCTCGGCGGTGCATGCATTCATCGAGGGGGATGCGACGAGCACGATGCTCGACGTGACGCTTGGTTCGGCGTTCGAGATGAACGAGGATGCGCTTCGCGTGGCATTCGTGGCATCGACGTTACTATCGGAGGTGGGCGCGAGGACGCCGCGGGCGAGCAATTCGTCGTTGGTTGCGCCGTACGTGGATGGTTTCGTGTGCGTGCAAGCATTACGGCGGCGAGGGGATTGGCCGGCGGTGGACGAGGTATGGCGTCGTTTGCCGGAGACGACGGAGCAGCTCTTGCACATTGACAAGTTATTGGCGCGCGAGCCGGCGGAGGTCATAACGACGCCGTCGCTCGGGGCGCTCGAAAAGGACGGTTATCGTCCGGTGGTCGAAGACGTGATGGGCGAGCAGGGTTTGCGGATATTGCTCGAGGACGTTGCGGTGCGAAAGGTGGCGACGGAGGCGGCGGCTGGGTTGGGGGGTGACAAAGTGGTCGTTGCCGAGCGTACGTATCAGGGCAAGCGGCAGGTGGCGGTGGCGTATCGATTGCGGATGGACACGGCGTTCGATGCGGCGGAGGTGGCGGTACAATCTGCGCGCAAGTATGGGAAGACGTGTCGCGAGCGGGAGAGCCTTGGGCCTGTGGCGTGGGAGATGAAGGGGCGCGACATTTTGCTTGTGGCGGGGCCTTACGAGAGGCAAAATAAGGAATCGCGGTCGATTGATCGTGTGGCGGCTCTGAAGGCGTGGCTTTCTGCGGCGTGGAAAGCGGCGCCTGCGAGTGATGTCGTGGGGCAGCGAGCGGAGCGATGACACGGAACATACTCGACGAAATTGGCCAGACGCCGATCGTGCCGCTGCAACAAATTGGCCGAGGGTTGCCGGTTCCGATTTATGTCAAGTGCGAGCATTTGAATCCTGGTGGCAGTGTCAAGGATCGAATTGCATTGGCCATCGTCGAGGATGCGGAGAAGCGGGGCACGTTGAAGCCTGGGATGACGATCATCGAGGCGACGGCGGGCAATACGGGCATGGGTTTGGCGCTCGTGGCGGCGGCACGTGGGTACAAATTGGTTTGCGTGATGCCGAAAAAAGATGAGCGTCGACAAGCGGCACGCATTGGCGCGCGTGGGGGCGCGGGTGCTGGTGACGCCGAACGTGGGGCCGAATCATCCGCGCAATTTTCGACGGGTTGCGGAGCGATTGGCAAAAGAAGAGGGTTGGTTTTTGGCCGATCAATTCAAGAATCCGGCCAATGTACGCATTCATGAAGAAACGACGGGCCCGGAGATCGTGGTTTCCCTGGGACGCAAGATTGGGGCATTCGTGGCGGGAGCGGGGACGGGCGGGACGATCACGGGGGTGGGTCGGTATTTGAAACGCGTGGCCAAAGGGGTGAAGATCGTACTCGCCGATCCGGTGGGATCGGGGCTTGCGCAATGGGTGGAAACGGGGGAAATGGGACCGGATGCGGCGTACAAGGTGGAGGGGATTGGTGGAAGTGCGCCGCTCGATTTGGTGGACCGTTCCGTGATTGATGCGACGATGACGATCAGCGACGAGGACAGCTTTTTGATGACGCGGCGGCTGATTCGCGACGAGGGGCTGTTCGTAGGCGGGTCGGCGGGGACGGCGGTATGTGCGGCGGTGCGGGTGGCGGCATCGGGCGAGGTGACCAAGCCTGTGGTCGCGGTATTGCCGGATAGCTGGGATCGGTATTTTTCGCGGGAGTGGTTGAGGTAGTGGCATTCGGGCGACGAGCTCGTCTATCCTCGAAAGAGCCCCAGTGTCAGCGCGCATTCTGGTGATCGAGGACGATCGAGAGCTCGGCACGCAAATCGTCAAACGATTGAAAGACGCCGGGTACGAGCCCACATGGTGCAAAGAAGGTCGCCGGCTTTCGCAGAGCGCTTTGTCGGACGTCGAGCTCGTCATCCTCGACCTCATGCTCCCCGGCGTGTATGGCCTGGACGTCCTCAAGGACCTACGCGCATTCTCCGAGGTCCCCGTGCTCGTGCTCAGTGCCCGCAATGATACCTCGGACAAAGTCCGCGCGCTCAAGCTTGGCGCCGATGACTACCTGACCAAGCCGTTCTGGCCCGAGGAGCTGCTCGAGCGCGTGGCCGCTCGCCTGCGCAGACCCACGATGCGGTGCAAAGACGTCGTGGAGATCGGCCCATTGCGCATCGATCGCGACAGCCGTGATGTGACGCAATGTGGCGAGCGCGTTGCGCTCACGCGCGTCGAGTTCGAGCTGCTTCTTTCGTTGGCCGAGCGGCCAGGGATGCCCGTCACGCGGCGCGCGCTGTGTGAGCGTGTGCTCGACGGGCCGCGTGAAGGCGTCGAGCGCACGCTCGACGTCCACGTCTCGCGGCTGCGCAAAAACTCGGCGCCGAGCTCATCGAGACGGTTTGGGGAATTGGCTATCGCCTTGGTGCCGGGCCGCCGCGATGAGACTCCGAAGCCGCCTCGTGCTTGCGGCGGGCGCGTCGATGCTCCCCGTCGTGCTTGCCTTGTTTTATTACGACGCTGCGGCCAAGCATCGGGCCGCCGAGCAGCGCCTCGTCGACCATGCTTTCATGCGCATGTCGTCTGAGCGTGCTGCGTGCGAGGCGGATCCGGCGCATTGGGGAGGCACGAGCGCACCCAGGGCAGGGCACCACCCGGGTGGTCCGCCGATGGGGCCGCCTCCATGGGACAAACCCATGGGAAAGCCGCCGCCCCATGGCGAGCCGCCGCCTCCGCCGCCCGACGATGGGCATCGGCCGCACGCTCGGCCCGCGGTCCTCTATGCATACGATGAGGCGTTTCAATCGAAAAACGTCGCCGCGCCTGCTCTCCCGGCGGCATTCGTCCGCGCGGCGGCAGTCCGTGACGTCGTGGCCATGCCGTATTCGTGGCCGACGTCGGAGGTCGAGGTGCTTGTGCGCATGTCTTGGCGTGCGGGTCCGTGTGCATTCGTGCACGCGCGTGGAACGACCGATCCGGCATGGGGAGCCATTCTGCCCGAAAGTCCGTTGTGGCTCTTGCCGGTCATGGCCGTCGTCGTTGCAGTGCTCGCCGCGGTGGGGCCCGTGGTTGCGAGAATTCGTAGGCTCACCGAAGCCGTGAAGCGTACCGCTCAGGCATCGTATGCGAATGACGTGGCCATGGGTGGCGATGACGAGATTGCCGAGCTTGCGGCGGCATTCGACGCAGCGGGGCGCGACATCCGCGCGCAACTTGCCGAGAAGGAGCGGCGCGAGCGGGCGCTGCGCGACTTCGTGGCGAAGACGGCGCACGACGTCATGGTGCCGCTCGCCGTGCTCCAGGATCACCTCACCACGTTGCGCGAGCGCGCGGCAACGGGGCTCGCGCCCGAAGCGTCCACCGTGGTCTCGGCCATGAACGAGGCTCATTACATGGCTTCGCTCGTGCACAATCTTACTGTCGCGGCGCGGCTCGAGGCGGCCGAGGTGTCTCTTCAGAACAGCTCCGTGGATCTTTGCGCATTGGTGGAACGCGTCGTAGGCCGGCATCGGCCCATTGCAACGCAGCTCGAAATCTCGCTCGAGCGCGCGGTACCCGCCGAGCCGGTCATCGTTCTTGCGGACATGACCTTGCTCGAACAAGCCGTCAGCAATGTCACGTACAACGCCGTGCGATACAATCGGCCCGGAGGTCATGTGGCGATTGTGTTGGAGGAGGGGGGGTGGTTTTTCATTGCGGGTGATCGACGATGGGCCTGGCATTGCGCCGGAGGTGTTATCGCGGCTCGTGGAGCGTGGTTATCGAGGGAACGAGGCTCGGACGCGCGCGCCGGACGGGCAGGGGCTCGGGCTGCACATTGCGTTTCGGGCGGCCGAGCTGCACGGTTATTCGATGAAGCTCGGGCCGTCGGAGCATGGTGGGCTCGAGGTGATGTTCGAGATCAAGCGTTGATGGTGATGGCTTTCCACGCCAGTAGCGCGCCGTCGCTTTGCTTTTCGGTTTGCATGACGACTTCGTCCAGGGAAAGGCCAGCCTCTTGGATCACCTTGTCGCTGGCAATCGGTTGATATCCCATTTTGCTCGTCGGTTCGTAGTTCGGTTGCGAGTTGTAAATCTCTTGGTTCAGTTCTTCGGCGAAAAACACCTGTGACGTGAGGTATTGGGAGTTTCCGACCGAGACTTTGAAGTGGATATGGTTTGCCCTTCCTCCGTACCAGCCCGGGAAGTTCGTGTCGAACGTCACGCGGCCGTCGGCGCCGGCCGTCTGGATGCCGCGGTACCAATACGCTCCTGCGGCTTCGGCGTCGCCGCCTGTGCAAAATGCGTCGTTGTTTCCGTCGATGTCGCCTGAATAAAGGCCGTGAGTATCGCAATGCCAGATTTCGAGCGTGGCGCCTGGTACGGGGTTGCAATTGACGTCGACGATCAGGAATTCGAGTCGAGTTGGAAGGCCGGGGTATCCTTCGCTCACGTCTTTGCGGAAGAGTTTGTCGCTTGTCGCGTGGCAGGGCCCTTCTGTCGAGGACTTGTACACGTTGCACGTTGGGCCGATGCCCGATTCGAATGGATTGCCGTAATCCTTGCCTTCGAGCACCGACGTGCCGCCGGATGCCCACCCGCCGGACGACGACCCACCCGCACCGCCTTCGCCCCCGGCGCCTGCACCGCCGCTACCACTGCCGCCAGCCCCTCCGCTCCCCGCGGTGGCGTTGGTGTTCGTGTTGTCGCCGCAGTTGACGAGCAAAGCTGCTGCTCCGAGTCCACTCACCAATCGGAGCATGTCACGTCGGGACGTTGTTTTTTGGTTCGACATATCGGATCCTCCTGGCCGTTCGGGGCGGCGTTCGCCGCGCTCGATGCTCGTCTCCCATGCAGATGTTACGAAAACCTTAAGCGGCACTCATTTTTTCGCCTCGTCCGGCTCGCCCGGTGAGCATGCTGCGGGGCGGCGCGAGTGCTGGTGGGTGGATGCGCGAGCATCGTGGGACGACGTTGCGGGATTGACAGGAGGGGACGGAAGTGGCAACAAGGGGTCGCGCTCTGGGAGGAGTGGCCGAGTGGTCGAAGGCAACGGTTTTGAAAACCGTCGTACGGGGAACTGTACCAGGGGTTCGAATCCCTTCTCCTCCGCTGGATTTACGTCGGGCTCGGCTGCCTGTAGAGGACTGGACCGTCTGACGCAGTGGTAACACCACGTGGAACCTTTCCTCATCATTCTGTCCCTCGCTGCCCTTGTCGCCATGGCCTTCTTTGCCGTGAAGGCCCGCAACGCCGAGGCTGCCCTGGGGCGAGCCAACGCTGCCAATGCCGACCTCGCGAAGCAAATGGCGACCCTCGATGAGCAAGTATCCGCGTTGCAGAAAGACGTGCATCGCCTGAGCCGCTACCAGTGCGTCGAAGACGCCGAAAAAGTCGCCGCATCCATTCGCGTGGAAGCGGAGACGATGCGGGCCGATGCCGCCGCCGAGGCGTCTCGATTGAAGTTCGAGTCCGAAGCTGCCGCGTCGAGGACGAAAGCAGATGCGGAAATATGGGCTGCAAAGCATCGACACCAAGCGGAAGCGGATTCCGCCAAAGTCGTTTTGGACGCCCGACAAGAGGCAAGCCGCATTGTGACCGATGCACAAATCGCCGTCGAACAGGCGCGTGCGGAGGCTCGAGTGACGACGGCTCGGGCCGCGGTCGATGCTGCCCGCATGACCGATGATGCTCTTCGACGCACCAAATGAGCTTCAGCCGAGCCGTTCGGACGAATGTTTCCTCGAGGGCGCTGCCGTGATATCGTCGGCGCATGTCGACCTTTCTCGCCCGCGCGACGCCGTCCATTTTGCCAAGTCTTCTGGTCGCATGCTCGTTCGTCGTCATCGGGTGCAGCAAACGCATTCCCAATGAAGTCGCGCCGGCGGTCGATGCCAATTTGCCCGTTGCCATTCAAGTAGCGGCCGATACGGCAAAGCTCTGTCCGTCGCTGAAAGCGGGCGCCCCATTCCAGCCCAATCCAATGGCAGCACCACCGCCCCCTCCTTCGCCCGCCACGGGATCGGCGCTTGCTTCGCATGCCCAAGTCGCCGACGTGCTCGTAACGTGCTCGTGGCCCGACCCGCGTGATCCATCGGGCGCTACGTTTGCTGGCACATCGTTTCCACGATTGAAAGGCAAATCGGCCGTTCCGCTGAGGCCCGTGACCATGGCCGAAGACATGGCGCTGAATACGTGCAAAAAGGACCATCAAAATTGCGAGCAAGTCGTCGTTCCGTCGCGGCATGTGGCCAGCGAAGCATCCGCGGACATTCGCGTCATTCGTAAAACCCCGGACGGCACCGTCGAAGTCATTGTGATTCTGACGCCTTGATTTCCGCACTGCGAAAACTGCGTTGAGTGCAGAATCCGCACTGCAATGGCAGCATGCGCGATATGCGTCGTGTCGTGAAAACACCTGCTTGACAAACGGAATGATCTTTGCAAGCGTCGATCCACTGGGGTGACGCGCATGAAAGCATTTCTGTTCGCAGCAGCCGTTTTGCTGCTCGGATGTGGCGATTCCACGCCTGCCGCTGGGACCACTTCGGATCCGCCCGTTGTTGATGATGCGGTGTATGCGCTTCGAGTTCGCGTTGTATTCGTGGCCGACGGGCAAGGCGTCCCGATTGGGGCGCAAAATGGCGCCATCGTGCATGTGCCTCCCGGCGATGTCATCGGCAAGAACCTCGTTTGGGCGACGACGACCAGTGGCGAAAACATTTTTAATGTGCTTCCCATGGAAAACGCTGAGCATTCATCGCATCTTCCGTTCGTCCTCGATCGCAGCCAGTGCCGCGGCGATCGGCAGGATGAAATCCAAACCCCGCTGGATCGTGATGGAGCCTGGTGGCCCGCCGGAAGACTTGCCCATGTACCCGCCGAGTTCCGCCAGCCATATCGTGAATTGGCCAATGGTGGGCATTGATTCGAGGATCGTCTCGGTTTGTTTTTTGTATTTTCGCTTCATGAGAAGAGTCGCCGCGATTTCGTGAGGTCCAAACTCGATAGACGCGGGCTGTAATGGGTCGGTGCGGGCGAGCAGCTTGATACGCTCAATACGGGCGGCAGTTGCGGCCATGATCATCGCCCACTTTATAACACGCCGGGTCGAACGTAGCTGCGTATCTTCCACTCGGCAGGCCCCTGACTTCCACGTTTGTGCAGATCCTCGATTCGCCAGCGCTGCGTATACCCGTACAACACGAGCGCCACGTCCTCATCCGTATCGATTGAGTGATTCGTCACGAGCCGCCAATGAATCGGCTCTTCGCCATCAGGTATCGTGCCCATTTCGTGCACGTCAACGATATTCACCGGCAGGAGGTATCGCTCACGGGTGGCTCGCTCGAACATATCGAGCACCACCGATGTCGTGTGAATGCGCAGCGTGGCCATTCTTCCTTTTCGGTCATCCCGCGATCGTACGAATAGCCGATAGGTCCCACGTGGTGGCGTTCGTGCGAGGACTTCGGCAAGGCGCTCCTTGCGCCTGCCATTCCGAACGAAACGAGATCCATAGGTCGAACGGGCCGTAAACCATTGCCCGGTGTCATGGAGCGATTTGAGTGTCGCATAGCGGTCGCCTTCGCGGTCTATTTGGAACCATAATCGCGTTTTCGATGCCGCCAGCCGCTCGTTGCTCGCCTCGATCGTGCGGAGCCAATGGCGTGTCTCTTTCTCTGCAACCACACGACGACGGCAGTCATTGCGTTTTTTCTGTGGCACACGGTTCCACCATTGCTGGTCGACGATCCCGAGCGGCACACCATCAGAGGAAACCGCATAGGAATGGATGACCTTGAGCCCGCGAGCGCCAAGCTTCGTGGTGCCGATGGCACCGAAGTCTTTCGTGTATTTTCGATCGGTCAGCCGAAGGCTCGTGCCATCAACGGTGACGAAAACGAACGGCTGCCCTCGCATCGGCCAGCGGTCGCCATGGCGATTGCGTCGAGGATATCACTCTCTCGAATATGCGGATTCGCCAGGAAATCATATGCTCCTTGCCGCTCGGCGTGCGAACGAAAAACGTCCAAGACCGTCCCGCCGGGATGCCTCGCAGCCTCCGCTGCCATCCGAACCAGACGAAGCGTGCGCCGTGCGTCGCCAAGCTGCGCGTGACCGAATTCCTCGTGCGCCCATTCCCGTGTCTCTTGCCGACTTGCGATGATCATCGCCGGTGAGAGCAGTCGAAAGGAGCTATAAATTCCCAGGAAAAACCTAGATGCGATGAATGCTCAGATGGAAAACGGGAAAACGCTCGTGCAGGACGACCTTACTGCGGAATTTCAATCGTCTCCGCGTTACGGAAATGGTGCCTGGGAAATGGCGGCCTTCGTGTCGATTGCCGGAGCAAGCCCACTTCAAGGGCCTCAGCCGGGCGATCTGGCGGCCTTCGACAATTCTCCTCCGCCTGCGGGGCAACCCCCCGTGACGGGCGTGTCCGTACGCATGACTGTAAATGGTGCCGATGCCGAAGTGTCGCTTGGGAATCAACACTTCATTCAGTATTGACCATGCGCATTCCGAGCCTCCTTGCCATTTCGTTATTCGCCTTCGGTTGCGCACCCGACTCTGCTGTCACTTCAACGCCGGCATTGCGTGCTCCGGCATTCGGCCCGGTCCCCCTGCTGCCCGAATGGAACGATGATCCTCCCACGAAAGCCAAAGAAGAGCTCGGACGATTCTTGTTTTTCGACCCTCGCTTATCGGCCAGCGGAAATACGAATTGTGACATTTGCCATGTCGCCGCGACGCGGTTTCAAGACAATCTCATCACGGCGGTTCCCGACCGTTCGTATCCCGAAGCATTTCCTCGCACCGATCGCAACACGACCTCGATGCTCAACATCGTCTATGCGCCCATTTTTCGCTGGGACGGTTCGAGCACCGATTTGGTCGACGTTATGGTATTTCCCTTTGCCGAAGCCAACATGAACCTTGGGCAGGACGTACCTGCCGCGCAATTGGCGCTCTACGGCAAAATCACGGAATCGATTCCCGAATATATGCCACTTTTCGAACAGGCATTTGGAGAAAACCCCAAGACGCTCGCGCCCTCCGAAGTTTTCCGTCGCACGGGGCGTGCGCTTGCCGCATTTTCGCGTCGAATGGTGTCCCGCGATTCTGCATTCGACAAGTGGAATGCGGGCGATGATGGAGCGATGAATGACGCTGCCGTCCGAGGCTTCGAATTGTTCAGCGGACGCGCTCGATGCAGCTCTTGTCATTCGGGCCCTTTCTTTACCGATTTTGCATTTCACAATGTTTCCACGGCCATTCCGGGCGCCGACGGAAAGCGCGACGACGAAGGGCGGTTTGCCGTGACGGGCGACGAAAAAGATCGAGGCGCATTTTTGACGCCCACACTCCGGAGCGTCATCGACACCCAGCCCTATTTTCACGATGGCAGCGGGGCCTTTTTGCGTGACGTCATTGCTCATTTCACGTCCGAGGCAGCGCTCGCCGATCCTTTACATGATCCCTTGCTCGATCCTTCCGTAAAGCTTTCCGACGCGGAAATAGCGGATATCATTGAATTTCTCCGAGCTCTCCGTGGAGCGCCGCTCGGCGACGAAGTCCTTGCACCCTCTACCATGCCCCCATGAACAAAAGGAGTTTTGACGTATGAACCTTTCCCGATTCGCCCTCGCGTCGTTCGTTCTCTTTATCGGTTGTGGCGACGAAACGCCGACGCCGACGCCCACGCCTACGGAAAAGGCCAGCGTCGAGCGAGGCAAATACATCGTGGATCACCTTGGTCCTTGTGGTCAATGCCATACGCCCAAGCTGCCCGACGGAATGCCCGACCCCAACGCATTCCTGGGTGGTGACGACTGTTTCATCGACGTCGATCCGATGGATCCCAATATCGGTTGTATTTCCGCGCCAAACATCACCAATCATGCAGCCGGCCTCGCCAATCGTTCGGACGACGAAATCAAAGACATGATCACCAAGGGCATTCGTCCTGATGGATCGGCTATGTTCCCCATCATGCCGTACTTCCTCATTGCGACATTCACGCCGAACGACGTCGATTCCGTCATCATGTATTTGCGCACGACGCAACCCGTCGACCGAAAGACCGCACCGAATCAGCCCCCGTTCGACGTTCCCATTTCTGCACCAGCTCCGCCACTGCAAGCGGACGAAATGCCCATGCCAACCGTCGAAAGTGATGCAACCATGCGCGGTCGTTATCTTGCGACCGCCGCGTGCATTACGTGTCACACACCGCTTGTCGAACCGACGGATTTCCGCACCCTCGACAAGACGAAATTATTTGCGGGGAACAACATGTTTGCCTCCGCGGTCCTCGGATACCCGAGCCCTCCGTTTCCGCAGGTCATCCATTCGACGAATCTCACGCCGCATCCGACCACGGGTCTGGGCTATACGAAGGAGCAATTGATCAATTTGCTCGAGACCGCAAAAGACAAAACCGGGGGCAACGTTTGTCCTCCCATGCCCATCAAAGGGGCGTACCAGGGTCTTACCGATGCCGACATGAGCGATTTGGCCGATTACATTCTCGCATTGCCGCCCATTGACAATGCAATCGCCGGCACGTGCGTTGCGCCTTGATCAAAATCGGACTCGTTCTCGTTTCCGCAATAGCAATCCCAGCGCGAGCACCACGAAGGCGAATGCAGCGCCCTTGGCAGGTTCGTGCGCGAACGAGCATCCACCGCTGCTTTTCGGCGTGTCAGCCGCTACGGAAGGCGCTGGCGTGGGCGCTTTTGGGGCTACGACGGCCGACGAGACGACTGGCGCCGTTGGGACGACCGACGCGGGCGGCGCCGCTGCGGATGCCGATGCAGACGGCGACGGCGCGGGTATGCAGCGCAGGTGAGCTTTGAATTTCAATGGCAAGTGATCGAGATTTTCTTTGACACATGTGCCAGCTTCGCGACGCCATCCACCGTCGTCGATGGACATGCGCTCGCAAGCGTCGCCCGCTTTTTTGTTGCGGCATTCGCTGACGCCTTCCCCGCCGGGCGGCATGAGATCCGCGTGTGCCACGGAGGCATAAAAGAAGACACCAATCGAGCATGCCAGTTGCGAAATCCTCATCATTCAATTCGATCCTTTGTATGACCGTACTTCATTCACGTGCGACTTGTCATGCACTTTTTGCGCTTCACGGCTCGAAACACAAATCCCGCAAACGCTTCGCGGCCGCCCGCAAATCGTGCCGCACAGACGTGTGCCAAGTCGTGCCAACGCTGCTGCCACCGTCATTGGTCGACGTGGAAACGCCTGACAACTGCGTCATTTACGTGCAGCCCAGATGCCGATGGCGCGTTGGCACAACTCTTGGACATGGCACATGATGACGGCTTGTGATTCCGCCCCCGCTTTTACCGGAGGAAGCAACATGTTTACACGCACGAAAAAGTATTCGGCTTGGTCACTCATTGCAATTACCCTCGGCGCCGCAGCCATCGGTTGCAGCTCGACCCCCTCCGACGAGGGCGCTGATGGATTCATTTCCGATTCACCCTTTGGCGGCATTGGTCGAGGCGGCGAGGATGCATCCGCGGGCACCGGCGGCGGTGAAATGAGCCCGGGAAACGATAACAACTCGGGCGACGGTGGCGCGCAAAAGGCCATTCAAGAAGCGGATATCATCCAGGTCGAGGGCAACAAGCTTTATGCCCTCTCCCAATACGGCGGCCTGTCGATCATCGACATGTCGAATCCCTCGAATCTCTCGATGCTCGGCCATTACCCGATTCAGGGCACGCCCTTCGAGATGTACCTGCAAGGCGGCGTCGTTTACGCCATGTTCTCGTCGTTTGGCCAATGGGAATGCGACGCGAATTACATCAACTGCAACTACATCCAATCGAGCCACATCGAAGCGCTCAACGTCCAAAACCCGGCAAACATCGTGCAAATCGGCACCTTCGACTTGCCCGGCGAAATCTCGGATTCGCGCATCGTCGGGGACGTGCTTTATGCGGTTTCCTACGAAAATGGTTATTGCTGGAACTGCGCCGATACGCCCACCACGACGGTCACTTCCATCAACGTCGCGAATCCTGCGGACATTGCCGTCGTCGACAGCGTCGGTTTCGATAGCTCCGATCCCAATGGTTATGGCTGGGGCAGGCGCAGCGTCACCGTCACGCCCGATCGCATGTTCATTGCGGGCATCGAATGGGACGGAAATAGCCAGGGACATTCCACCATTCAAATCGTCGATATTGCAGATCCCGGTGGGGTCTTGCACGTGGGCGCATCCGTCGAAGCGAAAGGCATGATCGAAAGTCGCTGGCAAATGGACGAACACCAAGGTGTCCTGCGCGTCATCAGTCAGCCTGGTCTTTGGGAAAATGGCGTTCCCACGGTGCAAACCTTCCAAATCAATTCATCGGACTCCATTTCCCCGATGGCTTCGCTCGACCTCACGTTGCCCAAGCCCGAGCGACTTCGATCGGCGCGATTCGACGGCACGAAACTTTATGCCATCACCGCCGAGCAAACCGATCCGCTCTTCACGATCGACGTCTCGAATCCGGCGCAGCCCGTTCAAATGGGTGAGCTCGAATTGCCCGGCTGGATTTACCACTTGGAACCGCGAGGCGATCGCCTTTTCGCGCTTGGCTACGACAACGCGAATCCCGAAGGTTCGATGAACGTGTCGCTCTTCGACGTCTCGAACTTTGCAAACCCCACGCTCATCAATCGCGTTGCATTCGGCGGCGATTGGTCGTGGGCTCCCGAAGATCAGGATCGTATCCACAAGGCGTTCAAGATCGACATGACGCTCGGCGCGATCTTCGTCCCGTACGGTGCCTATTCCTGGAACGAAGAAAATGGATATTATGGCTGCTCGCAGGTCGAAAGCGGCATTCAGATCGTCGACTTCACGCTGAATTCGCTCACCAAGCGTGGCATGGCGCCGCTCGATGGTTTTGCCCGTCGAGCTCTCATTCACCAGGGCAAACTCTTCAGCGTATCCGATTCCGAAGTCAGCTCGTACGACATCACGAACCGTGACAATCCTTCGCGCCTCGATCGGATTGGTTTGTCGGCGTGGGTCAACCAATCCGCTCTCGTCGGCTCGCACATCGTCCGCGTTTCCGCAGATTGGTGGACCAGCGCTGCGACGCTCGACGTCGTTCCCGCGAATGATCCGAGCCGCGTCGAAGCGCTTGGCCGTCTGGATCTCAAAGACGTCGTCGGCTCGGAAGACGATAACGACTGTTATGGCTGGGGCTACTTCTATGGCGCACAGCTTTATTCGCTCGATCAAAGCCGAGTTGCCATTGCGTGGTCCACGTATCCCTATTACTATTGGGACGAAGCGGGTGGCGGCGGAAGCAGTGTCGCCAAGACGCACGTCGTCGTCGTGAACATCGCCAATCCGGCCGCACCCATCGTCGAAGGACGCGTTTCGATGCCGTTCTCGACCGAAATGTGGAGTCAATGGGGCTCGCTCGATGGCGGACAAGCCATTGTGCAAATCGGAAACAAGCTCGTCTTCCGGCGCATCCAGCGTTCGGCAAATGGTGCCGAAGAACAGGCGTGGCTCGAAACGGTGGATTTGTCGAATCCGGCAATGCCCGTGCAATTGGCTTCGCGCAAGCTCCCTGATGGCACAGGGCATTCGCTGCTCATCAAGAATGGTTCCCATGTGCTCACGTCGCATTGGGAGCCCGTTCCTGGTCAAGGAAACAAGGTAAAGTTTTATCTGGACAGCGTTTCGTATGCGTCGGGTCAGCCCGGTGCGGTTTCGTCCAAAAACGTGCCAGGCGCATTGCTCGCGTACGATGCGGCTTCCACGCATGCGCTCACCATCGATTACAAGCGCATCAGCGTCCCCGTCCAGAATCCGGACACCTGTTATCAGACGTATGGCTGGAATACGTGGCTCGAAGAATCAGGTGGCTCGTACACCTGCTCGTACATGGAGCAAACGCTAAAGCTCATCGATGTCAATGCAAACAACGTCACCGTGCTCGATACCGATACGCTCGATAACAACGTCAGCTTCTATGGCACTCGAGTGACCGAGAGCCGCGTGTTTTCGCAATCGTACCGATACACCGCCAACAGCTCCGAATATTCGGTCTTCGTCATTGGCGACATCAGCGGCAACTCCATTCAATCCGCGTGGCACGACCTGCCTCAGCAGGATTACATGTGGGCCGTTGCGGCTCAAGACGATCGATTGGTGCTCGCGAGCGGCTCGAAACCCGGCATTCATGTGCTCGATGCGACGGATTTGGCTGACATGACGCTCGCAAAGAAAGGCGACGTTACGAACTACGTGCAAAACGTCACGCTCGATGGCAATAGCGCTCTCTGCGCCATGGGTCCGTACGGCCTCGAAGTCATCGACATTCAGTGAAGCCTTGCAATCAGCGGTTTTCGCGAGAGTGTGATTTTAGCATGCTCTCGTGAATCCGCCCTTCCCACGCCCCACGCATTCCTGTATTTCTCCCGTGTGCATCATCCTCGCATCCTATGCATCACGGGCGCCACCCGCGGCCTTGGGTTTGCCCTCGTAGAACGGGCTCTCGCTCTTGGCGACAGCGTAATCGGCACCTTCCGCGACGAAACTCGCGCGAAAGACCTTTTCAACCTTGCTCGACAAAATGAACGAAACCTGCACGTCGTGCAGCTCGACGTTGCAGATGAATACTCGTGCGCCACTTTGGTCAAGCGCCTGCCTTCCTCGATCGACCACATCGACGTTCTCGTCAACAATGCCGGTATCAATTCCACGAGCCGCGACATCGCCGATCCTCGTACGGCATACGACCTCGGGAGCATTACGACCGCAGCCCTCGATCGCATGATGCACACCAATGCGTTCGGCCCCATATTCGTTACACGCGCGCTCTTGCCATTTCTTGCGCGTAGTTTTCAAAAAACAAACGAAAACAATCGATCCATGACCGGACTCACGCACCATATACCGATTGTCGTCAATCTTTCTTCGCGCCGAGGTTCCCTCGAAGAAAAAACGACGGGCGGCAATTATGGATATTGCATCTCCAAAGCCGCACTCAATATGGCAACCCGAGCTCTTGCAGCGGATCTCGAGCCCATGGGCATCGTGGTCGTCGCCGTCCATCCGGGCGCCGTGCGTACTTCGATGGCACAGCCCGACGCTCGCACATCACCAGCCGAAGCGGCGAGCCGGCTGATTGAATTGATCGATCGTCTGACCCCAGCCAATCATGGTTTTTTCCTCGAATCAGATGGAACGCGGAGGCCCTGGTGATTTCTCGTAATGAGCCCCGAAGTTTGCCAGAATTATTGCTTTCGCGTGCGGACGACGCCGATCAATCTCGCGCCACCGTCGTCATCGAAGGAGGCCGTTCATTATGCCCAGCTGACCTTGCCGGACAGGCAATGCTCACTGCACGAGGGTTTTGTCAGGCAAAAGCACGCATTGGCCAACCCGTATTGCTCTTGATTCGCGACATTGAAGATTTTCTCGTTGCGTTTTGGGGCGCATTGTTCGCGGGTCTCGTTCCCGCGCCGCTCGCCGGCCCTCGAGATGCCTCGGAACGCGAACTGGAGCGTATTCTCAAGGTCGTTCGAGTCCTCGCGGATCCGCTGATCGTCGTGGACCGAAATCTCACGACCCTTGCGCCTCCGGGCCTCGAATTTCTCGATATTGGTGAATTGCGTCGTGCAGGCCCTGGCGTCGTCGCAGATAACAAAAATCCGCTCGCGCTCATTCAATTTTCTTCGGGTAGTACGCGTGACCCACGAGGCGTCATGCTCGATAACGCCAATATACTGGCAAACCTTCGGCAATTCACCTCCGCTGTTCATTTCGATTCATCGGACATCGCTCTTACATGGATGCCGCATCATCATGACATGGGGCTCATCGGCGGACACCTCGGGCCACTTTTTGTGGGAGCTCGCCAAGTGCGAATGGATCCTGTGCACGCCATGGCCGATCCGCTGCAATGGCTCGAAGCTGCTGCGAAGCATCGCGCAACCGTTCTCACGTCGACGTGCCTTGGTTTGTCCCGAGCAACCCGTGCGCTTCGCACGCGCGCGCCCAGCGCATATGATCTCTCGTCCGTGCGGATCGTCGCGACGGGCGCCGAGCCGCTCGATCCAAACGTGCTTTGCGATTTTTCCCGCGTTACGGGCATTCCCGAAGAGGCGCACAGGCCCATGTACGGCCTCGCCGAAGCCACCGTTTGCGTATCTGCACCGACGCGAGGTGGCATTCGTACGGTCGATATCGATGGCCGAAAGCGATTGCTTCTTGGGCCTCCCGTGCACGATATGCGCGTGAGAATCGTCGATGAAAAAGGCCACGAGCTGCCTGAAGGATCCGAAGGCGAGCTCGAAATTGCGGGACCCAACGTCACGCGTGGGTATTACTTGGACGAACCCGCCACGAAGGAGATCAAGCACAACGAGTTTGTCCGGACGGGTGACATTGCGCGTGTCGTGGACGGTGAAATCGTCATCGTTGGACGTCAAAAGGATGTCGTCATCGTCGATGGTCGCAACCTTCACGCCCATGATATCGAATTTGCTGCAGAAAGCATACCTGGCGTCCGAATCGGGGCTGCAGTATTCGTTGCAGATGCTCGAGAAATCCCCGAACGACCGACGATTGGCGTCATGCTTGCCGAGGGAGCCGAAGGTTTTCGCGTCATTCCCGAAATACGCAAACGACTCACCGCTGAAATCGGAGCTGTGCCTCGGGTTTTTCCTCTACCAAAAATCCCACGGACGACGAGCGGCAAAAAACGACGTGCCCAAGTTCGTGTCGACGTCGAAAGCGGAGTTTACGATCACGCGGTACACCCCACGACCGTAAGTTTGGTGCGACAATCGTTTGCCCAAGCTCTCGGTCGATCGCTTGGTGATCATGAGCTCGACGTGCCATTTGCGCTGCTTGGTGGCACGAGCCTCATGGCTGTGAAGGTCATCGATTCGCTTGAAATGAGCATTGGAATCGCGCCCGACCACCGTTTGCTCATGCGCGGCGACACGGTGCATCGGCTTGCTCGAATACTCGAACAAGACGTTGATCCGGATAAGCATACATCGTCAAGACAAACCAATCACCAAGACAAAAGGATTGCCATCGTCGCGCTTGCGTGTCGCGTGCCTGGGGCTCGTGGACCGGCAACGTTTCTCGAAGTAGCAAAGAGTGAGCAAACGCAAATTGGTTTGCCCAAAGCGGGGCGCAAGGGGGGCCCTGGGGGCTACATCGACGACGTCGACTTTTTCGATGCGCAGCGATTTCGTGTTCCGCCCGATGAAGCGGCCGCCATGGATCCGCAGCAGCGGTTGATGCTTACCATAGCGGACGAGGCTTTGTCGCGCGCGGGTTTGGACTTGCATACGTTTGGGCGGGATATTGGCGTTTTCATTGGAGCGGGGCATCCGGCGTACCTCGAACACGTTCTCGCGCACGTTGAAAACGATGTTTCCGCGTTGCCTCCGGGTACGCTTGCCGGCAATTTGCTTTCCATGCTCGCGGCTCGCATTGCGCATTCATTCGATTTGCGTGGCCCCGCGCTTACCGTCGATACCGCCTGCTCGTCGTCCCTCGTTGCACTGCACGTTGCCTGTCAATCCATTCGAGCTGGCGAATGCGCCGCTGCAATCGTGGGCGGTGTTCATTTGAACCTCACGCCCACGCTTGGCCTGCTTTTCGCGCGCGCGGGGGCTCTTTCGCCGTCGGGCCGATGTCGACCATTCGAGCCGGACGCGGACGGTACCGTGCCCGGCGAAGGTGTGCTGGCGACCGTGCTCGTGCCGTTCGAGGTTGCCGAGCAAAATGGTTTGCCCGTGATTGCGGTCATTCATGGATCAGCCATCAACAACGACGGCGCGTCGCTTGGTGTCATGGCGCCGAATCCTGCAGGTCAAGAAT
Organism: Polyangiaceae bacterium; assembly: GCA_016715885.1. Taxonomy (NCBI): domain Bacteria; kingdom Pseudomonadati; phylum Myxococcota; order Polyangiales; family Polyangiaceae; species Polyangiaceae bacterium. Next base: position 565,679 of record JADJXL010000015.1, read on the forward strand.
CCGTCATTCGTCGAGCGCTCGAAACATCGGGAATCGATGCTGCGCGCATATCGATCGTCGAAGCTCACGGCACGGCGACGCGCGTGGGCGACGAAGTCGAACGCGCCGTGCTTCGCCGCGTCTACCCGCACGGTCCCAAGGTTATCGCCGTCAAAGGAATCATCGGGCATCTCATGGCGGCCGCAGGTATCGCAGGTCTTGCGCGTCTCACTCTCCAATTGCAATCGGGCGAATTTGGTGCCGTCTCCAGCTTCGGGTTTGGCGGAACGAACGCTCACGTAATCGTCGAAGGCGCAAAACGTCGCGTGTCGAATGCCGGTCTTGCCGATGGTCCTCGTGCGGGGCAGAGGCATTGGCTTCGCGAAATCCCTCGAGGCGATCGTCGCAACCCAATATTTCAATTGTTTGTTTTGAATGGTGAAGGTCGGCTCGAACTGGCCCAGACAAACCATCCGCCATCGCTTCGAGGTTCATCGGTCATTGTCACGGGTGGGACGGGTGCCCTGGGTCGTGCGCTCGTGGACGAGCTTGCGCCTCACGTTGCACACATGCTGATCGTGGGAAAAAGGCCTCTCGATTCCGATGTGGAGGCATTGCTTCATCGAGCGCGTTCGTTGGGTGCTGCAATGACGTATTGTTCGGCCGACCTCACGACGTCTTCAGGTTGTCGAGCTGTCCGGGCTGCGGCAGCGCTCTTGCCGCCCGTGGACGTGCTTTTTCATGTTGCGGGCAATCTCGACGCCGACCTGTGCGTTGCCGCGAAACGCGACGCCCTTTTGCGTCTGGAATCGATTGAATTCAAAGAGCTCGTGTGTGCATCATCCATTTCTGCATGTTTTCCGGGTCTCGACCGGGGGCTCGAAGCGTACGCTGCGGCAAATCGGGCGCTCGACGAATACACGAAAAATGCGCGTGCTCAGGGCGCACCATTCGTCAGTGTTGCATTGCCGCCTCTCACTGGGGGAGGTTTGGCCGAACCTTTTCGCGCCGTCATTGAAAAGAACAAATTGCCCACGCTCGACATGAAGAGCGCGGCGAATGCGCTCTTGGCCGCGCGGGGCGTGAATGCAGGGCATGTCGTTGCGCTTCCCGAAGGAGCGACCGCGGCATTTTCGTTTGCGTCTCCGTCGAAGCTGCCAACGAAATTTGTGGATGCGGAGGTGCCGACCACGTTGGACATGCTTCGCGAGTTTGTCGCGAAAGCGCTCGAGAAGCCGCCGCTCGAAGTTGACGTTGACGTGTCGTTTCCAGCGCTTGGACTCGATTCACTCACGGCGCTCGATATCATCAAATTCGTCGAAGCAAAAATCGGACAAACCCTCCCGTCGACACTCCTTTACGAGCACGACACCATTGCGAAAGCGGCTTTGGCCATTGATGCTCTCATGCCGAGCGCTCTTTCTCCCCCTCTCCCTCATAGGGAGAGGGGGCGGGGGGGTGAGGACTATTCCCCCTCTCCACTTGTGGAGAGGGGGTTAGGGGGCGAGGCCCTCTTGCCGTCGCAGCTTTCGTTCGTGGCCCAACGATCGTTTTTCCCGGACATGCCCGGCAATGTATTGCTGGCTGCGCGAGTCGACGATGGCGGCCCAAGGCTCGAGCGTGAAGAACTTCAAAATGCCGTCGCAATTCTCGTGGCTCGGCATCCTGCGCTTGCGGCGGTCATAACACGTCATGGAGCGCATTATGTGCAAGTCCCGGGTCCTGGACCCGAAATTCGCATCGTGAGCGAGCTCGATGCTGCGGCTGAGGACGCCATTGCGGACGAACCATTTGACCTGAAGCGAGGTCCTCTCGTGCGTTTCGTGACCGATGGTCGAAGGCTTCTCGTCAATGGTCATCATGCCGTCGTCGACGCGTGGAGCGTTCGTAACGTGTGGCTCGAATTGCTCGAAGTTTTAAGCGCGCAACGGTCCGGAAAAACCCCGTCCCTCGAACCATTACGTTCGTCTCTTGCCGAAGCAATGGACGTCTCGAGAAAACCCTCTCCTGCTGCGGATGTCGCCTGGTTTCGTGCACGGCTCGAAGGGGCGCCTCCATTGCATTTGCCGTGGACGAGCCCAATCGATGCGCCATCGTCCGGCGGTGGAGCCCTCGTGAGGAAAGTGCTCGACATGGCGGCGACTACCGATGTGCGAGCCAAAGCGGCATCGAGCGGCGTCACATTGCCCGCGTGGGCATTGGCCGCATGGATTCGCGCATTGTTCGATGCGTCCGGGCAGCACGACGTCGTCGTGCGCGTTGCGCATGGCAAGCGTTCAGCACGATTGCCCAATTTCGACCGATTGGTCGGTGCATTTGCAGATGCGCTCGTGGTGCGTGCCGAGGTGGGCATAAACGAGGATACCGCCGCCGTTGCAAAACGCGTGCAAGCGTATCTTCACGAAGCGCAAAAACACGAAGCTGCTTCCGCATTCGATATTGCCGATGTCGTCGAGCGATCATTGGCCGGCCCAGTCGGCATTACGCCCGTCGGATTCAGCTTTCCGCTCTTGCCGCAAAGCTCGCGCATTGGTTCCTTTGCAATCGATGACGTCGTGGGTCGTGCAGCCGCAGGTTTTACGCGCGCAACCCTGGTCGCATTCGTTGCAAACGACAAACTCCATTTGTGCCTCAATGCCGCCCGCAGTCATCTTTCGGCTTCTCAAATGCAAGCGCTCGTCGATGCATGCGCGACACACCTCGTCGATGCTCCGCGCGCCGCCATGCCGAACACGCTGCATGGTCGAATTCTCGATCGGTGCGCGCTGCATCCTGATCGACATGCAATCCAAGGGCTCAGCTATGGTGTACTTGCACGACGTTCCGCGTCGCTTGCCGGCCGACTGTGCGAATATAAAAATTCGTCCGGGCGCATTGCCGTCCTTGCGTTACCAAGCAAAGATGCCGTCGTTGCGATTTTGGCGATATTGCGAACAGGCAATGCCTATGTTCCCCTCGATCCCCATTGGCCCGACGCGCGCATTACGCAAATTCTCGAATCGTCGGCTGCAAGTTGCCTCGTCACCACCGCTGATCTCGCCGAACGCGCTCGCAGCTTCCATGATTCCATTCCCGTCCAGATCATCGATGAGCGCGAAAGTTTGTCTGGTCCCAACGAATCCGACGTAACTGCGGCCTATGTCATGTACACATCGGGTAGCACGGGCAAACCCAAGGGAGTCGTCGTATCTCATCGAGCGTGCCTCGTGTTTCAAGACTGGGTGCACCGTGCATTTGCCGTCACGGATGCCGATCGTTTTGCGCAAACGTCGTCCCTTGCATTTGGTGGCAGCATTCGACAAATATTTTCTGCGCTCCTTGCTGGAGCTTCCATCTACCCCGTCGATCATCATACGCTTCGTGATCCCGATGCGCTCGTGCGTTTTTTGCACGACGAGCGCATCACCATTTGGAATTCGGTCCCATCGCTTTGGGTACACCTCATGGACGCCGTTGAACGAAGCGACATCCATGTTCCATTCGCAGCCGTTCGGGCCATTCTCATTGGCGGCGAACCCGTTCCCGCCGCACTCGTGAGGCGCTGGCGCGCGTTATTGCCTCGCGCCGTCGGCAATACGCATTCATGCCGGCTATTCAACCTTTACGGCAGCGTGGAGACCATCGTGAATGCGACATGGTACGAAATCGTTCGCGATCCGGCTCCCGAAGATGTGCACACCCCCATCGGATGGCCACGTTTTGGCACGCCCACCACGCTCGACGATGTCAACCAAAATGGCGTCGGTGAAATTGCCGTTGCTGGTGCCATTGCCGATGGCTATTTGCTCGATCATGCGAGCACCATGTCGAGCTTCATCGGAAGCGGCGCGGCGCGCGCATACCACACGGGCGACCTCGCCAAGCGCTTGCCAGACGGATCGCTCGTCCACATGGGTCGCAAAGACAATCAAGTCCAAGTTCGAGGCAATCGCGTCGAGCTTGTCGAAATCGAGCACACGATTGTTATGCATCCGGCCGTTCGCCATGCTGTCGTCACGTGGAATGACGGCCGCCTCGTGGCAGCAATCGAGCTCGTCGAAGGGGCGGCAGCACCTGATTTGCGCGAGTTTGTCGAAGCAAGGCTGCCCGCATTCATGGTCCCCAATCGCTTCGATATCCATGACAAACTCCCGCGGACTCCGGCGGGAAAAGCGGATCGCATCAAACTTCGTACGGAACCGAAAGAGGTTGGTGAAACGGACGTGCATGCCGCGCTCGTATCGGCGTGGCGCGACGTCCTCGCGCTCGATGCCGATCCGCGTCCAGAAGACGACTTTTTCGCTCTCGGCGGCGATTCCATCCGAGCCCTCGAAGTGCTCGATCACATCCGCGTCCGTCTTGGTTCCATAGCGAAAAACCTCCGCCCACTCGAGCTATATCGGCACAGACGCTTTTCCGCGCTCGAGGACGCTTTGCGAATGGCCATCGACAAGACGACGTCAATCATTGCTGGTGCCTCGACGTCTCGCGCCGTGCAAAGCGTCCGCTTTGGCTTGACCTCTGTTCAACGAGGGTTCTGGCTGGCGCAGCAAACGAGCGGCAAATGCCCAACATGGTCGGCCGCCATTCCACTCGAAGGCGATATCGACATCGACGCGCTTCGCAGTGCGCTCTCATGGCTGGTCGAACGACACAGCGTCTTGCGCACGAAGTTCTCGCGTTCTTCGCGTGGCGTCGAGCAAGAAGTGCTCACAAATTACACCGCGCCAAACCTCGAAGTCGTCGATGTGGTTTCTCTTGACGAACAGGAAGCTCGACGCCGTATCGACGTTGTTTTGGAGGACGCGTCATCGCAATCGTTCGATCCAGAACGACCTCCACTTTTTGCGTGGTGGCTCGTGCGTCGAGCGGCGAATGAGCACGTCCTCGTGCTTTGTTCGCACCACATCATCAGTGATGCGTGGAGCTGTTTTTCGCTGCTCAATGAGTTGTGCGCAGCGCATGATGCCATTCGATTGGGACAACCCCCGATGCTCCCTGCATTACCATTGACGCTCGCCGATGTCGTTCATCATGAGAGACAAACCCCGACATCCGACGAGCTTTCATTTTGGCGCAAAACGCTCGACGGCCTGGAACAAGGGCCAGCTTCGCTGGCGCAGCAGCAAGTTTCATATATCGTGCAACTACCATTGCAAGTGCGCGACGCCATTTTTGCCAAAGCGCGCGAAGGGCGCACGTCGGCATATGTCGTTGCGCTCCATCTCTTTGCGGAGTCATTGGCAGACGTCACGAGCTCGTCTGACCTCGTCATTTCCACCGCAATATCGGGTCGTGATTCGACGACGGGTGATCTATCGCGTGTCGTCGGTCCTTTTGCTCGAGCGCTTCCCGTGCGTATTCGTGCTCCATTGCAGCTTGCGGACGTCATGCGTGCGCTCGACGATGCAATGGCGCACGCGGACGTGCCGCCTCATGCCATCGTGACGCTCCTCGGCCCCTCCGCAATCGATACGCTCGGCCGATATTTTATGTCGTGGCTCGATCCGTCCGCAATACGAAGCACGATGCAATCGTCGATCGTGCCGCATTTCGCCGGCAGCCGCTTTCACTTTGCGACGGGGTCGACTCGCACCGAAGTAATGATGGGCATCATGCCGCATCATGGCGGCATGACATTGCATGTCCACGGCGCGCCGATTGCCGAACGAGTAGCGCAGGCATTCGAGCTACGTGCCAAAGCATTGCTCCCTTCATCGTCGGCGCTCGTGGTGTATGCGCCGCCCAATACGCCCATTCCGATCACCGACCCGATCGTGGTCGAACGAGTGACATCCCGATTTGGCACGTCCGATGTCGTGCTTTTGCCAATGAGCGCCGACAAACTCACGGAGTCGACCGATCTGGAACATCGCGTGCGCGTGGCCGTGCTCGCAACGAAGGCGCCCGTGGTTGCGCTCGCAGGAATGCTACCGGCATTGACGGGACTCGGAATGCGCCCGCTTGCTGGATTGCCGCTCGAAGAAAAGCAATTGACCACGGGCCATGCGGCCACGGTTGCCGCAATGTTCCTCACCGTAAAACTCGTGCTCGATACGCTGGGAAAAACCTTCGCCGACATGCACGTCGGGGCGCTCGGTTTTGGTTCGATCGGACGCGCGACATGGACGCTTTGCCGCACACTGCTCGGTGAACCAGCTTCGTTCCGATTCGTCGATCCGCGCGTTTCGGGCAGTTCGCCTTCGCTCGAAAATGCCCATCTCATTTTGGGCGCGACGAGCGGCGGTGCGGTCATTGAAGTGGACAAACTCGAGCCAGGCACCATCGTCATCGACGATTCGTTTCCGCGCGCGTTCTCCGACGAACAGGCTTGGAAGCGAATGCGCGAGCGTCGCGACGTATTGCTCGTGGGTGGAGGGATGATCGACGCGGGGCCTCTCTTGCGCACGTCCCCATTTGCCCAAGCGGCTGCAGTACGAGCGCGGCTGCCCATTCTGTGGCTCCCCGGATGTCACGCGGAAGCCGTGCTTTTGGCGGAGCGCCCCGAGCTTGGTCCTACGCGGGGAATGGTTGACGAAACTCGAGCGCGCGAGGTGCTTGGCGCTCTTCAGAGCCTCGGGATGCGAGCGGCGCCATTGCATTTGGGCCCGCAGGAAATTCCGCCGGACGTGATCGACGGGATGCGACGACTTCGGAGGAGTCCCTGATCGGCTTTGCCTGACCGACAAAAACCGGCTTCGTCAAAAAATGAACACACAAAGTCGCCGAACAGGTGTCTACCATGCACCTGTATGGACAACGTGGACCAACCTCGAGCTCCCTCGCCCATCGACGCCACCGAGCGCAATGCACTTCTCGACGTGATTCGAGGGTTTGCCTTGAGCGGCGTGTTCTTGTCCAACGTGTACGCATGGATGAGCGGGGCGGTGTTTTTGCCACACGCACAGCTCGAGGCTGCGACGTCGAGCACCGTGCACAAAGTCATCGACGCCCTTTACAACATTCTCGTTGCGGGCAAGTTCATGACGATATTCACGTTTCTGTTCGGGTTCGGGCTCGCGATGCAATTTTCTCGAGCTGCGGAACGAAATGACTCTGTGCCCAAGCGATACGTACGCCGATGTGCGGCATTCCTTTTCCTGGGCATGTTGCACCTGACCCTCTTGTGGTATGGAGACATTACCCATCAATATGCACTGATTGGGCTCGTGGTTCTGTTGTTTTACAAGCGATCGACGAAGACATTGGTGATATGGGGCCTCATTTTGACGCTGGTGGCCGTACCCGTAGGGATGTGGAGTCAATTCGTTCTGCCGCGATTGTTGACGTCACCGGAAGCAGCGCAAGCCGCAATGGCTGCGAAGAGGGCAAGTTACGAGGAAGGTAATCGTGCGCTGCTCGAAGCATTTCAAAGCGATTCGTACATGGCCATCGTGCGTGCAAATGTGACCATGTATTGGCGTCAATTCGTGAACGTCATCATTGCATCGTATCATGTGGGCACCTTGGGGAATTTCTTGCTTGGCCTTGCCGTTGGGCGGCTTGGGTGGTTTCAGGACGTTGCAGCGCATCGGCGAGCCTTTCGGCGCATGCTTGGATGGAGCGCGCTCGTGAGCCTACTATTGCTCGGCGTGATGGTTGGCTTGCGATTTCTGCTTGGAGAAAAAAGCCCCCAGCCGGGTCCCATCGCTTTGCCCATCGTGATGCCGGTGCTTCGCAACGTATGGACACTGTCCATAGCTCTTTTCTACGTTGCAGCCATCGCATTGCTCTACCAACGAGGCTTTTTTCGGCGGGTCTTGTCGATCTTCGCCCCGGCTGGCCGAATGGCCATGACCAACTACTATGCCCAGAGCGCGATTGGCGTATTCGTCTTTTGCGGCATCGGCCTCGGGCACATGGGTGATCTCCGCCCGCGCTTTACCATTGTCATGCCGATGGTGATGTTCACCGTGCAGATGGTATGCAGTTGGCTTTGGCTACGATATTTCCGATTCGGACCGGTGGAATGGGTATCGCGGTCATTGACGTACGGCAAGCCGCAGCCGATGCGCGTGCGCAAAATGGTCGAAACGCCCGACGTGGTCCCCTGAGACTCTTACAGAACCCCTCGCCTCAGCCACCGCGAAGACACCCATTCACCCGCAGAAAACCCAGACCCATCCGCATGTCGCGGTTTGTCGCCGAACGAATTCCGCAATCGCGAAACGCCCGCATCCAGAAGCGCCGTCCAGCGCCGCAAGTCCAGCTCTGCGCCGCCCGCCGTGATGGCGTCCAGCTCCAATACGCAGAGCTCGCGATCCGACATCATCGCTCCGTCCGTCGACAATTCATCCAATGTCGCCATGGGCAAGTACGGTCGGCCAAACCGATAACGCAACGTCGCCGTGAATCGCGCTCGGTTTTCTGCCCAATACGTTTTCCACGCATTTGGATCCGGCAACGCATCGCCCGATTCATCTACGATGTTTGCCCCCGTGATCCGTACGAGCGCCCGCGCGATGCCCGCGCAAAACAGCTTTTTTCCTGGAGTCGATACGGCATTCTGCAGTGCCGCCAAAAGGGCTTCCACATGACCTGGGCTCCCATGCCATCCCAGCGCCTCGGCTTCACGCGGTCGATACGCGAGTGACGATTGTAATACGGATCCATCGGCCGCATTCCCGGTCACACCGAGCAGCTCCAACAAATCGAGCCGCGCGTCGGTATGCAGCTCGCCTTGATCCGTTCGATTGTTACGCAATGCCTGCCGCGCCGATTCGAGCCCGTAAGGTTCGCCCCGACGCACCAATGCACGCATCGCCGCTGCTGCGACACGCGTATCCGTTTCTTCGCCAATCACTTGCGCGAGCATCGATATCGCCGCATTACGTTCGGCGGCCACCCCGAGACACCGCACCGCGCGCACGCGAACCCCCGGATCCGGATGCTCGAGCAGCGGTGCGACGACCGCCGTCATAGCTTCACGCCGAGCCGTGAGCACATCGAGCGCCACGCGCAAAATGGGCGCCGGCGCATCCTCGCAAAGCCGTCGCATTGCCGGCCCAATCGAGGGACTCGAACCGAGAATGAATGCATCGCGATGCGCCGGATACGTTGCCGGATGCGCCTGTTCCATTGCAACGACCGCCGCCCGCACCCGATCTTCGCCCTCCACACACGAAAGCACGAACGTCCGGGCAAACGCCCTCGCAGGATCCGGAACCTCGGCCGCATTCGAATGCGCCAATAATTCACCCAGCACATCGAATCGCAATTCGGTCCCGTCAATCGACATGACCGGATGCCCAAGCGTCATGAGCGCGTCGAATGCAGCCAAAAGCCGCTCCTCGAACGCTACGACTCCACGTGTCCATACCTGCGCGGGGTTCGGTGTGCAAAGGGCGCCCAGCGTTCCGACCTCTTCGATCAATTCACGAGCAAGCCGGCGAAGCGTCGCTTCTTCACCCGCGGCACCTGCACGATCCGGATCGTCGATCGGGATTGGCAATGGAGCTGTTACTTTCGGTTTGTCTGGGATGACCTCTTCCTGGTCGGAATCATCGTCCAGCGGTATTTCGTCGACCTCGATGAGGTCTTCCTCGGCGACGAGCAGTTTTACCGAAGCAACGATCGGCTCGCGCTCGATGCGCAAAAATGCAGCCGAGCCCGAGCTTGCACGAAATGGCGGCGACAAACTCGGCTGCGTCGCCCTTGCTCGCCAATTCGGCGACCGCCAATGCCCCTGCGCATCGACGACACGCTTTACAGTCGCCGCCAGGGCATCGTGAACGACGACGACATCCGTTGCCAGCGCATCGAGCGCCGGTTGCTTTTGCGCCACGAGCGCCGATTGCGCCGATTGCATGGCGCTCTTGGCCGCTTCCAATTTGCTCAGATGCTCGCCATCTTCGATGTGGCTCTTGGTGAGCGCGGCAAGCGCATCGAGCGCCTTTGCAAACGCTTCCGTCACCTGCGCGCGATCCATGCGTGCTGTCGACCGTTGTACGTCGAAAAGCACTCTTTCGAGCACGTCGCGAGCAATCGCCGCTTCTGCATGAGCCGGCGATGAAGGTTTGTCTTCAATCGACATCGGCGAAAGAAGTGCGCTCATGACGCCTCCTCGAGCAAAAATGCCCCACGCTCGGGCCCTTCGGATTGAAGCACCACCGCTGCCCTCGTCACCGGAGCTGCACCTGTCGCGAAATAAGTGCAAGCAATTGCAAGCAAAAGCGCGCCTGTTGCAGCTCCCGTATCTCCCAGCATTTGCGCCGGTGTCGATTGAATGGCGTTCTCTGCGAGCACGCCTCGCAGGGCCACTTGCGCCCATTCTTTGTTCCGATTCCGCTCGCCATTCAAATCGGTCAGTACCCATGACAGTGGACCGCCTTGCACAGCGATATCCTGCACGATTTGTGTCAGTGCTTCGGCTAGATTCGGCCGGCCCATCAAAGCCGATTCTTCACGCCCCGTACGAATTGTCGTGATTCGCCCGAGCGGCTGCTCGTCGGATGATGCGCCCTGCAATTTCGTTCCTGCGCGTAAAAGAACGGCGAATCCGGCGCCTTCACTCGGCACCATGCCGTTTTCCGTGCCTGCGGCATGCAACCGATGATCCGCATCGAGCCATTGCAAAACACCCTCGTGATGATAACTATCCACGCCTCCCACGACGACAGCGGGTGGAGTTTGTCCGAGCCCCGCTTTGTGAAGCATGTCTGCCGCCATTTCAAGCGCTACGACAAACCCCGCATGCCCCGCGCGCACCACGGTCGAACGCTGTAAATCGATGGGACAACGGCTTTTCGCTCGCAATGCGTCGATGAAGGCCGGACCATACCGAGCGTCGTCATCCGGTCGCCCGGCTTCTGGCAATGCGAGCACGAGGGGAAGGCTCGACGTATATTCTGCTGGCCACGCTTCACGTAATGCAGGCGCAGCGAGCCCCAGCAATCGATCGTGCCCGACGACGTCTAATGGCAAACCCCCGACGCGACAAGACCCGATGATTTGTCCTCGTTTGTCTTTGAATGTGCAAGGCCGAGGATCCAATCGTTCTGCCCGCACGTTCATGGCAACTTGCAGTCGAGACAAACCAATTGGTGCTCGTGCGCCGGCACGCAGAATCGTCGCAATGCCTCGCCCGTCGCTCGTCACAGATCAATCTCCTCTTCCGCCGCAGGCTCGTCGGGCTCCGCTGCATATCGACGCATGGCTACTGCGAGCCGTTCTTCGAGCATCGCTGCAAAAGACGGATCTTCGAGCGCTTGACGCGTGAATCGCCGTTCGAGCCGCAGCCATGGCGCAAGTCGCATTTGCCGCTCGCCAAGCACTCGGGCCGGATCTCCCTTTGCTTCCATCTCCGCCTTCATTTCGATGTAATCGTCGACGGATTGGTCCTTTTCCCACGGTTCGGCCAGCGCATCTTGAGCCGTCATGAAAAGCTCGCCATAACGCACGGCCATTGCCGTGTCTTGCTTGACCGCAGCTTCCGCCATGTTTCCCAAAATGGCGCGTTCCTCGAGCAGCCATCGGTCTTCATCGAAAAGATGACGGCGAAGCACTTCGTCGCGTTTTGGTTTTCCCTCGGCAAGCTCTGCCGAAATGGTGGCGTACTGTTCCAAGCTCAACGTTGGTTCGGGCGAAACATCGAACGTCGAATAACGGACCAAATCAATTTCTGCGGGCTCCCCTGGAGGTTCACCCCCCGCCAGATCTTCGGCGGCAACCGTAAAGCCAAACGCGCCACGCGGCAGGTCTTTGCACACGTCGTCCACCGAGCGGTGCGCGTGAGGTTCGTCTGTCCAAACGATGATATGCCGCAAATCGAAAATGTCCGGCGGAATCAATTGCACATCGCCGCGAAACACGAACGCGGCAATCGAGCGATCCGAATCGAAAAAGATGGTATCGCAGCGCAGCGGCACATCGATCCGATTGTCGTGTGCGGATACCAGGACCGCGTGCGGCGTAATCGTCGGAAAAATGGCCTCGACGTATTCACATCCCGGAACGAGCCCGCGGAGGAACATTTTGCCATTTTTGGGCAATTCGGTCGCGCGCTGGCTCATGGGTGCAGCATTGTAAACGCTGTAATCGAAGTCCGCCGGGTGCTGCTCCTCGAGCGCTGCTGCGGCTCGCGCGGCGATCGGTTCCGTGGGCGAAAACCCGTCTGGCCCACGCAAATAGGGGGCCGTGAGCGGCAACATCGTCGCGGCGCCAGACGTTGCTACACAAAACGTTCTGGAAACCGATCCCACGTGAAACTCCGCGTTGATTTGACCGGTAGGATGTGCGGAGTAGGCATGACCCGATACCAAAACGTCAATCGCCGTTTTGCGAGGAATGAAATCCCCAGGGTATGCAAGGTCGTCCGGAGCTGCGCCCACGAGTGTCGAGGGAATGGCTAGCGAAAGCGGCTCCTGTTTGTCACTGCGAACGAACGAACGCGAGCCATCTTGATTTTCGCGGAGCGAACACGAAACCTTGACGATGACGGCCAAACGCGGTTCGGGCGCGCGAAAGGGGACGATTCCCACGGGCAACGGCGCCGCTCCGTCCGCGGGCGCTGGCTGTGCATAAACGGGTCTACGAAGAAGCATATCAGGGAGCTGCAATGAGGTCGACTCGTTTGGCATCCGGTTCCCACTTGAGCCAATCCGGTTCGGCTTTGGCCACTTCCCATTCGTACCACGAGTCCGGGAAAAGAATGATGGTAAATGCGCTCTTGATGGAACCCTCGATCACGAGCTGCAAAAGCACCTTCGGCGTATCACCCAAGAAGAGCCCCAGCGAGACTTCGGCCGGGAATGCGGCCTTGAATTGAATCTTGAACCCTGCGAGCCCCAATTCGAGCGCCATGCTGAGCTCGATGGCAACTTTGCCCTTGCCGCCCGTATTCGACGGAGCATCGTATTCGTCCTGTCCGACGGTGTACAAGCACGAAAACCCAATCTTGAACCCGAAGACGATATCGGCCGCGAACGTCGGGTACTTGCGATTGATGTAATTGATGATTTTTGCCATCATGGGGCCGAGGCCCGGCAGAAATGTCAGAAGCGGTATCTTGATGCTGCCTTGTACGCCGATGAGCGGATCGAAGCCAATCGTGAGCGACCACTTCCGATTGACTCGCGCGGGCGTATAGATTGTCGAGTAATACCCTTTTTCCTGCTTGCATTCGACGTATTGCAGCTCGAACTCTACCTTCGGCGAAATCAAAAACTCGACTTTGATCTCGTGCCCGGCAATACGCGTAATCTTTTGGACGATCTCGGCGATCTTCTTACATTTTTCGATTTTCGCCAAGAACCCCTTCGTAATGTCGTCCGTTTGCTCGGCAAATAGGCTCGCTTTGATGCCTTGGGTCGGGAATACTTTGATCGTCGCCGTCTTGCTACCCGCACACGCAAGCGCTTGCACCGTAATGACGGGCGGGTTTTCCCGGATCTTCCACATCAAAAACCACTTGACCGGGCTGACCCAGGTATTCGTGGATATTTTGACCTTGGCGCCACCCGTGTCCGAATGGTCCACCGGCGTATGCGCGGCGCCGTCGCTCACCGTGCCCGGTATCGGAATTCCGAGCAACGTATTGAGCGAAAGATCGGTGAAGTCCGGGCCGACTTCGAATTCAGTGCCCGTTCCTTCTTTCGTTTTTGGCGTCACGGCGGGGACGCTGCCAACGCGCTTTGCAATCCATTTCGTGTGATTACCACCGAGCCTGCACTTGGGTTCTTTTTCAGGCGGCGATTTCGTCGTGTCCTGCCGTTCGGCCTTGAACTTGATGGTATCCCCCGAAAGCACTTCGAGGTAACTCGGTTCGCCTTTGCCACCGGGAGCGGGAAACCCCAATTTGCGTCCGTGCTCGCATGCCCCCTCGAATACGACGAGCGTGCAGATTTTTTGCAAAAACCCTTGTTCGTTCGTGGCATTGCCCGCAACCCGCGACCCATCCACGAATCCCACCGTATTCATGGCATTCTGGAACGTCGGATCATTCGTACGAATGAGCGCCCCACCTTCGGCGAAGACGTTCGTCGATCCCATGATCGGCTTCGCCTCCATCTGATAAGGCTTGCCCGAAACCGCTCCAATCACGAAGGGAGGATGGGGCGCATTGGAGGGCGGCCCGACGACCCCTTTCATCGTCCAGATGGGCTTGTTGTCGATTTTCGTGCGAATGGTTTGTCCTGCCCCTAGGCGCGTGGTGGGGACAAAATTAGGAAATGGGGCCGTGACGGGCACCGCGGGATTGATGCACACGTCCGTGGGCCCAGCAGTGCGAGGAATGTGGGCCGTTCCCTTCGTTGCAATGGCTTTTCCTTGGTTCGAGGCTGTGTCGGCCATGGTTTCCTCTTTCCTTAACCCCAAATTCTCCAGGCACCCAACTGCCGCGTGTACAACAAATCTGCTTTCAGACGCCGCCGCGGATCGCGCTCTGCAGGCGCATTCAAGACATGCCCGCCACCTTCACGAGACACATGCACGACGCGCCCATTCGCGCGCGACGCAAAATGCAGCGCCGACATGTCGAGCGGCGGCAATCGCGGCTTGTACGAAAACAATTCCCGCAATGCATCGCGCCGCGTATCCGCGCGCGCTTGCGACACGCCCGGATGCGCGCGCTCGTATTCCGAAAGGCGCAGCTCGCACAAATCGAGAAACTTGTCCGCGTCGAGCCGCTCGATGGATTCCCAAAGCTCGGTTACGGCAGCACGTAATTCAGGTGTGCCCCGACAATCGACTTCTTCTTCCGCGGGGGCCGATGCCCATATTGGGGAAAACCCCCCGTTGTCGAACGTGAACCGAGATTCATGATGATACGGCACACGCCGATCTTTGGGTTTTGCGGCCGTGTCGAGCACTTCGGGAAATGAGAATTGATGCACCGTAGCGATCTTCATGGGCTTGGTCATGGGATCGATCACGGTGTAAAAATGGACGCTCACCGAGCCCGGCCCCCGTTCCTCGGGCGCGGCCAACACTTCGACCGTCAGCGTATTTTCGCCATTCATCAGCATTTGATTGATGCTGGTCGAATGCGAATCCACGCCCGGCGCGCTCTGGGCATGGAGCGGCAAATCATTGAGATACACGCGTGCCCAGGACGCTGCCTTGACGTTGACGGAATAGAAGAGAAAGTTTTCCTGCTTCATGGACTATATCTGCGTCGACTTGCTCGCACCTTGCTTGTTCGAGCCCGTAATCTTCAATGAAATCTTCGACGGCGCATTTACTGCAATCGTCCCTTCCTTCATGACCACCGTCGTATCTCCGACCTTCAGCATGACCTCGTCCGAACCATCGAATACCTCGTTCGCTGCGACGATGCGTATCTTTTCCGCGCCCGTGAGCGATGCTTCTTTGCCCACGGTCGCCGAAAACGTACCGCCCACGGTGAGCACTCGATTCTTGTCGGCGCGTGCCTTCATTTCCGCCTTCGCCTTCGAGAATACCGCGCCGCCAATCGTTTCCAGTCGCCCCTTCGACGCAGCCTCCGTGACGCTCTGTCGCGCGACGTTGATGATGGCTCCGCCCACCGTCACGGCCAGCGCCGTATTCGCTTCCGTCGAATTCGTCTTGATGGCCACTTCGAGGTCCACGGCACCCACCGTTTCCGTCAAATTCTTGGCCACGACCGAATCGTCCGTGTGAATGCGGCGTATGTGCGACCCACCAATCGTGACGGATCGATTTCCCGTCACATTGCCCATGTCGCTTTCGCCAATCTGCCGCTCGCGATTGCCTCCAACCGAATGGCTTTGGTTGTTCACCACCACCATCGAATGGTTTTTTCCGACAGCCTCGGTGTGATTTATGCCAATGGCGATGCGTTCGTCGTGGTAGACCGCGCTGAGCTCGTTGACGAGGGTCGTTTCGCTCTTGTCGTTCCCGACGACGATGTTTTGGTCTTTTTCGGCGTGAATGTAAATGTGCTCGCGTCCGGCATAATCCTCGAATTGGATTTCGTTCGTTCCGTCGCGGCTCGGCGTAACCAATGATTTGAGGCTCGTTTTGGTTTTACCCTCCGGAAGCGGCACGGGGAATCGATCCTCGGCATTGTACACGCGTCCGATTACGACGGGTCTATCCGGATCGCCCTCCAAGAAGTGCACGAGCATTTCCCAGCCGCGGCGCGGAATCGCCACGGAATGGCCCGTATTGTCCTGAACGACCGGCACCCAATGCGAACACTCGCCATCGTATGGCTGCAACCTGTCCCAATGAAAATGTATTTTGACGCGACCTGCTTCCTCGGTATAAATATCGTCTTCGCCCGGAGGACAGGTCACGATTCCCGTGAGCGGGCTCGTCATCTGCGGAATGGGCGTTTCGAGCAGCGGGCGGAAAGTCGTCTTGCCATCGAGCGCCTCGAATTTTGCGGAAAACCCCGAATCAGCGCGCCTGTACGCATGATCGACGACCGTTACGACGAATTCTCCACCCGGCGCACCTTCCGGCACGTCGAATACGTCCATCGTATGACCTGGAAGGATTCGCGCACAAATGCTCCGGCCCTGAACCGCTTCCGACGCGCAAGCAAATGCTTCGCTGCGTAATGCCACCTTGCGTTTGCCCTCGGACGGCTCCGCATATTCACCCGGATAATCGTACCACTCAGGCCCAAAAGCGCTGGGTCCCGAAGCATCGACATCCATATCGAGGCTCGGATGGTCCGGATTGAAATCGCGCAGCGTGACTTTTCCAACTGTGGCCGAAGCTCGACTTCCAATCGATACGATGGCATCCTCCTTTTGATCCATGCCATAGCCCGCTCGATAAGGCAAAACTGGATTGCCGGGAATCGGATCGTATGCAGCAGCCGAATCGCCGAGGATCATGACACCGTCTTTGTTGAAATAATAAAAAATGCCCTCGTCTTCCAAGAGACGGCTCACGAAGCTGAAGTCCGATTCGCGGAATTGTACGCAATAGGGCCGGCTCTCGTACGACGCGCGGAGTCGCAGCTCGGGCGTGATTCCGAACGCGGAGAGCACTTCGACGACGATTTCCGGCGCCGTCTTGTTGCGGAATACGCGAATATCCGTGCGATATTGCAAAAGCGATAGCCGCGGCTCGATGACGAGATGCATGTCGGGTACGCCTGTCAACGTCGCTCCGAGGGATGCCTCGAAGACGAGACCGTGAATCACGCGATCGACGATGCCGTCACGTTCGAGGTGGAGCGTCACATCGGTCTTGACGATATCGTCGGGTTCGATGGGCGCAATGGGCAGGTCTGCGCCGAATTGCATCGTGTCCATGAGTGCGAAACCAAGCTCGAAGCGGAATGGTTTCGATATGGCTTCGCGCCCTTCGATTTCCCGCACTTCATAACGGTGGCCGGCGACTTCGACGAAATACCTGAGCGGGCGACTGTCGTTCACGGGGCACCTCTATTAGTTATGGTTCACGATGGATGTGTTGACATCGAGGAAAGCCCCCGACAAATCGTAACTCGGTGACACGATCTCAATCGTGTCTTTGGTGATCACGAGCGAGCTTCCGCCGCACTTGATTTCGATTTTGTCCTTGGCCTCGAAAAACACTTTCGGCGCCTTGGCCGATAGTTTTGCTCCCACCGTCCAGAAGGATTTCACGTCGGCCGTGTCTGCATAATTGCCTCCAGCCTTGAGGACCATCGCACCGCCCACGGTCTCCGTGTAACTCTTCTTGACGTCGACCGGACAGTTTGTCCCAGCGATTTCGATTTTTGCGCCGCCAATCGTTTGCACCGTGACTTTGGACACGTCTTCTGAAATGGTCCCGCCCGACGCGGCCACTCGTACGGCTCCGACGAGCACCGTCGACCATTTCGACGACGCCGAGATTTGTCCAATCGTGATGTCGATGAGCGCCGAACCGACCGACAATTTACGATCGAGCGTCACGTTCGTCGTATGTTGTCCGCCCGTGGTCACGTTGCGCGATCCACCAATGGTGGCCGTTTCATTGCCGCCTACGGTCTTTTCCGAACCTTTGGCGACGATGATGGTTTCATTGCCACCAATGGCTACTGTCTGATCGTGCCCGATATTTTCGTTATGGTTCAGGCCGACCGACATCGTGTGGTTGTTCCCGACGATGCGCAATTGGTCGTGAATGACTTCGTCTTTTTTCACGTGCTGCGTGAGGATGGTCATGTCTTTCGAGGCATTGATGAACATTTCCTCGCGGCCTTGTTTGTCCTCGAAATAGATTTCATTGAACGATCCGCCGCCCGGCGTCGTGGCTGTTTTCCAAACGACGCGCGTCTTGTTTGCAGGCAGAGGATATGCCGGCGGATGTTCGGCATCGTGAATACGCGAAAGCACCCACGGCGCGTCCACCGTGCCCTCGTCGTTCATCGTGAGAACGTTCCAGCCAATGCGCGGCAAAAGCATCGATTCGGCGGTACCTCGTTGCGCCACGCGCATCCATTTACCGGCGGTATCGTCATTTTTGGGATCTCGATCCCAGCGCAATTTCACGCGCACGCAACCACGCGCATCCGGCTGCACTTCCGCGCCTTGTGCACCGACGACTTGGCCCGTTTGAAGCCCCGCTTGTTTTGCGGGTTTTGTTTTTTCGAGAGGGCGATAAGGAACGGCGTTCCGAATGGCCGAAAACTTGGTGATGATTTGTTTCTCCGCGCCAGCGCCGCCTGAAGGCCCGCGCCGCCGCTGCACGATATCGATGGTCACGTCCGTCAGCACATAACGGTCATCGAGACGCGCAGCAGAACATCCGCCGACTTCCAAGACCATTCCGGGCGTGAGCCGAATGCTCGTCGATTTGCCAAATACGCCGCGTGATGCAGCAATGGCCGCCTGCAGGCGATTTCTCGCTTGCCGCACGACCGTTTGCGGACTCTCCGGTCCTCCACCGGGCGCATCGTACGCTTCGAATGGCCCGCCGCCTTCGACGGCTTCAATCTTGAGCCTCGGACGCGCAGGATCGAACGAACCCGCAGTGAACTTCGTCGTGCGTGCCGCGACGTGTTCGCCAAGCTCGAATACGACTTCTCGATCCGCGTGAGCGCCGCTTTCGTGGGCAAACGTGATATACGCCCCGCCAGGCAATTCGGGAGCGCCCGTCGAAAGGTCGGAAAAGACCAGCGTCGACACTTCACCGCTATGGTCGAACCAACAATAAATGCCCTCTTCTTCGAGCAATCGCGAAACGAACGTCCAATCGTCTTCACGATATTGCGCACAATAAATGTGCTCCTCGTAGGATTCCGTGACCTCCCAGCGCGAGGGCTGCGCATTCGATGCGAGCACGGCTTTGACGATATCGACCACCGTCATGTGCTGAAAGACGCGGCAATTGCGTCCGAGCGTGAGCAGATACGCATCCGGACGAACGATCACGGTGACGATCGCTTTACCATCGTCCGAAACCGATCGCGCTGCTTCGGCAACGATTCCGCGCACTTGTCGCGTCCCGCCATGACTGAAGAGTGTAATGACCGCGGGCTTGCCCAAAAGCGCTCGCGGCGGTTCATTCGCTGCACGTGCGGCACACGTGACTTCGTAACGAAACAGCCGCATGATGCCTTCTGCGCCCGAAAGGCCGACGACTTCATATGGCAAGCCGCCAATTTCAATCTGCGCGTGCTCTTGCTCGAGGCCCAAGACGGATTGCAGTGCCATGGTCAAATCCTCCTCAGCCCGTGATGTTGTCGTCCGAGCCGGTCACCTTGACGCCGCTCGAGGATTCCATTTTCATTTTGCCCTTCATCGTAATCGAGCCGGGCGACATGTCGATCGTGAGCCCACCGGAGACGAATTTCACGCCCGCGAGCCCCTCGACTTCGATGACGTTTCCTCGGACCTCGAATAGTTTGCCCGCGGAAAAGTCGGCAGTGGCCCCCACCGTCACTTTCGTGTTTTCTGCGCCGGTGCCCATGTCTTCACCGGACGTTCGAAGAATGGCGCCGCCGACCAAGACCTTCAGCGGGCCGGTTACGGTTTTCCGCACTTCGCCTTCGGCTGCGACCATCAATTTGACGCCGCCCACCGTTTCGGCGTAAGTGCCCGCAATCGTTTGGAAATTGCCCACGGATGTCGAAATGAATGCGCCGCCAATCGTACGGCTCATCCGCTTGACCGCTTGACGCGCGATCGACCCATTGAGCATGTCATTCACGAGGCCGGAAAGGGTGCCTCCGCCGGGAAGCAAGCTCTTGGGCGACGGAATGAGCGTCTTCAGGCTTTCGCCTTTGGCCAGCGTCGAAGCGGCGTCCTGTAGCGTCGGAAGTTTGGGTGGTGAAACTTTGGGCAAGGAAACGCTGCCCGTGATGGTCACGCGTGTCGACCCGACCGTTTCCGTTTCATTGCCTTGCGTGCTGGCCATGATTTGATTGCCAGCGTCGATCTTCTCATTGCCACCGACGCTCTTTTTGCGATTGGCGCGCACTTCGAGCTGCGTGAATTCGCCGACGGTCGTGAGCGAATTGGCGCCGATCGCGACGGCTTGGTCGTTCGTGACGGCGTGCATGAAATTGACGCCCACCGAATGCGTCTCGTCATTTCCCACGCGCTCGGTGCGGTCATTGCGCACGACACCGATGTGATCCTTTTCGGCTTTCACGAAAAACAGCATCGACCCGGCGCTGTCGTCGAGTTTTATTTCGTTGAAACCACCCGTCGCCGGTGAAGACGGGGTTTTGATGGTCATGACGTTTTTATTGCCCGGTTGATTGTAGGTCGGGGTCATCACGCCATTGATGTTTCTGGCCACGCCGACGGGTCTGTCCGGATCGCCGTCGATATAGGCAACGGTGTTTTCCCAGCCGACGCGCGAAATGACCATCGACGTTTCGGGCTCTTGCAATGCTCTGAGCCACCGAGAATCCTCGTCCGTGCTCACGGCTTCGCGATCCCAATGGAATTGCGCTCGGAATCGACCATATTTGTCGGTATGAATTTCCGATCCTGCAGGTCCGCGCACCATGGCGGTATGACAACCTTCGACCGTGGGTCTCGGCGTGCTCAGTTTGGGGCGGAATGCAGAGGATAGAGGTATCGCTTTGAAACGATTTTCATACGTGACTTGCTTGGTCGTCGAGGAAAACCGCCCGTCTTCGATCACGTGTTCGATGCCAACGATCAAGTAGTCTCCGACGAACGCTTCACCGGCCGCACCACCAAAAGAAAATTTCTTGCCGGGCGCAAACGTGACGATATTTCCGCGTCCCTCGAATGCTTGACTCGCGACGCGGTGCGCTTCGAGACGAATTTTTGCAATGTACGCGCCATCCCCCGGCTTTCGATAACCTGCCGGGTAATCGTACGTTTCGAGCTCGGCATCTTTCGCAAAAGCAGCCGATTGAAGCAAGGCCAGCTTGGGTTTTTTCCAATTGAAATCATTCACGGATGCTTTTCCGGAAGCCACGCGTGCGACGCGGCGTGCAGCATGAATTCCGAGTACGTCTCGATCGAGCGCCCCGGCAGCATCCAGCAAATCGAATTGATCCGTCGGTCCATCGACGGGTGCTGCAGCGGGCGAATTGTCTTCAAAAATGAGAAGATCATCGTGATCGAACGTATAATACATTCCTTCGAATTCGAGCAGCCGGCTCACGAAGGCAAACGTCGATTCACGATATTGCATGCAATACTTCCGTACCGGCGGCGTGCGTACGGTCCAAAATGAATGCTTGATGCCCATTTCGTCGAGCACCTTCGTGATGACGTCCTTCGACGAAAGGTTGCGGAATTTCCGCGTGGACAAAGTATGCACGAGAAATGAAAAACGCGGACGTAATTCGATTTCGTGTCGATACGCTCCAGCTTCGACCCCCAAATACTTGACCGAGGCGACCTTCCAAGACCAAAGCCGCGACGGCAAGCCATCGAGGTGAATTTCGAGCGTTGCGTCGCCGTGGATGACATCGCCGAAATCGATGTCCTCCATCGTCGCAATCTCGATCCGCGCGTGCGTGGGCGTGGCCAATTCCTCCGCAATTCGCACCGATACGATGCGATACGATGATTCATCCACCCCCATGGAGAGGTTCACTGATACCTTGCGCGTGCTCATGAATCGACACTCCTTCGCGCGCGGACCCGCTCCGCTAGTTCTTCAATCAATGCATCCGGTAGGCTGGGCGCCCCCATGATCAAAACCTTGTCGATATGCTCGAGCTTCCGTGGCATGGGCGCCGTCGCTCGAAAAGTGATTTCCACCTGCCGCTCGTCGGCGTCGATGAGATACGTGTCGAGGTGCGTTTTGGGCTCGTGCTTCGTTCCACGCACCGAAATGCTGAAGAGGGGAGCATAACGAGGCAATCGAAATCGCCAAGCCGGTCCGGCGGTCGTTCCCGTCACTTCCACCGGCTCGTCTCCCCCGAGCGGCACTTCGGACCACAAATCAGGCGGCGCGAGGTGATAAAAACGCGGATCGAAATCGAGCGGACGCAGAGGCGCTCGCTTTTTGCGCCACGTATCGTCGTACGTTCCTGCATATTGCAATCGAGGCGCCCATTCGCTGCGCACGGCACCAAAACAAGCCGGCGCAGGATTCTTCGACGATAGCGGCGCCCGCGGATCCTCGATGGGCGGCGCTGGTTGACCCACGAGCGCCGCGCGATTCTTGGCAAACCCTTTACCAATGGGATTCCGTGGCTCCGACACCGGTCGATTCGGCTCCGTCGTATCCGTTCCGCCATAGGTGTTTTCGTACACGAGCGGCGTCGTCCGAAGCTCGGCCGCAGGCCCCGGAGCGACGCCCATCATCGCTTTTTGAAAAACGCGCGGACCATGCACTTTGACGACTTTTTGAATGGAGCGGTGACCTGCCTCGATTCGCAGCCCCACATCCATTTCCGTCACTTTACGCCCCGATGGCGGCTGCGCACTACCCACGAGCAGCACATCCGTCCCCGCTTTTTCTTCACACAAATCACTTGGATATCGAATACTCGCATTCGGCGCATCCGAAATCGGCTCGTCATCCAGGCGCACGGGAGATTGCGGCGACGCAATCGTCACGGCGCCCGTTGCCGATACGGCCCACGTCATTTTCGTTATCACCAAAATCACATCGTGGCCGTGCCGATCCGTCACGACGGCGCACCAATGGGCCATCGGCGTTCGGTTATCCACGACGCGTTCTAGATTCATGACTTCGAGCTACCGGCAAGCAATGACAAGTCGAAAGTACATCGCAGCAAAGGCGCCGCGTCAATCGAAATCCAACGCATCCGCACGCTTCTTCAGCGATTACAAAATCCCGTCGTCCGTGGAAATCGGCCCTCGACGCTCGCGCGCACGACGCAGTGCGGCACGTAGCGCACGCGTGCGATCCAGCGCGCCTTGACGCACGTCGTCCCCAAGCTCTTCGGTCTGCCGTCGCTCGTACAAATGATACGACCGCTGATCGATTCCATGTTTCGCGAGCGCTTCGCGAAGCCCCACACCGCTCCACAAGTCCACTTTGATTTCCGCGAAGGTATCGAGCGATAGACGCATGAGCGCCGACGTGTCGAGCGCCGGCGCTGGCTCCGAAACGCTCGGCGCTGCCGCGGTGCCAAGTGGAGCCCCTGCCAATGGCTGCGCATCGAAACGCCCGAGCACCGACGGCTTCGGGTCATTCGAGACAAACGGCAATGCGTGCAAAGCTTGGGGCGGAGGCGCGGAGGGCCGGTCGTGTTCGGTCGAGACAAACGGCAAAGCTTGGGGCGGCGGTGCGGAGGGCCGGTCGTATTCGGTCGAGACAATCGATTCCGCCGGCGGCATCGTCGATGGCCGCTTGCGAGGCTCGTTCGAGACAAACGGCAAAACGGACCGTGATGTCGTATCGAACGGTGGGCTTTCGGGCCGGGCATCGAGCGAATGTGATGCTTGGACAAACGGTAACGCGGGGCCTGAAACAGTCACTCCAGGCACGAGCGTTCGTGGTCTTGGCGCAGTGGTCGTCGCTGGTCGTGACATCGCCGGCGTGGGCGCTGGATGTGCCTGGACAAACGGCAAAACATTCGCAAGCTGCTGCGCGGGCGTGCTGTCGGACATCGCGGACAGTGCGCTCGCTCCTCCGACAAACGGGAGCACGGGCGGGCGCGTGGCGGCGTCCGGCAACATGGATGCTGCCTCTTCGCTCCGCGGTATTGAAGTCGAGGCAAACGGCAGCGTGGACGCTTTGGAGCTGCTGATCGTGTAGAGGCTCGTGCCTTCTTCATCCTGGAACGATGCTGCACGGGACGGTGTGATCGTCGGATCCGGCAAAGCGGGCTCGGCAATTTCCTCTTCGAGCGATTGAGGTTCCGTCGCTTTGCGAACCGTTGCCTGAGAGCAGATCATCCGTGCCGCGCCTGCAAGCACGGCGTCGTAGATCGACGCAAACACGGCGACGACGGCCGAGGGGAATTGTCCTCCATACGCTGGATCGATCACACCGCGAAAGGTGAGCACGTAGCGCTCGCGATCGGTGTCGATCCATATCGTGTCACACGTCATGGCGACCTCGCGCAATCCGCTTTCGGTCGTCTGATCGAATAAAAAAATCCGCGGCGTCAGTGGCGGAATCCAAAACGTTTGATCTTGGGCGCCGCGCGAAGGAACGACGAGCGCCATGCCGGGTGTGATGGGATCGGTCTGTTGCTCGATCGGACCAGTGTTAAAATATCGCCCGTCGAAATCGGCAGGTAAGTTTGTCCGCTCGAACCCCGATGCTCGAGGCGGAATGCGCGCATCGGCAAAACGAGCGCGATGAGGGTGATGCGGCGACAGTGGTCCTACCGCAACCTCCTCAGCGCTCGAAACAGGCTCGCGTCGCAGATACAATGACGACAAGGGAATGCTGGTCGACGGCTGGCCCGCGAGCGCATACACGCGCCTATCGCAAGCTCCGACACGCACGTGCACGGGAATGATCGACGCTTCCGTCGGCGAATATGCCGAACCGACGACGAGCACGTCGCATCGTGGTTTGAAAGGAACGAAATCACTCGAATAATGAAGCTCCTCGGGAACGTCGAACGAGCTCGGGGCCGAAAGCCGAAGCGGCTCTTGCTCGTCCGCCAGCACGAGCGCCCCGGCCTTTGGCATCAAGGTCATCTTCGCGATGATCGTGAGGCGACGCGTGGGCCCATTCCACCAAAGAATTCCTACGGGTACGGCACTCGGAGACCACACGTCCATGAGAATGACCTCGCAAGCTCAGTTGAGTCGCAAGACGCGTCCCACGATTTTGAACAATCCCCGCGAGACGGCATTGATCTTCGTCCCGAGAAGCTCCACTTCACCATCCTCGTGAAGCTTCAGCGCCGCGCGTCCTGCTTTGAGCACGAGCACTTTCGCTGCCTGCAAATGCACTTCATCGGCCGCAACATGCACTTCTCGAGGCACGCGCGTTTGAAGCATCCCTACGACGAGGGGCCGAGCGTTCGGCGCAAGCTCCACGAGAACGCTGTCACCATTTTTCAACGCTAGCCCGAGCAGCTCCGTCTCGACTTCGTCCGCGACATCGGCAACGGTTGGATCGGCTCCGCCGCGCAAGGTTATGGTTGCCTGGCGACCGTCCACCGAAATGAGTCTTGCCGAGCGCATGCCCGATGTTGAGGCGAGGTTTGTCGGGACAGGCACTTCGGTCAGCTCACCGGCGGCGATGTCTTCGAGCGACAACGTTTCCGCGGAAGGCTCGGTTGCCGCTGGGTTTTGCGGTGCTGCGAATGCCGGGTCGTGCCTTTGGGTCATGGCCACCTGCGCATGCGAGGACGTTATCGCAAAGTTGGAGAAAGTGGAAGGCGGCTGGTCGCATTCCTCGGAACGGGCATGGTGGGGGTGGCGTGGGGACCGCGTTGAGTGGCGGGGGGGTGGGGGGCGAAGGGGACCGTTCCGAGGCCTTGGCGGCGCATGGACGTTCTGTGTTTGTTGGAACGTGCTTCGTGTGGAGAGCGTGGAGTTAACAGGCAATTGTGTGAGCCGCATTTTGTCAAACTGTTGGAGTCGTTGGCCCTTGTCGATGCACTGCTTGGGTGGTGATGCGACGAGATTCAGTATTCGTCGATGGGGTATGCGGGGGAGAATTTGGATGGTGCAGGAGAGAATATGGCGAAGGGAGGCTTTTTTGCCGGTCAGATGCGTAAGGCGTGCAGGGGTGTTGGTTTTGGCTTGTGATAGTGTTGGGGGGGGGGGGAGGGCCTGGAAGGAGGGGGGTGCTCAGAGTGGCTGTGCCGACAGGAGCTTTTCGAGAAGGTCGCCAATTTCTGAGAGGGGGTGGAGGGTGAGGAGTGAGTGGGCAGGTTGCGTTTTAAGGCTCTGGGGTGTGGTCCTGCGGACGTTGGGCCCCGATAGTCAGGGAGTTTGGGTGTTGTCGGGGGTTCGGGGGGGGTTTGGGAGCTGGGAGTTGAGGTCAAAGGGATGGGGGGGTAGGTTGCTTTGGGGGCACGGGTTGCCGAACGTTAATTGGTTTGCGTTTTCCTTTTGCTTGGCTGTCAAACCAGGCAGCTGTCTCGTGTCAGGAGTGAACCCTTGTACGACACAGGGAGGGTTGCTTTATGGTGATTTTCCTTCCCTTACCTTCACCGAGCCCCACTCGAATAGAACACTTTCGAGAGGCCCGGCAAAACCCAAACGTTAATATGGCACCGTTCGATTGAAATATCGATGGAGGAATCATTGATGACAGCGAAGTATGCCATTTCTATACCTCAGCACGACGTCGGTCAGTTGGCGTTACTCGCTGGCCGCGGCGGGTGTTGGACGATGTGCGACAGGTAACCAGTTTTCGTAGTCTGCTCCGATCCCTGGTTGCCTTGGTGTCAGTTTTGTGCCGCGTTTTCCCCTCTTGACCGGAGCGCCAACAGACGATCCTCCGTCCATAGTAAAGGGCGGGGGAGGGGGGAAGGGGGGCGTCGAGTGCGAGCGGGCTTCCGTTTGGGGCGAGGTGGGACAGTTGCTAGCTGTAGGGCTATGTGGCGTCGGCGTCTTTCGTACGCAAGAGCCATTCGGTTTTGCCGGCGGACAAGGCGCATTTTGAAACGTGGGCGCGGTACGGCGTTCCCGTTGTTGGTATAATCCACGACCCTCGTTCGTCTGATGCACGTTGGGTGAATATTTCGGAGCACCTGCGAAAACATCCCGAAAGGATTGAAACAGGGCCGTACACATTGCGGGCACCGTCAACCCAATCGTTTTCAGCGGATTCCTTCGCTGCATTTGCACAACGCTTTGTTCGTGCGCGGCCACCCGCCACTCGCATCGACGTCACGCCGAATCTACTCATTAGGTCGTGGGAACCTCGGGATTCAGGGCCCGTGAGGGCGCTTCTTGCGCCGATAGCTGCAGACTATCCAGGTTTCCAAGCCTGGCTTGAAAAAAATTGGGCAATGCCGGACGTTAGTAAGAAGGTTGTCGAGGTGGGTTCGATCACTGCGGCATATCGTGGGCAGTAAGGACGACGCATATCAAACTGCACGTGGCCCTTTGGACGGCGATTGGGCAGCATCTTCTTTACCATGAACTCAGGACTTGGGCGGCGATTCCCGCGATTGAGCGCGTACATGTCACTGTTGCGGCAGACAAAGCAGAGCTCATTGAATACTTTCGTCGGTTTGGTTTTCGTGTCGAAGGAATATCGGCAAATCGTTATGCGCGTACGTCGAGTAACACGGAACTCGTGCTTGCCAAACACTTTGTTCGCCAAACAGTTCGCTCAATCGCAGATCTCGATGTCTTTACGAGCGAGCTTGCGTCGAAGATCTGGGGCATTGTCAGCGATTCGTCATCATGTGCACGATTCGGCGTCTCGGCAGACGACTTATCCGTACCTGGGACACTTTCGTGTGTACGCATGAACGTAGCTCGTGCTGCGCATACTGTATCGCCGCGAATTGCCGTTGTCGCGAGCCGGAGGGTTCGACCGATGATGCCTCGCTCATGCGCGAATTTTATCCACTTCGCTTGCACATGCCGCATAAACGGTACGTTATTGTACCCATTTTTTCTGAATGGGTGACAGGGATGTTCGCAACCTCGGGACCCGTAGATGGGCACCTGCAAACTTCTGTTGACACGCTTTACTGCTTCCAAATCGCGTTGTCAGTGGCGACCTTGTTCTGTTTACGAAACTCAAAAAATAGGGGGGCGGAGACGGGGGGACGGGGCTCATCGAGCGCCACAGCGACTCAGATTGGGAGGCGTCACGCTGGGACTCCAGACATGCTACGGGGATGGCCATTCATTTTGAACTGTTCGAGCCATTCAGTCGCCCCGTTACCTTGGCGCGCGTGCGTCAAGTCTTGAACAACCAAACAAATCTCCAAGGTCTTAACCCCATCGGGCGCGATGAATTCGAACTGCTCCGTAATGAGGGGCTGGGAGTACCCTGATAAACCATGAATACCTCCGTCATTCTGTCGATCAAGCCCATCTATGCCAACCAGATTCTAGCCGGTTCGAAAACCATCGAGCTGCGACGTTCGGCCATGGGCCTTCGCGCAGGTGACGTGGTTCTCGTGTATGTTTCCGCACCTGAACAATGCCTACGCTTCTGGTTTCGTATTGCCGCTGTCGAAACGCTACTGGGAGTGGCGCGAATGATCGTCTTGGAATCCCGGAACCTTATAAGATTTTGGGGCGAATGGCCACGGTGGGGGAGGATCCTAGTGTTTCTGGCGGATGGGCCCTCGTACCAGGATTCGTTCCACCGCAGGGACTTATTGCGTTGCGCGATGCTTGGGGACGATATGAACTGCTGCTGCGCCAGCTTTCGCCCCCATTACCAGCGGACGTCTTTCCGCAGAGGGGCTTTTTCGTACCACCGTCGAAGCCGCTGCATTACCGATAGCAACGTGAATTGCTGCGCCTTCTCGCCAGCGCATCATGCAGACCTCATACCTCATCGTGCATGGTTTGGCTGTCGAGCGACGCCGCTGGACGAGTCACGAAGATGTTACCAAACGCAAGAAAAATGCAGTAAGGCCTGTTCGGAACGATGGAAGGTTTTACCACCTGTTCGTATTTATACGAAACGCAATGTTCTTGCAGAGCAATTTGTTTTTGGGACCACTCTTGCTGCGGCACCCACGCACCGCAGAAGTGGCCGCGCGAAGCGAGCGTTCAACTCGAGGCCCGGATACAATCACCGACACGCTTTCACGCGTGCAAGCAGCAGCGCGCGTTCCCGGCTGTTCTTCGTGAGAAACGCGGCGCGCTCGAATTCATTGCTCGCTTCACGCAAACGCCCGAGCTTGAAGAGCAGATCGCCACGCACCGATGGGAGCAAGTGGTACGATTGCAAAAGTGGTTCATCGGTAAGCTCGTCGACTAATTCCAGGCCCGCTTCCGGGCCGAATGCCATTGCAATGGCGACCGCGCGGTTCAATTCGACGACGGGCGATTGCGTCAATTGCGCCAGCGCATCATACAGCGCGACGATCCGCACCCAATCGGTATCTTCGGCCTTTCGCGCTCGAGCGTGACATGCTGCAATGGCTGCCTGAAGCGCGTACACGCCCAGCGGTCGTCCCAGCGAAATGGCCCGATCGAGCGCGTCGAGACCTCGGTGCACCAGCAAGTGATCCCACCGCGAACGATCTTGATCCATGAGCAAAATGGGTTCGCCCGAAGGACCCACGCGGGCGCGATTTCGTGACGCTTGAATCTCCAAAAGCGCAACGAGACCATGCACTTCGGCTTCATTTGGCACGAGATGCGCCAGAATGCGCGCAAGACGGAGGGCATCTTCACAAAGCTCGGGCCGCACCCACTCGTCCCCTCGCGTCGCCGAATACCCCTCGTTGAAAATGAGGTACACCACTTCGAGCACCGACGACAATCGAGCCGACAATTCGGCACCTCGCGGCACGTCAAATGGAACGCGCGCCTCCGTGAGCGTACGTTTCGCGCGCACGATACGTTGGGCAATCGTTGGTTCCGAAACGAGAAATGCCCGCGCAATTTCCTCGGTGGTAAGACCACCCAAGAGGCGCAACGTGAGCGCCACGCGCGCCTCCGTGGCCAATACCGGATGACAAGCGACGAGCATGAGCCGCAAAACGTCGTCACCAACGTCTTCGTCCATATCGACAGGCTCGACGAATTTCGCTTCAGAATCGGACCATTGCCCAATTTCGTGGTGCTTACGCTCGAGCATCGAGCGCCGTCGCAATTCGTCGATGGCCCGATTTTTCGCGGTGGCCATGAGCCACGCGCCGGGTTTGTCTGGGATTCCCGTCTCGGGCCATCGTTCCATTGCTTCGAGGAGCGCCTCTTGTGCGAGATCTTCGGCAAGGCCGACGTCTCGAACGACACGCGTCAGCCCGCCAATGAGCTTGGCTGATTCGATCCGCCAAACCGCATCGATTGTTTTGCGCATGTCCCCCGAGAGATCGGCCATGGGCGCCTCGATTCGTGGAATCAGGATTTTTGCTGCTGTTGCTGCGCGATTTGCTCGCGCAGGCGATCTTCTTGCTCACGCAGCTCGGGCGTGAATTCCGCACCAAAGTCGGCCGCCTCGAAAATCGGACGGATTTCTACATCGGACTCTTCGCCGTTGTCGTCCGTATTGGGAATACGGCGAACCCATTCGACCGCTTCTTCCATGGACTTGACCTGCCAGATCCAAAAACCCGCAATGAGCTCTTTGGTTTCGGCAAACGGTCCGTCGATGACGGTGCGCTGGCTGCCCGAGAAGCGCACGCGTTTTGCCTTGGAGCTTGGATGAAGCCCGTCGCCGGCGAGCATGATCCCGGCCTTCACGAGCTCTTCGTTGTAGGCGCCCATGTCCTTGAGAAGCTGTTCGCTGGGCATTTTGCCGGCTTCGGAATCCTTGTTGGCCTTGATGATCACCATAACGCGCATGACTTTGCCTCTTTCCTTGGCTCGTGTGGTCTGTCCCGACCGCTTGCCGGGTCCGTACCACGGTTTCGCAAGGACGACGAACGAGGGTTCGTCAGATCGACAAGGCGAAGAAAAATATTTTTTGAGTGTTGTTGCTAACGTTCGGCCGGGATAGAGGCGTCGCAAACCTTGGGCGAAGAACCACCGCTCGCATTCGTTCGCTCCGTTAGGCTCCTCTCTGTTTGTCCTACGCGAACCATTCCTGCGACAAACGTGCGTCCTGGTCGACCATTTCCTTGACAGACCGTATTCCCTGTAATATGCGCAGGACGTGGTCACGCGTTACGACCAGCTTGGTAAGCAAATGCTTCGGGCGAGCCTCCAGGAGCGCGGTTCGTTCACTTCGGAGCTCGAGGTCAGCCCTGATCCGCAGCAGGTCGATGGGTATTTCGTCCCCGACCTCGAACGGCCGTCTCCTGTTGCTGGAACGTTGCTCGGGCGCATGACCGAACGACCTTGCTCCTTCGAGGTGTTTTCCGCGCCGCCGGATGTGCTCGACGTGGAAGGGTGCATTCGAAAACACCTCAATCTACGCCACATCCTTCGCAAACAAATCGAAGCACCGGGTTTGCCGCATCAATGGATCTTGTCTGCGGGCAAACCGTCAAAGGCCTTCGATGCGACGTGGGCACGTGTGGCGGAAACCTGGCCGTGTGGGGTTTACGAACAGCCGCCCGTGAATGCCACGTCGATCGTCGTGCTGAGCGACCTACCTGAAGAGCGATCGACGCTGCTTTTGCGCCTGATGGGACGCGGACGAACGTTGAAGCGAGCCATTGAAGAGCTCAAAAGCCTCTCCAACGATGAATTCGAGAAGTGCATCGCGTTGCCAATTCTGGTACGCTACCGCATCGAAGCGGTCAACGAGCCGGCTTCGCCCGCAGACGAGGAGTTCCTCATGAACACGCAAGAAATCATGGACATGTACGAACGCCGCGCGGAACTACGGGGAAAGCTGCAGGGACGACGAGAAACCGTCCAGCGGCTCCTTCGGCGCAAGTTCGGCGTGCTTCCGGAAGACGTCGTCACGCGTGTGGAAAACGCCGACGCCCAGTTGCTCGACCAGTTGGAGGAGAAAGTGCTCTACGCGAACTCGCTCGATGAGGTTTTCGCATCGTAGGCTTGTATGTTCGTCTGGATCGCACTTCGCCGAACCTAGCTACTCGCCACCGCGCGCACACCGCGATCAAAGATCGCCTGTCCAACGCCAGCGTCTTTCGCGCTGAACCCAGGTTCACCGCGATCCCGCCGCCGGATCCAGTCCGGGTGGTTCTCCGGATCGAGGAACGCATCCGGATGCGGCATCAAGCCAAAAATGCGACCCGTCGCATCGCACAGTCCCGCCGCACCGTCCGGTGAGCCGTTCGGATTGTCCGGCCAAACCTCCGTCGGACGACCGCTCGCATCCGCGTAACGCACGGGCACGAGCCGCGATGCCATGATCGCATTGCGCGTTTCTTCGTCGCGAAACACGAGCTTTCCTTCGCCATGACGACTCGGCAGCTCAATCGTTTGCGGCAAACCCCGCGTCCACACGCACGGACTCTCCGCATCGACGAGCAGCTTCACCCACGTGTCGAAATACCCGAGCCGATCGTTGTGCACCAGCGCCGCCGATTGCGGCGCCAAACTCGTTCCTTTGGTTCGCCCGAGCGCCGGCAATAGCCCAAGACAAACCAGCGTTTGAAAACCATTGCAAATGCCGAGCGAAAGGCCCCCATCGTCCACGAAACGACCGAGCGCATCGCCCAAGCGGAAACGAAGCCGATTCGCATACACTCGCCCGCTTTGAATGTGGTCCCCAAAGGAAAAACCTCCGACGAAGGCGAGAATGTGATAACCGGAAAAAACGTCCTTGTCGCCCGCTCGGTCGAGCAGATCGTGCAAATGCGTCGATTTCACCGTCGCTCCCGCGCGAGAAAAACCCGCAGCGGTTTCGACTTCGCAATTCAGGCCGTACCCCGTCAGGACGAGGACCCGCACATCGCGCGTTTCAACTCCCATGGCTTTCCTCCTGAAATGCATTGCGCAAAACGGCTGCACCAACATCCACGACCGGTCGTCCACCCTGTGTGATTCGCAAATACCCTCGGCCGTCATTCGACGCTTCGATCATTCCCACTCGAACGAGCCCATGCTTCCCGAGCCGTTCTTCGAGCGCCGCCGATTGATCCGGACGCGCTGTCAACAGAATGCGCCCCGTCGATTCGCTGAACATTGCAATGGGCGGGTCGAGCCCCGGAGCGAGCGTTTCCAGCGACGCCACAATGCCCAGGTCGCTCGCCATTGCAAGGTGCGAGAGCGCCACGGCAAGCCCACCCCGGGCGACGACATGCGCCGAGCGCACGAGCCCCGCGGCATGCGCGTCCGCAAATGCTTGATATCGCAAGGAAAATTGCTGCACGTCCGTGCGCGGCACGCCCGCAAAAGCGTGCCCGACGAGCCGTTCGATTTCCGCACCTCCGCATTCGTCACGCGTATCGCCCAGCAAATAGAGAACGTCTCCAGGAGCGCGCGGAACGAGCGACAACGCCTGTTTCACGTCGGCCATTTGCCCCATGACGCTGACCAAAAGCGTGGGCGGCACGGATATCTTCACGCCATCCAAAATGGCGTCGTTTTTCATTGAATCCTTGCCAGATACGAGCGGCAATCCGTACGCTTTGCACGCATCGAAGAGTCCTTCGCACGTGCGCACGAGCTGCGCGAGCTTGTGCGCTCCATCCGGCGTCGACTTGCTTTCAATGGGATCCGGCCAGCAGAAATTGTCGAGCGCTGCGAGCCTATCGATTCGCGCGCCTGCGCAAAGCACGCGCCGCACGGCTTCGTCCACGCACGCGAGAGCCATTTCGCGTGCATCGAGGTCGCTGTAATACGGATGAATGCCTTCGCCGAGCACCACGCCTTCATCGCGACCAAGGCGCACGCGCATGACCGTCGCCGCAGCCGGTACGTCCCGAAAAACCCCGACATGAGGCTTGATGACCGATAGCCCCTTGACTTCGTGATCGTAATGCTTCGCATACCGCCCATCGCTGCGAATGTTCGGACGCCCGAGCAATTGCACGATGCATTCTTCGAGCGATTTTGACGATAGAACTTCCGCCCGTTTTTCCGCGGTCAATTCATTGCGAGGGGCCGGGCTCCATCGTGCCTTGCGCGTGATTTTTGGTAATCCCCCGTGCAAAAAATCGAGCGACAAATCGCAAACCTTCTTTTCGCCGTACATCACGACGAGTCGCCCACTTTGCGTAAATCGCCCGATTTCCGTCGCTTCGACTTCGCGCCGGGCCGCAAGAGCCAAAAACGCCGCAAGTTTGTCTTCGGGAACGGCGACGGTCATTCGTTCCTGCGCTTCGCTCACGAGGATCTCCCATGGCAAAAGCCCAGGGTACTTGAGCGGTACGCGGGAAAGGTCGATTTCGGCGCCGCCCGTCGCTTCGGACATTTCGCCGACGCTGCTCGAAAGGCCGCCTGCGCCGTTGTCGGTGATGCCGCTGTAAAGGCCCGCGTCGCGCGCTTCGGCGAGCATGTCGAACATCATCCTTTGCGTAATGGGATCGCCAATTTGCACCGCTTGTACGGGCGAGCTTTCGCTCAATTCGACGCTCGAAAACGTGGCCCCATGAATGCCGTCTTTGCCCACACGCCCGCCGATCATCACGATGCGATCGCCCGGCTGCGTATACTTTTGATGCGTCGGTTTGCCCGCTACCGTCGTGGGCATCGCGGCGACGGTGCCGCAATACACGAGCGGTTTTCCTACGTATCGATCATCGTAGAGCTCGAATCCGCGCATGTACGGAATGCCCGATTGATTGCCACCATCGATGACGCCGTGATGCACGCCGTCGCGAATGCGCCTCGGATGCATGAGGCCCTTCGGCAACGTGCCCGAAAAGTCCGGCGGACCAAAACAATACCCCCACACATTGGCCAAAAGATCCGCGCCTAGGCCGCAACCAAAACTGTCGCGATTCACGCCGACGATGCCCGTCATCGCTCCACCGTACGGATCGAGCGCCGAAGGGGAGTTGTGCGTTTCGACCTTGTAGACGAGATGATCCCGTTCGGTAAATCGAACGACGCCTGCATTGTCGCTGAAAACCGACACGAGAAAATCACCGTCCCGATCGAGCCCCTGCGCCTTTCGGTCCTGACGAACGGCATCCGTCGCGCCAACGATGTACGTCTTGAAGATGCCGCGCTCAATAGATCGAGACGTTCCGTCGGGTCCCACGTAATCGATGGGCGCATTGAATATTTTATGTTTACAATGCTCGCTCCACGTTTGCGCAATGCATTCCAATTCGGCGTCCGTCGGATCGCGCCCAGTGGCCGCGAAATACGCCTTCACCGCTTGCATTTCGGCGAGCGACAATGCCAAAAGTCGGTTTTTTGATAGTGCTTCGAGCTCCGCATCGCCAAGCGAACCGAGCGGCACGAGCTCGACGGTCGGCTCGAGCGACGTGCCCGCCCGCGGAATGGTCAAGTCGGGCGTTCGAGGTGGACAGTCGAGGCGTATTTTTTGGATGAGCGGATTGTGAAGAACTTCGGCTGCGGCTCTTTCGACGTCATTTTTCGACAAACCCCACAAGAAATACATCGTCGCCGAATAAACTTGCCCGGCGAGCGACCGTCCCAGCACGTCTTCACACGCCGTTTTTGCGGTTTTTCCTACCGTATCCGTCACTCCGGGAGCGAAGGAAACCGTCAAGATCCACGGCGCGCCGCCCGTCGCATCGTCCGGCAAAACCCCTAGCGCGGACACTTCGATCACCGGATCGGTAATTGCCTCGAGGAAACGCGCGGCCTCGGCTGCGTCGATGTCGAGGTCGCACAGAAAGAGCTTGCGCGTGCGCACGCGAGCGGGCCGCAGACCGAGCCACTCCGAGAGTTGTCGTTCGGTCATCGCGGCAAG
Organism: Polyangiaceae bacterium; assembly: GCA_016715885.1. Classification (NCBI taxonomy): domain Bacteria; kingdom Pseudomonadati; phylum Myxococcota; order Polyangiales; family Polyangiaceae; species Polyangiaceae bacterium. The sequence goes on from JADJXL010000015.1 coordinate 601,328, forward strand.
CGCGTCCGGCACATGAGGTCGGTTTTCGATCTCCAATCGGAAGATGGGCATGGCAGCTCCGGTTTCTCGTGGCGCACGCCCTCTAGCACAAATTCTGGCGACTGTGCAGCGTTTTTGAAGACAATCGGCAGCGTGAAGATCGCGCTACCGAAACGCCTCATTGACCGCCTTTTCGTGAATCGAAACGTTGCGCCACGGCGTCGAGGTTCTGCCCTTTGAGGACAGCTTCCAGCATGGGCGGCAACGCGTTCGGCGTACACGCGAAACTTGGTACACCAACCTTCGCCAGCTTCTTCGCAAGCTCCGTGTCGAACGACGGCGCACCGGAATCGTCGAGCGCAAGCAGGACCATCGCTCGCACGCCGCTTTGCGCCATGTCTTCCATGCGGCGAATCATTTGTTCTTGATTGCCGCCTTCATAAAGATCCGTGAGCAAAATGAACAGCGTTTTTTGAGGATTGGCAATGAGTCCTTGGCAATACCCGACGGCGCGATTGATATCGGTTCCCCCACCGAGCTGAATACCAAAGATCAAATCGACCGGATCCACGAGCCGCGGCGTCAAATCGACGACTTCCGTGTCGAATGCAATGACATGCGTATCGAGCGCCGGGAGGCTCGCGAGAATCGATCCCATCACGCCCCCGTACACGACGCTGCTCGCCATGGAGCCCGACTGATCCATGGCGACGATGACGTTCCATTCCTTGCGCCGATGCTGACGCGCAAAAAAGAAAAACCGCTCGGGAATGATGGTCCGGCGCGTTTTTTCGTAATTTTTGAGATTTTTGCCAATCGTGCGACGCCAATCGATGTTCGGAAGACTCGGAATCGGTTGGTGTCTCGAACGATCGAGCGCTCCGCGGACGGCCCGTTCGAGCGCTCCTTGCATACGCTTTTTGATTTCCTCGACGACGGCATGAACGATTTCGCGCGCCGCGTCTTTCGCCCGATCCGGCATCATGTCCTTCATTGAAAGGAGCGTACCGACGAGCTCCACGCTTGGCGTGATTTGCGCGAGCGATTCCGGCTCGAAAAGCAATTCCTTCCAATCGCGCTTTTCGATCGCGTCTTGCTGAATCACCGCCACGATGTCTTGCTCGAAATACTTGCGTATGTCACCGAGCCACGCCGCGAGCTTGGGACGGCTTTTCCCGAGTCCTCCTCGACGCCCGCCCGGCTTTCCTTCGGGCTCGGATTCCTCGATGTCGTAGACGGCTCCGAGCGCCCCGTCCATTTCCATCATTTCGCGGCTCAGCATGCCGCCGGCTCCGCCTGGTCCGCCGCCGCCAAAGCCCGACAATTGGTCTTCGACGCGTTTTCCTAGAATCAGCCGCCAGCGCTGCACGCGATCGAACGACATCGGTCCTGCCGGCACGGGCGCTGGGGCAGGGGCGGGAGCAGCAGTTTTTGTTGCGGGGTTTTTCTTGGCCATATCAAAAATCCAAATCGCCAAGTCCTTCGAAGTCTGTCTGGAGGGATTCGATCTCCGTGTCGTCCAATTTCGTTTCGACCGCTTGCACGAGCTCCTTTTCCCCGCCGCCCCAGACTTCGGCCAGCACGCTTGCAATACGCCGCGCTTCGCTCGTCTCGAAACTTCCAAAAGCCCGCCGCAATGCCACGACGGCTCGTTTGAAAGCTTCGTCGTCGAGCGCTTCGATGAATGCATTCATGGCAGCCCAAAGCGATTTCCGTGCGAGCAGCGCATAACGATTGCGCGTTGCGAGCCCCTCGAAAAAGCCGGCACCTTCGGTGGGACTCACCCCCGGGGAAAGACGCCGGGAAACGCGTTGATCGAGGATCGCATCGGGCAATTGGCCGCGTTCGAGCAAAATGGCGCACGCAACGCCGGCCACATGCGGCGCTGCGAAGGGATCGTCGGCAATGGCATCGAGCGTCCGGACGAACCGCTCTTCGTCGAGTTTGTCCTGGAATACATGCGCCACGTGATGCAACGACGTGAGCGCTTCGCCTACCTTGCGAGCTGCATCTTCATTGCATCGAGCAGCCTCGGGCGCGAGGAGCAGGCCGCGCAAAAAGAGCTGCGCCACGAGCGGTTCGAGCGGCGTCGTGTCGAATTTACGGACGTCACGATACGCTGCCAAATGCGATAGCTCGAGCGCCGCGGTCGCGAGCGCAACGAAATCACCGTCCGTCACGGCCAGCGCCTGCACGCGCGAAAACGCAGTATTCGTCGCGTCGTGCAAATCGCAAAGCACCGCATTTTTGACGAGCCGTGCCGCATTGAGGATGTCCGAGCATTCCGTCAATGAATCGCCGAGCTTTCGAGCGGCCGCAAGCTCGATGGTGTCCCCGAGCAAGGCATTGTCCACCAAGTTGATTTCGCATTCCGGCGTCCACCGCGCAGACCAAACTTCCTTGTACGTGCTCAGCGCGCGATCCTCAGCCGCGGTTTTATCGCTTGCGAATCCGATACCCAGCGTGACAAGGCGGTGCAAGAAAATGGATCGATTCCGATCACGGAAGGCGGAATCAGCCGATTTGACCTGCCGATTCTCGCGTAAATCGAGCCAATCCTTACCCGTAGCACCTTTGATGGTTTGTTCCTTGTCCTTCAGGTATTCTTCGAGGCGCAGATCCTTTATGGAAGCTTGAAAATCATCCTGTATCGACGTTCGCAATACGCCCGGTGGGACTTTGCCCACCGCGTCGCCCACCACCATATCGTGCAAAAATCGCCCCGTGATGGCCGGATCACCGTGTCCCAAACAGGCCGTCGCAGCGCTCTCGAAATCACCCATCGTCGGCGAATGCGAATCTCGAAGCGCAGCAACTCCATTCGCCAGACGCACGGCTTCGATGACGTCTGCCGTCGACCGCACCATGCCCGCTTTGCGAAGCCGACCGGCCAATTCCGTCAGAAACCACTTTCCAATTCCGGCCGTGGAACCGTGCTTTTGCGCTTCGTCGTACAGCGCCTGGAAATACGCCGGCGCCTTGTTGCCCGCACCATAACCAGATTGCGAGCTCAAGCGAAAATAACTGTATGGCATCAGCGTGCGCGTCACCGCAACGCGTGGCAATTTCGATGCTTCGTCATCCGTCATCGCCGGCTCTTCGACCGTGAGCACCGGCGCGTGATACGCTCCGCAAACGACGACGATTTTGTCGGGATCGTGCCCCTCCGCGATGGTTTGTCGAATTTTGCGCCGCATGTACGCTTCGCGCAGGAGCGTATGTGCGAGCCGCGCGGGACTTTCGTATCGGAGCGCTCGCAATTGCTTACCAAATTCGAAGATCGCCAGCCGGTACGAATCGACCTCCGTCGAATGCTCGAAATGCCGCTCCCACCATGCGTCGTGATCCGTTTCTCCGGACAGCTCCGCAATGGCCGTGTACGGATCGCCCAAATACCGTTGCGTGTCCGTCTCCTCCTCGGCAGGCGCATCCTCGACCGCTTCTTCAGCGCTTTCTTCGTGCGTGCATCCCTCGTCCTCGGACGAACCCTGGCCAAGAAAAACCTCGGACGGCAGATCCATGAATCGAGCGACGCGTTCTTTTCGCAGCGCCCAGCGAAGAGCTACCCATTCCGGCGAATACGTCGCAAGCGGATACAATATCGAGCGCACCGGGCGTTTTTGGGTAAACGCGAGGAGTGCTACCGGCGGTTTCGTGCGCTTGTCTGCGAAATACGCGACTTCGTCCGTCGCGTCGCTCGGCCCTTCGACGAGCACCGCGGTAGGATTGATCTTATCGAGAAACCGCTCGAGATGCCACGCCCCCATCGGCGACAAATGGCGAACGCCAAAGATGTGCGCGAGTGGCCCCGAGGCCGGCACTGCGGCAGGTGTCGCGGCCGGAGCGGCTGCCGCGGCGGCCGGTTTTCCCTTTTTCGCCGCCATGACGTCTCAGACCAATTCCTTGCACGCCTTGTAAAGCGCTTCCCAATCACCACCGCGCTTTTTCATGACGTTTTCCAAATATTCGACGAACACCGCCTCATCACGCGAATCTTCTTTGATGACGGCCCCGAGCAATCCTGCTGCAATGTCACGATCGCTCACGCGCCCCGTGCCGAAATGCCCAGCGAGCGCCATTCCATTGCCGAGCACCGATATCGCTTCGGCCGTCGACAACACGCCCGACGGGCTCTTGAGCTTTTGCTTGCCGTCCGCGGTTTGTCCTCGGCGCAATTCTTGAAATACCTGCACCACGCGACGCACGGCTTCATCCGCCGGAGGAGCCGCGGGCAATCGCAAGCTCGACCCGATTTCACGCACGCGCCGCGCGACGATGGCCACTTCGGTATCGATGTCGGTCGGCACGGGCAAAATCACGATATTGAAACGGCGTTTGAGCGCCGCGCTCATGTCGTTCACGCCGCGATCGCGCGTATTTGCCGTCGCAATGACGTTGAATCCCCGTTTCGCTTGCACGTGATGGCTCAGCTCGGGCACCGTGAGCACTTTTTCACTGAGCAGCGTAATCAGCGCGTCCTGGACTTCCGACGGGCACCGCGTAATTTCCTCGAAGCGGACCAATTTACCGCCATCGAGCGCTCGGTAAATAGGCGAGGGCACCAGCGCTTTGGGGCTCGGTCCTTCCGCGAGCAAAAGCGCATAGTTCCACGTGTACCGAATCTGCTCTTCCGTCGTGCCGGCCGTGCCTTGCACGAGCAATTGCGAATCGCCACAAATGGCCGCCGCGAGATGCTCGGAGAGCCAGCTCTTTGCGGTTCCCGGTTCACCAATCAAAAGCAGAGCGCGATCGGTCGCGAGCGTTGCAATGGCAATCTCGACGAGGCGCGGCGAACCGATGTATTTGGGCGTGATGACGACGTCGCCCACTTTGCCGCCGAGGATATAAGTAAGTACGGATTTCGGCGAAAGTCGCCAACCCGGAGGCGGCTCGCCTTTGTCCGCGGCTGCCAATGCGGCCAATTCATGCGCGAATAGCCGTTCTGCCGGCTCGCGCAAAACGTCGCTCTTGCTTGCCGGGGAATCATCGTGTTTTTGCGCGTCTTTTTTGGTAGCCATGCCGACTCTCGATGGTGGTGGGTCATTAGAAACGACGAATCAGTTGTCCGCCGGCTGAGGAGTACTGCGATCTCGTCCAAGAAAACGCATACAATTCTCGAAGGGCTCGACTTCGGTCTTGGACATCTTTCTGCGCGATTTTCGATCGTCGAGCCAGCTTCGCAAGAGCGGTGCGAGCGCAGGGTCGTCGTATTCGTGAAAGACGTGGCATGCGCGGCCGTATTGCCAAGCGCCGCTCAAGCAGCTCAAAAGTCGAATGAAGGCTGGGAGTATGCGAGGATCTCTGTAGGACCCGAGCAATTCGATGAGCGCCAGAGCATGCTCTGCAGCGATTCCCTCGCGGGAGAGCGACAATGCGGGCTCCAATGCTTTCGGCGAACGAGAGCGTTGGAGCAGCGCCAGGGCAATTCCGCGCAACGCCTCTGCTGGAAGCAAGCGAATCGCAAGATCGACCCAACGTAAATCTCGCTCGAAAAGCGAAGCCAAGCGGCCGCCCTCTGGCGCCGATTCCGCAACCACGCGGGCGAACAGGCGCGTGGCGAAGTCGACACCATTTTTGGCAAGCAATGCGTTGGTTTCGAAAAAAGGCGCGAGCCTGTCGTACGCTTTCGCCATATCGAGCTCGAACGTGCCATCGATGAATTGGTATTGCGTGGCTTCGGGCGCGTCGTAAAGCGATGGCAAAAGTTCTTGCCAAGCCTCCTGATAACCGAGTCGCAAAAGAGCTCGCGCCGCGGTGTCACGCACTTCTTTGATCTTGTGCGACCGAAATGCATCCACGACCAGTTGCGTCGTGCGATCCGTGTTTCGTGCCGCCAATAGATCAATGAGGTCGACCATGTAATCGACCTTCGCCGCGTGCGCTTTCTGCGCCTTCGCTGCCTCGTCCTTTTCTTCCTTGGTATTGGCCTTTTTGATGCGGAAATGCCCCAGCTCCTGAAGCTCGGGCGTCCAAAGCGCGATGATCCGCTCCGTCGCTCGGGGGTGCTTCGAGCCTGCGAGCGACGATTCGGCTGCCGAACGCATTTCATTCGAGCCTCCGAATGCGTGAATGAGCGTATCGAGCGCCGCGTCCCCAGGCGCATTCGCGAGCGCGCGAATCGCAGCGAGCTTTACTTCCTTCGAACGATCTTTCTCGACGAGCACCGTCGCCACCGGCTCGGCTTGCACCGGATCGATGCGACCCAATTCAGCGATCGCCGCCGCTCGAATGTCCGCGCTACCCTTTTCGATGGCTTCGCGCAAAATGTCAATGGCTTTGGGCCCTTCGATTTGCGCAATGGCGCGCAGCATGCGCTGGTCGAGGCTGCGACCTTTTTCGATGTCGAGACAGCGCCGCAGCTCGGGAACGATGGCCTCGCCCATGGCCGGAAGGAGGTTCTTTTCGACGACATCCGCAATGTGCGAATCCGACAGCGCGGGCACGCACAGAGGCAATATGCGCAAATCGCGCGCCGAACCTCGTAAGCATGCTTCGTGAATCGTTTCGGCCCGATACCTGCTCTCGGGAGCATTCATGAGCGCCCCGACGAGCGATTGCAATTCGTTTGGAAGCAGCGGCGAGCCTATCTTACCGGCCGGAGGAAGCGCTGTGAGCTCGCCGGATTCCGTCGGCAATGCGGGCGCAGCCTGCGCACTACGCACTTGCGCCAAAAGCAACCCCTGATCGAGAAGCTCTGCAGCAGCAGCTTTTCCCGCAGCTTGCTCCAGCTTCCCCATTTGTTCCGTCACGCGGCGAATGGCCGGAATTTTTGCAGCAATGGGCGCGAGCTTCGTTTTGGCGGCAAGGATCTCCGGGTTCGTCCGGGCTATTTGAGCGCCCGCGAAGTACATTTTTTCGACGTCGAGATCGAGCTGCTTCAGGGTATCTTTGGCCATGACCGTGTCCTTTCAGGCCCGAAGCCGCAAATGCTCGTCGCCCACGACGAGCGCCAAGGGTTCGCCATAAATGGAACGCGACGGCAAATCGAAATAGAGACGCGTCGCGAGCGATCCAGGACCATGGGCCGCAGCGGCTTGGCGCAATGCAATGGTCGCCGGAAGCCGCGCATCCGGCGCATCTCGCATCACGATTCGATCGCCCGCTGCATCCTGCACGACCAATTCCGAACCTATCGTACCGAAACGCGCCGCAGCTATCAATACCACCGCATCCAGCGGGTAGACCGGGTTTTTCATTTGATTGCGCAGCGCCTTGATCGCCGCATCGATGCTCTTCGCGTGACCGTGCAGCTTTTCGTAGTCCGCAGGTTCCCGCGATCGTTCTTCGATGATGCCGGGGGTCTTCTCGTCCCAACGAATCCGCCGATTCACCATTTCGCCCGGATAAAGAGCCGCCTCCGAAATGACCAGCGTGCCTCGACGCGAAACGCGTAGCTTCTGGAATTTCAACGTGTTGTACGGCAGCGCCGTCCATTCTCGAACGATCGCGCCATCTTCGAGGTCAATCAAAAACCCCGTGGCGGTCGCGAATTCCGTCACATCGTCGTCCACGCGTTCATGCGACAATTCCAGAAGCCGTCGATTCGTCACCCAATACCCGGCTTGCTTCAAATCGGGCAATTGCCACCGTCTCCCCAAAATCGCTTCGTACGTAGCGTCCCGTTCCGCGACGCTCACGCCTTCCGATTCGAGCCGCCCATCGAGCAATTTCGTTCCGCGACGAACGATCGCGTGAAGCTGCGTGAGCATCCACGCGACGCGCGCTTCTTTGTCCGCCGAAAACCCACGCGCAGCCTTTTTCGTGTCCTCGTCATCGTCGTCGTCATCCGCGCTTTCGGCGACCGATGCGGCCAAACGTCGCAAAATCCCCGCGGCGGCCGTGATGTTCGCATCGGCCATTCGCTTCGATTGCTGTTCGATTTCTTCAATGATTTTGGGCGTGATCCCACCCACGCCAGCGCCCACGAGGTCGACGAGAAAATGGCCCAACGTCTCCAGCGTGTCGACTTGTTCTTTTGCCTTCTTCGCCAGCGCGCTCTTGTTCACGTTCCGCGGAGCATCGGCCGCCGCGCGCGCTTTCGGTTCGGCTTTTTCGGCCTGCTTCGCCCGCTTTTCGAGCAAGTCTTGCGGCGGCGCGGCCACGGCAAACGTCGCGCCTTTTTGCACGAACGCGAGCATCAGTCCGAGCGCATGTTTGCACGGACGCTGGCGCGAAGGGCACGAGCAGCGCAGCGTGGGTTTGTCCGTGCCCGATGCGAGGTCCATCGAAACGCTGTACGGCGTGCTGCCCGAGCCTTGGCAAAGGCCGAAGACGAGCGTTGCGTCGTCGTTTTTGGCGAGGTCTCGAAGCGCGCCGCTGCGCACGAGAGCCCGCGCGTCGAGCATTGCTTTATCGTTGGGTGACAGCTCCGCGATCGATTGCTCGTTGACGGTCAGCGCCATGGCGCCCGCGAGGATACCAAAAGTCGAGCTCGGCGGAACAACAAATTTTGCAATAAGTGAACTTCAGCGCATGTGCGAGGACCCTGACGGGACGAGGCGCGGATCTTTGGGGCCGTCGGTCGCTTCGACCTGAACTCCGTGCTTCATCAGGTATTCGATGCCATTTTCACCGGCATAACCTTCCGTAACCACAATGACTTTGGTGATACCCGCGTGATGAATGAGTTTGGCGCAAAGGACGCAAGGTTCGCCGGTGACGATGATCCAAGCGCCGCGGGTGGCCACGCCGCTCGCCGCGGCATTGCAAATGACGTTCATTTCCGCGTGATGGCAACCGATTTCCATGCGCGTGCCGCTTTGGATGCCGAGCGTATCGCGCAGGCAAACCTGGCCGCCGCAAAGCTCGCCGCCGCCTCGAGGGCCGCCGTTGTAGCCGTCCATGAGAATGACGTTGCGTTCGGGATCGAGCAAGAGTGCACCGAACTTGCGGCGCGGGCAATTGGACGCCTTGGCGAGCGCAAGACACTGTTCGATGCGGATTTGCAGGTGTTTCGGCTTCATCTGCGGTCGTTCCTACCACGAAGATGGGGCAAGTGGAAGAAGTTTCGCTACGACGAACCAGCGCACTCGGCTTGGAAAGAATTCAACGCAAAGGTGCAAGGGCGCAAGGGCATGGTCTCTGCAATAGCTACCAGAAGCGCCACTTGGAATTTGAAACTTGCGCCTCGGCGACAAATCCGGCCGAGTCAACGTTTCGAGTTAGCGCTTCTGAAACCTCTCTCCGCGAACCAACCCCACCACATCACCCCATCGAACGGCGCCCGTCACCAATACCAAAATCGAATACACCACCGCGCCCACGACGATCGCGACGAACATGCCGCTCGCGGCGCGCGCGATAGAGGCCGCAAGGGCCATGACCAGCGTGGAAAGAACGACGGCCCCGAATGCGCGAAAATCGAGCCCTCGGAGCCAACGCGCGTTCATGAACAGCGTCCCGAATAATGCACACGCGGAGACGATGAGACTCGTCCACGCCGAACCCCAGGGACCAAAACGAGGCGCAAGGAGCGCATTGAGGACCAAATTGGAGACCAACATGCACCCGAGCAGCTTCGCCATGGCAAGCTCGCGCTTGGCCGCCAATAGCGGCAAAATGCCGACCTGATAAGCAAATGCAATGGGCACTTGGCAGATGAGCACTCGCAGAACACCCGCCGATGCTGCAAATCGTTCGCCATACACGAGCTGAATGATGTCGGGCGCAAGGAGCAGCCCTCCCGCTGCAATCGGGAGCCCGAGCAAGACCGATATCAACATGCAGCGCTCGAATAGCAATTTGAACTTCGCAGGGTCGCGGTTGAATTGGCGCACCCCGGCCGCGAATGCGGACGTGAGGAGCACGTCCTGGAGCATTGCGAAGTTTTCCGTGAGTACACGGGCCGCAGCGTAAATGCCCACGGCAGATTCGCTGCACAACCAGCGGAGGACCACGTGGTCCGCCTGTCTGAGCGCCACGCTCATGGCGCCGCAAAGGCCGAGCGGAAGGCTGAGCCACGCAATGCGAAGCAGCCCGCCCATGCCCACTTCGAACCGCGGAAGATAGAGGCGCGCGCGTAGCCATACGACGGTCATGGCAAGCTCGATGATGTTGCCCAGCGCGAATGCAAACGCCGCTGCTACGACTCCATACCCCGCCCATAAAAGCGCACTTGCAAAAACAATGACGAAGAGCCGCGCGGCGAGCTCGGCATATACGATGTATTGAAAACGCTCGTGCGCCTCGAAGCTCAACCAAAGGGTGCCATAAAGCAGCGTCGCGAGCTGGCCAATGGCTGCCAATACCAAGAGCGTCGACGCCGTGCCCGAAGACCGCGTGAGCCCGACGATTACGGTGGCGGCAAGCAGCGTGGTGCCCGTGATACCGCGAATGGCGAGCGCCGAACCGAGGTGGCGCGGTCCGAGCTCGGGGTTGAGGACGATTTCGCGCGCGAGGTAGCCACGCACGCCGATCCCGGCGGCGATCGTGACGACATTGACGATGGCAAGGGAAGCCTGAAACTCGCCCCAATGCGCAACTCCGACGGTGCGTGCGAGGTACCCGACGAAGACGATGCCAAGCACGGCCATGACGACTTGCTTGGTCAACATCAGGGCGGAATTGATGGCAATTCGTCGGCCCTCGGTCGTCGGCTTGGCGCCGGACGTCGCGCCCGATGCGGGGTGCACCTGGTCGGAGCTCGCGCCGCTCACGCAGGACGCTCGACGGTGTCTCGATGCGATGGGCCCATACCAGGGGCGGGATCACGCCAGGCGAAGTGCGTTCGGCCGAGTTTGGCGGGCGGTCGTATGGGGCTCACGAGCGGCTAGCATCAATCGACGTACCAATCGCGGTTTTCGCGTGTTCGAGGCTCGCTCGTTCGGGGTCGTCCGTCGCAGCGCGAGGATCCTGGCGCGGAATCGCCACAGGGGATGCGTCGTGCAGGATGGATGGGAGCGCTGCGTGCAGCCGCCGCGCGCCTGGCCGCTCGAAGGGCGGACGAGCGGGCTAGAGGCGAGCCGGGCGAGGTGGCTCATCGACGACGGCTACCCCGACGACGACGGAACGCCACCACCCCTTTCGGAAAACGCATTCGGGCATGCCGCAATGGCTCCGCGGCTTTCCCTTTCGCGATCCGCGCATTCCGGAACGGTCGCGCTTCGAGCGGTGCGCGAATCCGCGCATTGCAGGATATCGCCGACCCTTCGGCGAGCAGCGATCCGGACGTGCGCGGATGGCCGATCGGGATTCGGCGGAGCCGTTCCGGCGCACGGGAATCGCGTCAGGGCGGGCAGGGCGCCGATCCGGAAATGCGCGGATCGCTCCGCGGACGCCGGTTTAGCGATCCGCGCATGTCAGAACGCATGCTCCGCTGCCGGCGGGCATGTTCCGGCGCATCCGGATGCAATTTCTTGCGGTGATTACGGGGTTTGGGGTCCTGCGCCGCCGCCTTTTGGCGACTTGGAGCGCCTTGCTGCGCGGTAGAAGAACGATTCGACGAGCTTGCGTTGTCCAGGGAATGCGGCGCGGAGGATGCCGTAGGCTTTTTCGATCGCCGCGCGAACGGCAAGGCGCGCTTGCAATTCGGCATCACCAGCTTTGCGTTCGGTGGATTCTGCATTGTCGAGGTCATCGCGCGCATTGAAACTTTTGCTCAAGGCTTCGTCGAGGTCCATTTTGGCGCGCGTTTTGCCGTCGAAATCGGGCACGGAGGCGAACCGGTCGCGCATGTCCGCGGCTTCTTCGGGCTCTTCGCGCGTTCGCATATCCGTGATATCGCCTGCCGTGCCACCTTGGAATACAGTGCGATAGACAGGATGCGCGCGATCGCGCATGGCGGGACCATTCAGCAATGCATCGCTCGCGCCCATGATGCGTTTGTCGAGGATGATGTCACGAATGGTGAAACGCGCCCGCAGCTTGGTCGCTTGGCGTTCGGCAGCCTCGCGAGCCGTGAGGCTGCCTTGCAATGAGGCGGCGGAGGTGGCGACGATGCTGCCGGCTTCCCCGATGGCTTGACGTTGTTCTTGGCTGATGATTTCGGCATCGGACCAACCTTCGACGGCGCCGGCGAAGTGGTCGGTGTGTTTGAGGTAAACGCTGGTGCCCGCATCGACGTCAGGCAATTCCATGGCAACTTCCTTTCCGCGCGATGGCGGGGGCCATGGTCATGCGGCTGTGGATGAAAAGCAAGTATTTTTGTGAGGGTGAGGAACTTGGGGATGGGTGCGGAAGTGTGCTGGGAGGACGCCCGACTCGCTGATCGTTGGGCTGGTCCGATTTAGGCAGCGCTTCATCCCGAAGAGAGATCGGCGAAGTCGTCGACGAAACGCTCCTTCGAGTATTTCGCACGCCACCCGCCCGCCGCACCACCAGCGACCAAGCGACCCAGAGAAACTGAAGCCACCCCGTCATCACAAGTTGCCTCCCCCGATACGGCGTGCGCATCGACGCAGCAGGCAGGCTACGGCGTGGAAAACTTGCGGGTCAAGATAACAGCATCAAGGCGGATTTGATGGCGATCCGCCGGCCCTCAGGGCGACCGACCGCGAGAGCGACCGGGCGTTTCGATAACCCATGACCAAGCCGGGGGCGGGATCGCGCCACGCAAAGTACGCAAAAACGTGGGGCCTGCGTGCGCCAGCGACGTAGTCGCGCAATACGTCGGCGGCGCGCTCGCCATCCTTGAGCCTGTGGTAAACGTCGTCGAAGAGCGACGCATAGATAACGCCTTCGCGCTGGCTGCCCATGGCGCGCGCTGGGGGCGCCTCGCCGCGGGCGACGTGAAATGCAGCGAGCGCGTTGTTCACGCCGCAGGCCGAGTCGAATGCATTGCACATCCCGAGGCGCGGGTTCAGCTCGATGTATTTGTAAACGCCGTCTCGAGGGTCGCGCTTGAACTCGACCATGGCGGGGCCCACATAGCGAAGCTCGCGTCCAAGGCGCCGAACGAGCTGCACGACCTCGAGGTTGCGTTCGCTGATCGCGTAGCTCGTAACGCCGAAATGCGATGGCGAGAGCCTGAGCCGTCGAAAGGTGAATGCGGCGACGAGCTCGCTCTGCGCGTCGAACGTGCAATTGCAAACCCACAAATGGTCGTCGGGGCCGGGAATGACCTCTTGCGCCAAAAAATGCGCGCGCTGGCCGTGCGTGTCTTCGTAGAGCGAGGCGACGTGCGCGTCGCTTTGGAGCAGGCGGTTTTTGCCGATGACGTGGTTGGCTCGGAACGAGGTGGGCTTGACGAGGATGGGCAGGCCGAGCGCGTCCACGAGATCGCGCGGGTCGTCGGGCAATGGCGCGAGCGTCTTCGGCAGAGGGAGGCCGATGTCGGCGATGAGCTTCGTTTCGGCGGCTTTGTCGATGAGCGCTTCGCCGAGGCGTGGGGGCGGGACGCAGACCTCGAACCATTGGGACAGGGTCGCCTCATTACGCATGACGAACGACACGAACTTGTCGGACGTTGGAAGGAGCACGTGGCGCGCGTCGCCGAGAGACTCGAGCGAGCGCATGAGGGCGTCGTCGGTGGCGAGATCGGTCTCGATGAGCAGCGTTTCGGCTGGGAGACGCGACCAAAGAATGGGCTCGGCTGGGTCGATTGCGACGGCGATCGTGGGAATCCGTGCGCGTGCAAGGCTCCGCGCGGCGCCGAGTCCGTTGGGTCCGGCGGCGAGGATCACGGCGGCGGGGGTCGTTCGGCCGAGTTTGGCGGGCGGTCGTATGGGGCTCACGAGCGGCCAACATCAATCGACGTACCAATCGCGTCGGGAGGCGCTGCGTGCAGCCGCCGCGCGCCTGGCCGCTCGAAGGGCGGCCGAGCGAGCTAGAGGCGCAGAAGTGGAGAATGGGCTGATGGTGGGGCGACCGTTTTACCGAAATAGGTCGGCAGCCGTCTGGGCATCGAAGACGTTGTCGAACCAGCGATCGAGCAACGCACGATCGTCGCATCCGCGAATCAACGCTTCTTGTTCGGCGGACAGGGCCAAACCCCGACGCTGCGCGCCACGCAAGATTTTCTCACGAACGGCCTTGACTTGACCCTTGACTTCACCCTCGAGCTCGCCGTCGTGGAAGCCCTTGAGCTCGCCGTCGTGGAAGCCCTTGAGCTCGCCGTCGTGAAGGGCTTTGTCGATGAGTACCTGGATGAACGGGGGAAACTTGATTTCTTCTCGCGTTCGTTTCTGCACGACCAACGCCTCCAGAGCCCGTTGCATCGGCTCCCGTAACATGTTCCAGATGATGTGAAAGTACACTGCCGAATGCTCGGCGTCGAGGTCTCCCAGCGCTCGAAGCGCCGCCAACACGACCGCGATCCCATGCGGCCCGTTGCCGTGCGCCATCGCTGAAAGTACGGCCAGCTCCATGTCCTGTCGGGCAGCCCGTTCGTCCGTGATTTCCGGTAAAACCTCGGGCCCAACCACGATTGGACTCACCGAGCCCTTCTCCAAACCCGAGTCAATGGGCTGCGCTGCCCACGCGGCAACCTCGGCATCCACCGCAACCACCAACAAAACTGCGTCGCACTCCCGTTCGGCGCGTGCGACCATTACGTATACGGGCCAGGAAAAACGTTTGCGCGGCGCAATGTCGCGCTGCGACTCGAGCACGATGGCCAGGACGCACTTGCCGCTTTCGTCCAGAAGCTCCAGCACCAGGTCCGCTCGAAATTCGATGGGAAGAAGTTGCCCGAGGGACGAGTCTGCTACGCGAACTTGCGAGTGCGCGGGCAATGGAAGATTGAAGAGCCGCGCGAGAATATGCGGCCCAAGCTCGGGATTGTCCCGAAATAACTCGACGATGCCATCGTGTTCCAAGCTCGGCATGGGCAAACTCTTACCGACTCCGACAAACGCTTGTCAAGTTTGTCGCAGGCTATGGCTTGGAATTTGTCGTTTGTCCCAGCCGTCTCGTGCGGTGAGGCCCAGCGCCGCCGCTTTTGGGTGACTTGGAGCGCGACTTCGAGGTCCCGGTTCGTTGCGGCAATGACGCGCACATCCACGGGTTTTTCCCGCACGACCCTCAGCTCGCTTTTCGTAGCAGCGGCCGACCCTCGACGCGCCTGCGCGGTCTTGGCAATCGAAACCAAAACCGACTCCCTTCGCCGATTGTGCTCTCCACCCCGACCGTGCCGCCATGCGCCTCGACCACCTCGCGGACGATCATCAGCCCGAGGCCCGTGCCGAGCACGCCGCCCATGGTGCTCGGACGCCAATAACGCTGAAAAAGCTCGGTCAAATGCTCCGGGGCAATCCCAATCCCCGTGTCTTGCACGCCCACTTCGACAAACTCGTCCGTCTCGGTAAAGGACACCGTGACCGCTCCGCGCCGCGGCGTGAACTTGATGGCGTTCGACAAGAGGTTTCCCAAAACCTGCATGAGACGCCGGCGATCCGCGACCATGACGGGACGCGTGTCACTTGCGACCTCGAGCGTGAGCTCGCCGGCATGCGCCAATGGACGAATGTCATCGGCAGCGGCAAGCGTGAGCGATACGAGATCGATTTCCTCCGTTTTGAGCTTGTAGGCTCCGCCTTCGAGGCTCGCGAGGTCCAAAAAGTCATTGATCATGGCCACGAGCGAGCGGATCGAGCATTGCATTTTGAGGAGATCCTGGGCGACATTGGGAGGAATTTCGCCACGTTTACCCCGCAGAATGACCTCGGACCGCATGAGCATCGCATGGAGCGGCGAGCGCAGGTCGTGCGCAATGATGGAATAAAAATCGAGCCTTCGAGCCTCGGCTCGCCGCCGGTGCGTCACGCATCGAAGCACGACGACGATTTCATCGCCATGGTGACGGTCATTGAGGTGATGCAAATGGAAGGAGCGCGCTGTTGGCGCATAGATCTCCTGTCCGATGGTGACGTCCGGCAAGGGGAGCGCGTGATCGCCAGTGCTGGCAGCGGTGAGGAGCTCGAGCGGGATTTCTGGCAAGATTTGATCAATGGGCAGCCCAACCAGCTCATCGAGGGGCTGATCGAGGGCGCGTGTTGCTTCCGGGTTGGCGCACAGAAGACGCCCATTGCGATTCAGCACGAGCAGAGCATCGGGGAGATTCAACAAAAGGTGGCGCACCGCCGCCTCGGCCGACTCCGTTCGCTTGAGCAATTCGCTGGAACGGATGAGCGCGCCGACGCGGGCGAGGAGCTCTTCGTCGGCGTACGGCTTGGCTACGTAATCATTCGCGCCGGCGGCAAGGCCTTCGACCAATTGGGTGGTTTGTTGCCGTGCCGTGAGGAGCAGGATGCCGATATTGGAGAGCGCCGGTGAGCTATTGCGGAGAAAGTGACAAACGTCGATTCCCGACATACCAGGCATGACCCAGTCGAGCACGAGCACATCGGGCGGGGCCTCGTTGGCAAGCGCTTCGAGCGCCGCACTTCCATCACAAAACACCTTGACGGCATAACGATCGGCAAGAGCACGTCGAGCTCGTTCGGCATCGAGGGGCGAGTCGTCGACAATCCAAATCATTTTGCTCGCGTCGGTGGCGTGGGCGGAAATCATCCGAGCATCCTTAACGATGTAATGCAGCTTGTCAAACTAGGACGGTAATAATGTACATGGGGTTGGTGGGTTGGTATCGAGGCGTGTTCGGCTGCTTGACACTCAGCTTCATGAAGCCAGGAATCAAGGGATCAGTCGCTGACGATTGTTCCAAGGTGCAGGGATGAACGAAATCCTGGTCGTGGACGATAGCAAGGTGATGCGCGAGATGATCGTGGCATGCCTGCGAGGGGACAACTTTGCTTTCACGCACGCGGCGAGCGGGCTCGAGGCCATCGAGAAAATGGCATTACGCAATTTTCACCTCGTCGTGCTGGACCTGAACATGCCAGATATTGGCGGGTTCGAAGTGATCGAGTTCATCCGGAGTCAGGACAAACTGCAGCATTTGCCAATCCTCGTGGTGACGACGCGAGGCGATGAGGGTTCTCGAGCCCGAGCGCTTGGAGCCGGCGCGTCGCAATTCATGACGAAACCGTTCGCCCCCGACGATATCCGCACGAGCGTTCGCAACCTATTGCAAGAGAGCAGCGCCAGCAGCAATGCGTAACTCGTTCGACGCCAGCGAGTTTTTGACAGGGTATCTCGGCGAGGTCGAAGAGCATTTGTCGACGTCGACGACGAGCTTGCTCGCCGCGGAAGCGTCGCTGCGAAAAGGGGAAACGAATCCGAAAGCGGTGCGGGAGCTTTTTCGGGCGCTTCATACGATCAAGGGGCTGAGCGCGATGGTGGGCATCGAGCCCATCGTGGACGTGGCGCACGCAATGGAGACGGTTCTTCGCGCCGCTGACCAAGCGGCCGGTGCGCTTACGCTGCCGGCCATCGAAGTTCTGCTGTCGGGGCTTCGCGCCATCAGCGAGCGTGTGCGTGCCGTCGCTCAGCGGGCCCCCGTGCCGCCAGCGCCGGAAGAGCTGCTCGATGCGCTTTCGTCGCTGGAACCGGCGCTGGAATCGCGACCCGTCCAGGCCGATGTGGATCTGCCGCCAGAAATCATTGCGAAGTTATCGGCCGCAGAGAGAGCGCAACTTCTTCAAGGCACGGAAACTGGGCGGCGCGCGCTTCGCGTGGACTTCCGGCCGTCGCCGAGCCGCGCTTCGGAAGGGGTGACGATTACGACGGTACGCGAACGGGTGGGTGCCGTCGCGGAAATCGTCAAAGTGGTTCCGGTGACCGTTCCACCGAGCGAGGCATCGCCGGGGGGATTGTCGTTCGCGCTGCTCGTGCTGGCGGATGCGCCGCTCGAAGAGATTGCAGCAGCCGCGTATGCCGCTTTGGAAGACGTGCAGGAGCTTTCCGTGGGGCGGTCCGAGAAGGCAGGTGCGCCCAAGGCGGAGCCATTCATCGAAGAGGCGGTCGAGAGCACGGCGCACAAACGAAGCATCGTGCGGGTCGACGTGGGTCGATTGGACGACGCGCTGGAGCGGCTTTCGGCATTGGTGATCAGTCGCTTTCGGCTGGAAAGGGCGACGGCGGAGCTTTCCGAGCGTGGGGTGAACGTTTCTGGGCTGGCGGCGATCGTCGAGGACTACGGGCGTCAGGTGCGGGACATGCGTAGCGCGATCATGCGCGCGCGAATGGTTTCGGTGGCGGAGCTGCTCGAGCGGGTGCCGCTGATCGTGCGAGGGTTGTCGCGGTCCACGGGAAAACCGGTTCGGGTGCAGATCGACGCGGGCAAAGCGGAGCTCGACAAAGCGGTCGCCGAGCGGATTTTCCCGGCGATCGTGCATTTGATTCGCAATGCGGTGGATCACGCGATCGAGCCGCCGGAGGAGCGGCGGCGCGCTGGAAAACCCGAGGAGGGCGTCGTGAAGGTGATTTGCCACGAGCGCTCGAACACGCAGCTCGAATTGTGCATTGAGGATGATGGCCGCGGAATCGATCGCGAAGCGGTTGCACAGAGGGCAGGGCGGCCGGTGCCGGAGACCGACGCGGGGCTGCTCGAGCTGATTACGCTGCCTGGGCTGTCGACGCTGGATGAGGTGACGAAGACGAGTGGCCGCGGGTTTGGCATGGACATCGTGAAGCGCATTGCGGTGACCGAGCTTGGAGGGGAGCTTTCGGTGCGCACGACGCGCGGGCAAGGAACGTCGTTTGCGATGCGCGTGCCGCTGACGCTGACGATTGTCGATGCGTTCGCGTTTTTGTGCGGCGAGCAGGCGTTCGTGGCGCCGGTGGCTGCGATCGATGAAATCGTGGACGTGGAGGCGCATCGGATGGTGCGGGGGCCACTACGCACGACGCGGTTTGGCGAGGTGACGTTTCTGGATCGGCGGGACGAGGTGATTCCGCTGATGAGCCTTGCGAGCGTGTTTTCGCTGTCGGTGGGAGCTGGGACGAAGGCGCTGGTGGTGCGTCGTAATGGGGCGCCGTTCGCTTTTTCGGTGAACCGGATTCTGGGCCAGGAGGAAGTCGTCGTCCGTCCGCTCGACGACCCGCTCGTGAAGGTGGTGGGCATATCGGGGGCGACCGATCTCGGCGACGGGCGTCCGACGCTGGTGCTCGATCTCGTCGGATTGAGCGGTGCGCTGTCCAGGAACCCGAGCGAGGTGTCACCATGAGCGAGCTTTACGTGGTTTTTCGAATCGAAGATGGCGAATACGTGCTTCCTGCGGCGGACGTGCTGCAGATGGAGTCGTTTTTGGGCGCGACGAAGGTGCCGGGGTCACCGGCTTACGTGGCGGGAATCATTCAGATTCGCGGTCGCGTCGTTCCGGTCGTGGATATGCGCATTCGTTTTGGATTGCCGCGTGCAGAGCCGACGATGGATTCGCGGGTGGTGGTGGTCGAGAGTGGCGAACGGACGGTGGGGTTGCTGGTCGACAGCGCGCGTGAGGTGATCGACATTCCACCCGAGGCATTGCGCGCGCCGCCCGACTTTTTCCAGGATCAGGGCGCCGGGTTCATCAAAAGCGTTGCGCACGTGGAGCGGGGTGGCGGGGAAAAACGCTTCGTCATGCTCGTGAGCTTCAAGAAAATCATTGGTGAGGGCAATGCTCATGTCAGTTGATGGCGAGGTTGAAGTCGATAAGGCTCTCGCGCGGGCGACGGCCGCCGAGCGGGCGTTGCGACACGCTGCGACGCAGGCGCGAGCGATCGAGCAGGCTGCATCGCGTCTTGCAATGAGCAGGGACGAGCAAGCTGCAGCAAGCGAGCAAGCTCGGGGATTGGTCGACAACGTGACGAGCGGTATGGAGCAAACGCTGGGGACGGCGCACGTGCTGGAACGTGCGCTCCAGCGGATCCAGGATGGGACGTCGGAGGTGCTGCAGGGGCTCGAGTCGGCAGCGGGTGCACTTCAGCAGCTTGCGCCGTCGCTCGCGAACGCGCGTGGCGATAGCGAAACGCTGGCGAATTCGGTGGATGCGACGGCGGCGGGGCTGGAACAGCTTGCACGTTCGGTCAAGGTGGTGGCGGCTTCGGCCGAGGATTTGGCGGCGACGAGCGAAGAATTGCTTGCGACGGCGAGCGCGACCATTGCGGATATCGGGCAGCTCGCCGAGCGGGGACAATCGACGGCTTCGACGACGGAGGAGGTTGCGTCGACGATCGAGCAGATGGCGCGAGGCATTGGGAGGTTGTCGACCGATGCGAAGGGGGTTGGCGAGCGGATCGATTCGATGGCTGCAAGCGTGACGACGTGCAGCACGGCGCTCGATCGGGTGGCGCGTGACACGGCGGATACGGCGAGCGCGGTGGAGGAGACGGCAGCGACGGCGGAGCAAATGGCGCGGAACGTGGCGGGTGTTGCGCAGGATGCGAAGTCGCTGGAGTCGGCGGCGGGGCAGGTGGCGAGCACGGTGACGGAGATCGCGGCGTCGGTGGAGCAAGTCGCGGCGACGTCGGAGAAGAACGCTGCGGCCATCGAAGCAAACGCGGCGGCGGCGGAGGAGCTTGCGCGATCGGCGCAAGCGGTGGCGCAAAGCGCTTCGCAAATCAACGGGCTTGCGGGGACGAGCGCGACGGCTGCGGGGCAGGTCGAAGCGTCCACGCGACGGATCGTGACGATTTTGGATGCCGCGCGGAGGAGCGCCGAGCGGAGCACGACGGTCGCGCGTGAAGGAGCGGTGACCGTGGGCAAGTCGATTGCGGGGCTCGGGAGCATTCGGCAGGCAATGGCGGATTCGGCGGGGGTGATGAAGGAAATGGGGCGCCGTGCGGAGGAGATTGGGGACATCGTTCAAACGATCAACATGATCGCGGATCGGACGAACCTTTTGTCATTGAATGCGAGCATCGAGGCTGCGCGTGCTGGTGAACACGGGCGGGGGTTTGCGGTGGTCGCAGAGGAAATTCGCGCGCTTTCCGACCGAGCGGCTGCGGCGAGCTCGGACATTGGCAAGATTGTTCGAGGTCTTCAAACGACGGCGCGCGAAGCTGTTGCGGCATCGACGGAAGGGGTGAAGGTTGCCGAAGAGGGGACTCGACTGGCTGCCGACGCGGAACGAGCGCTGTCGGAGATTCTCGAGGGGGTCGAAGGGCTGGGCAGTGCGGTGCGCGATGTCGACCGGGCCAACGCGGATCAGGTGCAAGCGGTGGCGTCGATGGTGCAAACGGCGGCGAGCGTGAACCAGGAGAGCAAGGCGATTGCGCGTGCGGCGGCCGAACAGACGACGGCGATTCAGGCGTTGGCGCAGGGCAGCAACGAGATGCGACGCATGGCTCGGCAAACGCGGGAGGCTACGAGCGATCAGGCGCGGGCGTTGCGCGATGTGGTGCGAGCGAACACGCAGCTCACGGCGAGCGCAGAGAAGGTATCACGTGCGACGGAGGAGCAGGCGACGGGGGCATCGCAACTGGCCAAAGCGGCGATGCAAATGCGGTCGCTGACGCACCAGACGAGCGTTGCGATGGCGGAGCAGACGCGCGCGCTGGAAGGGGTGAGCGCATCGGCGCAAGAGGTGGTGCGCGCGACGCAACGCATGATCTCGGTGGCAGCGGAGCAAGCGACGGGGGCGGCCGAGGTTGCGCGAGCCATGGACGACACGCGTCAGCAGGTGGCGCAGATGGCACGGCTCATCGCGGAACGGGCGCGCGCGGGGGAGCAATTGGACGTCGCTGCCCGCCAAGTTGCCACGCTGGCGGCGAACCTCACGGCTGCAACGAGCGAACAAGCGGACGCGACGGGATCACTGGTGCGCGAGAGCGATGCCGTTCGGCGCGTCGCGAAGCAAACGGCCCGCGCGGTCGCCGAGCAAGCGGAGGCCGTGGGGACGCTCGCTGCAACGGTGTCCCGGCAGACGGCGAGCATGAGCACGATTGCCCGTACGGTGGCGGAGCAAGCCGATGCGGCGGCGAGCTTCGTGACGGCGCTGGTCGATGCGCGATCGCGGACGCGCGAGCTTGGGGCGCTCATGACGGCGCAGCTCCGCGAGGCAGCGGTTTTCGATAGCAACGTGGGAAGCGTCGTCGAGCAGATTGGGCTGGTTCGGCAGGCGAACGCCGAGCACGCGGAGACATTGGCGAGTTTGTCGTCGACGCTCTCCGAAATCCAGGCGGCCCGCAGAACGACCAACGAATCAACTACACCGACGGAGTTACCGTGATGATACGGCCAGCGTTCCCGCTTTCAGACGGGGAGCGACGGCGCGCCGAAGAGGTGGATCGACTCAGTGCCATGGGGCATGCGGGAGTGCCGGAGCTGCTCGAAATGCTGGCGGATCCGAGCTGGACGGTGCGACGTGGCGTGATTGCGTCGCTTGCGTCCCTTGGAGATGCGGCCGTGGGACCGCTTTGCGACGTACTCCGCCATCGGCGCGACAACGAATCGCGCATCGCCGCGGCCGTGGATGCCCTCGTCGCATCCGTTGGGGACGTCGATTCCGAAGTGCTCGCCCTATCGAGCTGGCCCGACCCCGCGGTCGTCGCCGATGCCGCCCAAATCTTGGGTCGCCGCCGAACGTCCGCCGCTGCTGCGCGTCTTGCGGAGCTTGCCGCGCATAACGACGACAACGTCGCGGTCGCGGCCATCGAAGCGCTCGGGCGAATTGGCGGCCGTGGCGTGGTGGACGCGCTCGTGCGCGCCGTTACCACCGACAAATTCTTCCGCACCTTTCCAGCCATCGACGTTCTTGGGCGAAGTCGCGACCCGCGCGCAGTCGGCCCGCTCGCGAACCTGCTCGAGGACCCACGATACATGCTGGAAGCCGCACAAGCGCTCGGCTGTACGGGAAGCCGCAGCGCCGTAGCGCCCCTCGTCCGTTTGATCTCTCAGCCGGGTGACGCCATCGTTCGAGTCGCGGCGCGAGCGCTCGCTACGCTGCGAGAGCGGCACGAGGAGCTTTACGGGGTCACGCTGCCCATCGACGATGCGATTCGCCGGGCAGCGCCCATGCCGGTCACCGTGCGGCGGCTCGTGCAGAGTTTGAGGGACGCGAGCGAGGCGGATCAGGTTGCGCTCTCCGCCGTCCTCGGCGCGATGGGCTGCGACATCTCCGTCGGGGCGTTGACCGGCCTGCTGGATCACGCGCCGCCCGTGGCAAATGCCGCTGCCGACGCGCTTTTGCGCACGACGCAGGGCACGCAGGCGCGCATTTTCGACGCGCTCCGTGACGGTGACAGCCCTCGCCGGCTCCTCTTGCTGCCGCTCGTGACCAGCAAGTCAGCGGCCCCCGAGGTCATTCAATGCACGCGGGACGCCGATCCCGAGGTGCGCGCCGCCGCATGCGACGCCCTCGGGCGGACCAGCGATTTCCGCGCGCTCGACGCGCTCTTCCCGCTGCTCGCCGATACCAACGGCCGCGTCGTCCACGCCGCGATCTCCGCCATCCAGGCGCTCGGCGGCCCCCGCGCCGAGCAGCTCGCGCTCGCCGCGGCAGAGAGCCAGGTGCCGGAGGTGCGTCGCGCAGCTCTCCGCATCCTCGGCTACTTCGGATTCGAGGCAGCGCTCCCGGTCTTTCTCGAACGATTGCGCGATCCGGATGCCCGCGTCCGTGAGCTCGCCGTCGCCGGGCTGCCGTTCGTGGACAATCCCCGAGCGCTCGAAGCGCTCCTCGAGGTGACTCGTGCGCAGGATGCGCGCTCCCGAGCTGCGGCGGTGCGCGCTCTTGGCCAGGCGACGCCCGAGCCACGCGTCCTCGACCGCCTCGTCGAAGCGCTCGACGATACCGACGCGTGGGTGCGTTATTACGCGTGCAAGTCCCTTGGTCGCATGGGGCACGTCGAGGCTGCGGCGCGCATCGCCGAACGGCTTGGCGACGAAGCAGGCCAGGTCCGGGTCGGCGCGGTCGAGGCGCTCAGCTTGCTGAAGAGCGACATTGCGCTGCAAACCTTGCAGACAGCCACGCAAGAAGCGGATCCGGACGTCCAGCGAGCAGCGCTGATTGGCCTCGGTCTCGCGGGGCAGGCCGAATCGATCCCGTACCTGACCGCGGCGATGGCGTCACCCGACGCAGCGACCCGGCTCGTCGCCACCTCGGCGCTGGCAGGGTTTTCTGGGCCTCGCGTATTGCAGGCGCTATCGTGTGCGGTGGGTGACGAAGATGAGAACGTGGCCGCGGCGGCACTCGGTATCCTTGCGGCCATTCCCGGCGTCGAAGCAACACGGGCGCTCGTCGGATGGCTCGGTGGACCAAGGCACGAGCGCGTGTTTTTGGCACTTGCGACGCCGGTGCCGGGGCGCGTGGAAGGGCTCGTCGAAGCGCTCGAAACGGCGGATGACGAGCGTTCGGCACACCTCGCCACGGCGCTCGCGCGGATGCGCAAGGAATACGCGAGCGCTGCGCTGGTCGCGGCCCTCGGCTCGCGAAACGCCGCAGCGAGAAAGGCGGTGGCCACCGCGCTTGCTGCCGTCGGTATGCGCGAAGCTTTCCCGATGCTCGAGCAAGCGTCCGCCCTGGATCCCGATCCGGAGGTCCGACGAGTGTGCTCGCTCGTCGTCGCGCAATGGGCCGCATGAGCACCATGCCCCTGACCCCTCAACTGTATGCCATCTTCAACGCGCTCATCGAAGAGCGACTCGGAATCCATTATGGTCCGCGGGACATGGACCTATTCGGCTCGAAAGTGACCGTACGCGCCGCAGACGCCGGATTCGATTCACTTCTCGATTATTACTACTTCCTTCGATACGACCCCGCCGGCGCAGAAGAATTCGACGCCTTGGTCGACGCCCTGGTCGTCGGCGAAACCTATTTTTTTCGCGAGCTCGAACCGCTCGTCGTGATCATCCGCGATCTCGTCACCCGCATACGAAACGGACAAACCGAGCATCGGCCTCGGATCTGGTCGGCTGCGTGTTCCACGGGCGAGGAACCTTACACCGTTGCGATATTGCTTGCCGAACACGATATGCTCGACAAGGTGGACATCGTCGCCAGTGACATCAGCGCGCGCGCCATCCAACGAGCGAAGGCGGGCGAATTCGGCTCTCGGGCATTGCGGGAGCACGCGCCCATTCCCGATTTCGCCCGTCCGTGGATCACGCGCGACGGCGATCGAGTCATCGTGAGCGATCGAATACGAAGTGCAGTTGATTTCCGGCGAATCAATCTCGTCGACGACGACGCCATTCGCTCGCTCGGGACGTTCGATCTCATTCTCTGCCGAAATGTGCTCATCTATTTTCAGGATGCGACGGCTCGCCGCGTCGTCGATAACCTTGGCCGCGCGCTTCGACGCGGGGGCACGCTTCTCGTGGGTATCGCGGAATCACTCTACCGCCTCGGCACTTCGCTCACGTGCGAGGAGCGCGGGGGCGTGTTCGTATACCGGCAGGTGGCTTGACGGTGGCGACTCGAAAGATTCGCGTGCTCGTGGTCGACGATTCGGCTTTCGCGCGGAAAGTGCTGCGGGAGGTGCTCCAGAAGCATCCGAACATCGAAGTTGTCGACACCGCGCGGGATGGTTTGGATGCATTGGAGAAAATTGCCGAGTACGCGCCCGACGTGGTCGTGCTCGACCTTTTGATGCCAAACCTCGATGGTATAGGCGTGCTCCGAGCGCTTCCGGCGGTTGGCGCGCCCGTGGTGGTCGTGGTGAGCACGCTGGACGAGCAGAGCGAGCTTTGGCGCGAAGCATTGGCAAACGGAGCCGCCGCGCTGGTCCACAAGCCCACGGCGCTTGCAACGGACCGACTTTACGAATTGTCGAACGAGCTCGTCCAACGCGTCCTTTCCGGGGGAGCCGAACGTATACCCTCGGAGCCGTCTCCATCGCAGGCAACATCATTGCGCGATGCAATCGCAAACCCTTCGGGGCGCACGAGCCTCGTCGTCATTGGCACATCGACGGGCGGGCCTCAGGCGCTCACGCGTCTATTGACTTCGTTGCCGGCCAATTTTCCGGTGCCCATTGCGACTGCATTGCACATCCCGGCCGGGTATACCGCATCCCTCGCGAAGCGTATCGATCAGGCCAGCGCGATATCCGTCGTGGAGGCGTCGGATGACTTGGAGATTCCGCCGGGGCATGCGGTGATTGCGCCCGGCGGCATGCACCTCGTGGTGGAGCGGCGCGGGACACGGGCATTTGCACGATTGCAACGCGGCACATTCGATAGCCCCCATTGCCCGTCGGTAAACCTTCTTTTCGAGAGCGCGGCGGCGCAATTCGGCTCGGGCGTGATCGGAGTGGTCCTGACGGGCATGGGCGACGATGGCCTCGCCGGAGCGCGCGCCATTCGGGAAGCCGGCGGGATCATCCTGAGCGAAGCGGAATCGTCGTGTATCGTGTATGGAATGCCGCGTTGCGTGTACGAAGCGGGTTTGTCGGCGGCGGAAGCGCCTATCGAGACCATGGGCAAGATGCTGATGGCGCACGTATGATGGCACGTTTGTCTCACAATGCAATACGTCGATGGCGCGCATCGTTGGCCCTTGCTATCGGCCGGTTGCTGTTCTAAGAAGCGGCCCATGCGTCGAGCGTTCTCCGTTGCTGTTTATCCTCGCTTCAAGGGTCGCGTGCTGCTCATTCATCACCGGCGCCTTGGCATTTGGCTTCCCCCGGGAGGCGAAATTCACGAAGGCGAAACGCCTCTCGAAGCTGCGGCGCGCGAACTGCGCGAAGAAACGGGCCTCGAAGGTCGCTTCCCCACAACGAGCGAAATCGATGGCACTCCACCCGGGCTCATCGGTTATGAAGAACATATCGCCGGAAGCAAAGGGATGCACATGAACTTCGTATTCGTCGTGGACGTCGATACCGACGACGTGCGACCGAACGACGAATTCGAAAAGTGGAAATGGGTCGACCATTTCGACGACATTGGCGGTCCACCCAATGTCGCGCAACTCGGTATCGTGGCGCTTGCGGCCGGAAAATAATGCTCAATCGCCCGTTGGCATCGATATTCTGCGAGCAGACGGGATGGGGCCGTCGGGCGCTGCGGCGAGCAAGAGCGTCTGTTCAGCGCGATTCGTGTGCGTAATGAGCCGCGCGCCTCGTTTCCACGTGAAGTATTGCCAGCCCCAATTGAACATGACGACGAAACGATTGCGGAATCCTATCAAGAAAAACACGTGAATCGCCATCCATGCAAGCCAAGCGAGCATGCCGGACAGCTCGAGGCTCTTGACTTTGGCAATGGCCCTTCGGCGTCCTACGGTGGCCATCGTGCCTTTGTCGAGGTATTCGAAAGGCTTGCGAGGTTTGCCCGAAAGATCGGCGCGAATCGTTGCCGCAACGTAATTGCCTTGTTGAATGGCGGCGGGACATAAGCCTGGCACGTCGACGCCATGGACGTCACGCATGGCGGCCATGTCTCCAATGGCAAAGACTTCGGGATGACCTGGAATCGAGCAATCGGTCCCGACGACGACGCGGCCGCCTCGGTCGAGATCCACGCCCAGGTTTTTCGCGAATGACGTCCCGCGAATACCTGCCGCCCAAACGACCGTTGCTGCGGGTAGCCGCGTTCCGTCCTTGAATGCAATGCCCGATTCATCGATATGCGCGACGGGGTCACCTTTGTGCACTTCGACGCCCAAGGTAGCGAGCTGCGCTTCGGCTCGATCGCTCAGGGCTTCTGGAAATGCCGATAAGATGCGCGGTCCTGCTTCGACGAGCACCACGCGCGTGGCCGATGGATCGATGGCGCGGAAATCGCGCGCCAATACATGCCTGGCGAGCTCCGAAAAAGCCCCCGCCATTTCCACGCCCGTGGGACCTCCACCAATCACTGCGAACGTAAGGAGTCTTTTTCGCGCTTCGGGGTCCGTCGAACGCTCGGCCGCTTCGAATGCCAAAAGCATTCGCTCGCGTATCGACAATGCTTCGTCGAGTGTTTTCAGGCCGAGCGCATGCGAAGCCCAATCGTCGTGTCCAAAATAGTTGTGCGTGGCTCCGACGGCCAAGACGAGATAATCATAAGCGACCTCGCCTTTGTCGAGCAAAAGCCGTTTTTCTTGCAAATCGACGCCTTTCGCTTCGGCCAGGAGCACGCGAGCGTTTTTCTGGGCCGAGAGGACGGATCGAATCGGGACTGCGATGTCTGCGGGGGACAATCCCGCCGTGGCGACTTGGTAAAGCAGCGGCTGAAACAGATGGTGGTTCGTGCGGTCCACGAGCGTCACGCGTACGGGTGTGCTTCGGAGCGACATGGCCGCGTTGAGTCCCCCGAACCCGCCACCGACAATCACCACGTGCTTCCGATCACTCACGCGTAGCCTCCCATCACCGAGCCCAGTAGAGCCGATCCCACGGTACAATCGAAGTCTTCGGCGGAGGCGTGGAAGTCCAGCGCACCAAGGATTTTAGCGTGTCTTGGGAAAAACATGGTGTCACGCGCGTTTGAGGTTGGCTTGGGCAGCGATCCCGTGCTACTCGGGTGGCGCTCTGACATGAGCTGGAGAGGTGGCCGAGTGGCTCAAGGCACACGCTTGCTAAGCGTGCGATCGGGAAACTGATCCGAGGGTTCGAATCCCTCCCTCTCCGCAAAGACATCGCAACGGGTTTTGGAGCCTCGGGGTGGGTTTTGGAGGCTGGCTCGAAATTCGAGCCGTGGTCGCTCGTCGCACCCACGCGGCGGGTTGAAGAGGCTGTCTCAAAACTCGAGCCGTAGTGTGTCACCGAACGCCCGCGCGGGATTGAAATCCCGCGCTACACATTCAAAAGTCCCTCACTACCGTTCGGGACTGGCGTTGTGGAATTTCGGATCGTCATCGAGAATCCTCAACGATTTCGCATAGATTGCAGGCCTCGCCATGCAGCCATGACGTTAGTCCGAGCGCGGTAGCGCGAGGACTTCTTGTCGTGTAGCGCGGGGTTTCAACCCCGCGCGGGGCTGGGCGAGGATACGCGTTCCGAGTTTTGAGACAGCCTCTACCTGCTCCCGCTGTCGTCAGTTCTGAATGCGCAAGACCATCGACTGCAGGAACAAGTAGATGATCTTTACGCAGTCGAACGAACTGACCGCCGTGAGCTTGATGATGTCGCGCACGGTGCGCCTACCATCGACGGCGTCGAGCACGAGTTTTTCGGTGCGCTTCAGTTGATCGGGCGCGAGATTTTGGAGCGCCAACGGATCGATGACCGGAACTTGGTCGAAGTTGATCGTGTTCTCCATCAAGCGCCACTCGTCGACACGACGGAAGCCTTCGAGCACCAGACCGCTGACGTTGAGCGCCAAACGCGCCATGTCGGCTTCGGGCCGAAACGGTTCTTTCGTGAAAGAAAACCGACCGTAAGGCCACCTGAGCATGTCGTAGATGAGCTCGCTGCACTGCTTCGATAGACACTCGACGAGCTCGTCACGCGTGATGATGTTGCGGTCGACCAGCGTCTCGCCGAGAAGCTTGCTGGCGCCACGAAGCTGGGCGAGCAGGTCATCGAGCTGTTCGCGCGTGAGCGATCCTTTTTCGATGAAGTAACGCCCCAGGCGATACTCGTCGGACGAACCGCGCGCTTGCACGAAATCGACCTGGCCTTGGCGCACGGAGATGATGACGGAGGAGCGGTTGTTCGTGACGTGCAGAACGCCCGTTTGTCGCTGCATCGCAAGCACTTGAAGCATCTCGGCCAAAGGCACCGCGGCCAAGTCACCACTCATCGCTTCGCGCACGCCGTCGGAGAGATCGAAGTCCTTGAGCACCAGGGACAAACTCGCGAGGACGTCGTTCGTCATGGTACGAGCGATGGCGCTCATGACGGCGGCTTCGTTGGCGCGATCTTCGGGTGAAAGCGCGAGGATTGCAGGAACGATGGCGTTGGAAACCTGTTGCGCGAACTCGGCCCCCGCGCGTTGACGCGCGTGGCGCATCATGACGCTTGGACGAACCAAGCTGTCGGCAGGCGGCAGGTCCTCGGGCATCTTTTCGCCCTCGGGCGTCGGGCGTGATCGCCCATCGGCGGTCTTCGACAGCGCTCCTTCGACGACGGTGACGAGCGCGCGAGCGTCGAAGGGTTTGGTGATCGCATCGACCGCGCCGGTTTGCTGGACGAAGGTGCCGCGAATCTTGTCGCCCTTGGCACTCATCAGCACGACGGGGAGCGTGCGGTGCGCCGGGTTCGACCGGAGCTCGCGGCAGAACTGGTAGCCGTTCATGCGCGGCATGACGAAGTCGAGCAGCACGAGGTCGTACTGAGGCCCCCTCTTGATCAGTTCGAGGCCGGCGACGCCATCACGTGCCGTCACGGGATCATAGCCGTGCCGTGCCAGGATCGAACTTACGACCTTGAGGATTGTCGGACTGTCATCAATGACCAGGACACGCGCCGGGCTCGTCATGGGCGGAGCAAGCCTAACTCGGAGAGCCAACGGATCGCGTAGCGAAAAACTGTAAATCGTACCTCAGGGGAAAACAGCGGGCCGGACGAAGACACGGTTCGGGAAAGTTGGCCCATTTCGGTAGGTCCTGGCAGAGGGAGGCGGTGGCTGAATCCCGGTCGCCCGCCTCATCGCAGCTCGCATGGCACGAACGCGCGCTCCGACTGCTTGCCGTGACGCTGCCTTTCGGGCTCGCGCTCTCGAGAGCCGCTGGGGGAGGCCAGTGGCGCGATGATCTGCCCGCACTGCGCGATTTGGGCTTGCTCGCCGTCGGCGCTTCGGGTGGTGCGTCCACACTGCTCACGCAAGCACTGAGCTTGCTCCCGCTCGGGCCGCGCACCTTTCGGGCAGCGCTCGGATCGGTCATCATGCTCGCGGTCGCGGCGCTCTTGCTGTTCAGCATGGTGCGGCGGCTCCTGCGCAACCAAGGCGCATCACCGTCACTCGCGTCCCTGCTCGCCACGCTCGCCACGCTCATGGCGACCCTTTCTCCCACGTGGCAACGCGAAGCAACGGTCGGCGGCGGCGCCATGATCGCCATCGCTCTCGCGCTTGCGACGCTGACCTTCGCGCTTCGTGACGTGCCTCCGCATGGCCCCGCCCCACGTCTTGCCGACGCCGCGGCACTCGGCGCGCTCCTCGGCGCAACCGCTGCCGAAAACCCTCCCGCAGCCGCTGCATCGCTCGTTGCCATCGCTGCCGGATTCCTCGCGCAGCGCCTGCCGATCTTCCGCGGCACGGAGACCCGCGCATGGACGCCGTCTCGCGGGTTCGTCGCGGTCGGGTTTGTCTCTGCTGTACTCGTCGCCGGCCTCTTGCTCGTGCCGCTTGCCGTGCGTCCCCTTGCTCCGCGTGCGTTTGCCGACGTAGGTCGAGCGCTCTCCGCGTCGGACCTCACGGGCTTCGACGTTGCCGGTCCGCGCCTGACGAGCCTTGCCGCTTGGATTCGCGAAGTGGGCATCGTCTCGCTCGGCATCGCGATCGTTGGAGCAGCAACGGCCATCCTTTCGCCGAGCGCACGGAAACTCGTCGCGCCGCTCGTCGCGTTCGTCCTGCTCGATACGCTGATGCCGGCCCGCGCGTTCGGTGCGCTTTACGTGGATGCGCTGACGTCCTTGCGCGCGCTGGCCATCGCCGCGATTGCTGCAAGCTCGGCGCTCGGCGTGGCCATGGTGACGCGCAAGCTCATCGATTTGCGTCTGCCCATGGCGAAAAGCGGCGCGGTACTCATCGTCGCGTTCCACGTCACGCTGGTTGCGCTGTCCTCGGAAGAAGCCGGCTACGTCGCGGATCGCAGCAAGCAGACTGCCGCTGAAGAATGGACCGACAGTGCCATCGGGAACCTCGAACCGAGCAGCGCAGTGCTCGTCCGCTCGCCAGCGATTGCGTTTCGCTTGTGGGCTGCGCGCGTGCTTCGCGGTGAACGGCCGGACGTGCTGATCGTCCCGGAACGGCTGCTTCATCGCGGTCGCGTGGCGTTCAGCCTGCTTGCGGAAGAGCCCGAGGTGGAACCGCTCTTGCGCGACTACGCGATCTCGGGCGAACCAACCGAATACGCGTTGTCACGGCTTGCAGACGTGCGGCCTTTGCATGTCGAATTCGACAGGCGTTGGTCCAAACGACTCGTGTCGCACATGACCGTCGATGGTTGCTGGCTCGAGTACGCACCGCAGCCGCTTGGTCAGTCGGACCGGAAAATGTCGACAGCGGCGTCACTCAAGCCGATCAAGCGCGTGATGGATGCCATCTCCGCGCCGCTCGTTCCGGATGCGGCCACGGCGGGCATCGTATCGGGAGCGCTGCGCGATCAAAGCAGCGTGTTGTCACTGCTCGGCGAGCACGATGCGGCGCAGGCGTACCTCGATGAAGTCGGCCATTTGCCCACGGCCGAGCTCGGCATGTTGTCGCCCTCGATCAAGCACGTGTTCTTGGCGAAAGCGATGCAGATCTCCGCGAACGTGCGGTCGCCACGAAGGCCTGGGACGAGCGCGGCGCGTTGATGTTTGGAACGAGGTCAAATCGGGGGGTATGGGGGGGCCGAGCCTCGCCGTGCTTTTGCGCAGCAAAAGCACCGGGAGGCGAGCCTCGGCCCCCCCATCGTGAACCAGCCTCGCGCAGCGCGCGTCCCACGCGCGCGAAGCGAGCGTGCAAATCCTGGCCTGGATGCAAACTGGTAGCGCTCAGCTCGCGTTCTGCGAGCTCGGATAACGCAGCGCTCGCACGCGTCGTTCGAAGCTCTTCTTGTCGTCGTCGCCAAGTGTGCGCCCGCCGAATCGCGACTCGATGTAGATGTTCGTCAGGTCGCGTATCTCGGTCGCGAGCGGATGCGACATCGACGCGAGCGTCTCGGCGTGTTTGAGCGGTGGAGTGCCTGGGGATCGGCCGATGCCGCGCACACCCATGGCGACATCGAGCGACTCGTAGAGGGCGGTCGCGAGGATGGCGCTGGGTGAACGAACGTCACCCGGTTTGATCGCGGCCATCGCGTGCAGCTTCTTGCGGCGGAAATAGAAGATGGCGCCGCCGATGGCCACAGCGGCGACGGCCAGGAAGATGAACGCTCGGCGATTGCGCGAGCCGCCCGTGTTGCCCGTGCCGCGTTCGCCACGTCGGTACTTTCTGAACGTGTTGAACAAGCTGAGCTGCTGACTCAGGTCGTAACTGACGACGTGGCGATCCCAGCGTTGGCTCGTGGCTTCGATGAGGTCGCGCAGATACGCCCACATGCCCACGATTTCGCTCTTCGGTGCAGCATCGGCAGGCGGCGTCGGATCGAACGTGAGCCATCCGTAGCCATCGACGTACGCCTCGACCCACGAGTGCGCATCACCTTGTCGCACGGCGTAAAACTTTCCGAAGCGGTTGTACGTGCCTCCGACGAACCCCGTCACGTTGCGCGTCGGCACATCGAGCGTGCGCAGCATGATCGCCATGGCGGTCGAGTAAAACTCGCAGTGACCACGCTTGGACTCGAAGAGGAAGTGATCGAGCGGGTTGGGATCTTTTCCGGACGGTGAAGCGAGGTCGTACTTGTACTCCTTGCGCAAATGACTCTCGATCGCTTGCGCTTTTTCGAGCTGCGTTCTCGAATCTTTCGCCCACGTCGTCGCAAGCTGGCGAATCCGCTCGGACATGTTCTTCGGCAGAACGAGGTAACGCCACCTGTCGGCGCTCGGGAGGCGCCGGAACGTTGGAGCGTTCTTGCGCGAGAGAAACACTTCATACTTGATGCCGCGATCATCGAGCGGCTGATAACGATGCTCGCCTTCGGGCCCTCGGAACGTGTTCGCTTGCGGTTCGGGCGCGACCGTCACGCGCGGCTTGATGCGCAAACCCGTGGCCGTCGGCGGCATGAAAAGTACGGGCGGATCGATGGGATCGAGATCGATTCGCATGATGGGATCGAGCTGCGAATCGGGCCATCGATCATCGAGCGGGATGATGAACGCTTCCGTTTCGGCTGCTCGTTTCCAGCTCTCGCTCTGGGTCCACGTGCGTCCGTCGTAGTGGTCGAGCGCCGTGCCGCGCAGATGCAGCGGAATCCGATCCGGCGGCTTTTCGCCCTGGTTCGGCATTTCGATGCGCATGACGAGCGTCGGATCGCTGCGCAAAACGCCGACTTCACCGAGGTCCACGCGTCCGGAAAAACCAACGAAACGCCCCGCATGCGGACGGTTGAGAAGCAGGAGGGACAAACCGACGCGTGGGAACAGGATGAAGAGCAGCGCGGTGAAGATGACGATCGGGATCGAAAGCAGGCAGGTCACGCCGAGAAACGTTCGTCCGACGACGCGACGCGAACGCAGGATGCGCGGAACGTCCACGGGCAAACCCGTGCGATCGCGCGCGCCTTGACGATAGTTGCCTTCGACTTCGCGGCGCAGGTGACTGAGCACGAGCGCCCCTGGAGCGACGATGAGGATGCCGAGGAAGCACAGGCCGTAGCCAAGCCCGCCGCCGAGCACCGTGCCCGAGATCAGGTGCAAAAGCGCAAGAACGATGACTTGCTGGTCATGCGCCGCGCCTTTGCGTGTGGCGAGGCGGATGATCTGCAGCGCAGCCGCAAATTCGATGACGACGTCGAGCACGTTGGCATTCGGGTCGAACATCAAGCGGCCGATTTGCAGCGCAAGCACGCCGATCAGCGTGATGGCGTCGAAGTGCTTCAACGCGGGATAACGTTCCCAAACGTCACGGACGCTGAGCGCGACGATGAGCCCCACGATCAGCGAGCCGCTCACCCACGTGCCAAATTGACCGCTCGCGAGCAGCGCGAGGATACCGAGCACCGCGAGCGCATCGGTCATGATGCGATGCACGAGCCCGAACCTCATGTCGATCCTCCCGCAAGCTCGGAGTTTTTCCTGGCTGATGACCCCTTTTGGCGCTCGGGCAAACTCGCTTCGTCCACGGCATCGAGCAGCGCGAGAAATCGCAGGATGCGGTCGGCTCCGATGTTGCGATCGCCGCGGCTCTCCTCGCCGACCGTCGTGCGCACGATGACGCCGTCGCCGCGTTTGATGTGCGCGACGGCGCGCGATGCGATCTCGCGAATGTGCTTCTCGAAGCGAGCGGAAAACTGATCGTCGGTGTCCTTGGGACGGATGTTGTTGACGACGAGCCGCGTGTCGGGGCGCGTCTCGCGCGCTCGTTCACGCAGGACGGTTTGTCCGAGGACCGCGCTCTTGCGCCAGTAAATGTCGCGCGGATCGTCTCCGTCGCGCATCGGACGAAGGCAGTACGTTTCATCGCTCGAACCACGTCCCGACGTGCCGACGCCACCGACCATGCGTCCACGTTCTTCCGGGGGCAGCCGAACGGGATCGACTGCCGGATAAATCACGAGCTCACCGTCGGAGCTTACTTCGCGCGATTTTTCGAACAGGCCGAACGGGAAACGTGTCGCGATGCGAAAGCCCGTGTGCCTGTCGCGCCCACGCCTTGCGGGCGTGCGTCTGTACGCGGCGACCTGCGCACTGGAAGGGCTGATCTTGAGGAAGAAGCAGCGTTTGTCCGCGGGTTGTCCCGCACGCAAGTCCTCCACCTCGATCGCGTACGACGGAACGCGTTTCTTGTGGTTGTAGACCTCGATCTCCACAAGGTGCGCCCGGCCCACTTGCGCACGCGTCGGCAGGCGTCTCGTCACCGTCAGATCGCGCAGCGACAGCTCGCTCATCACGCCCGACACCAGCATGAGCGACACCAGCATGCCGAGCAGCAAGTAGAGCAGGTTGTTGCCGGTGTTTATCGCGGCAAACCCGACGCCCAATGTTATGCCGACGTAATATTTTCCTTCACGCGTGAACTTTAATTTGCGTGGCGCTTTCCACGTGAACAGCGAGCGCACGAAACGATGGAGCCACGGACGCTTTGGCGCGGTCGGGTCTTCTTTGGGAGGCTGCGCAGCGGGCGGCTCGTGACGAGGTGGCGCTACGCGTCGTACGGGAGTGCCAGTTCGCCCAGCGACCGCTTCGACCTGCATCCGGTCCGCTGCCATGCACGCCTCATTTCACAGCGGGACCGGCACCCGCGCAACGATGTCTCGCACTGCGTTCTCACACTCGTCACGGCTCGGCATGTACCCCTCGGCGTGCGCTGCGAGGCGAATGCGGTGGGCCAAAACAGGCACCGTGAGATCGTGGATGTCATCGGCAATGCAGTAGGTTCGTCCGTGCAACATTGCGCGACTTCGCGCTGCGCGAGCGAGGTTCATGCCGGCCCGCGGCGACGCACCGAGCGACAACGTCGGGCTCGCACGCGTCGCGGCAAGCACCGCCTGCAAGTACGTAGCGAGCGACGTGTCGAGCTCGATCTTGTCGACTTCGCGCTGAAGTGCGAGCAGTTGCTCCGGATCGAGCACCTGTTTCACGCCGCGGATGCGATCGCCATCGCCGCCTTGGGCAAACAGCCGCATCTCCACGTGCGCCGGCGGATACCCGAGGCGAATGCGCACCATG
Organism: Polyangiaceae bacterium; assembly: GCA_016715885.1. Taxonomy (NCBI): domain Bacteria; kingdom Pseudomonadati; phylum Myxococcota; order Polyangiales; family Polyangiaceae; species Polyangiaceae bacterium. The sequence continues at coordinate 637,409 of JADJXL010000015.1, forward strand.
AAGCGATCGAGTTGCGATTCGGGGAGCGGAAATGTGCCCGCGAAATCTTGCGGATTCTGCGTCGCAAGCACGAAAAATGGCTCGGGCAGGTTCGACGTCACGCCGTCGATCGACACCTGACCTTCGTTCATCGCTTCGAGCAGCGCGGACTGCGTGCGAGGACTTGCGCGGTTGATCTCGTCGGCGAGCAGCACGTTGGCGAAAATCGGGCCCTGACGGAACTGAAACTGCCCCGACCGCTGGTCGTACACACTCACGCCCAGCACGTCGCTCGGGAGCAGATCGCTCGTGAACTGCACCCGCCGGAGCTCACCTCCGACGGCCTTGGACAGTGCGCGCGCGAGTGTCGTTTTCCCTACACCAGGAACGTCCTCGATGAGCACATGCCCTCGGCCCAGAAGAGCGATGAGCGCAAGCTCCACCGCATCGGGCTTTCCTTCGAGAGCAGATTCGACCGAGGAGCGGAGCTCCTGGAGCACAGGCGTTGACTCCCGCGCGATCGAGAGCGCCGACGTCATCGCGGACGATGCTAGCACGGGCAACGCAGAAGCCGCGGTCAACATCGAAAATTATCCTGTCTCGCTGTTTCTTGCGGCGATCGAGGCAGCACGCAGCATGGGCGGCCGACGAAGAGACGCTCAGAAATGGCCCACTCCGAGGGCCGCATGTATGCTCCGCCGTCGTGGCCGAATCCGGTCCGACACGGACCCCTTCTTCGAGCAACGAAGTGGAGCAAATCGTTACGTCACCAGGCCGAGTCGATGCAGCAAACGCGATGCAAGTCGCCGAAAACACGGATGGCGCAGAGAGCCCCTCTTCCAGCCAAACGCCTGCATCCGAACCCGCACCCCTCTTGCCCCCCGCGCGTGAGGGAAGCGTCTTTTGGCGCATTCGCGGAATGGTGCGCACCATTCGGCCGCACCAATGGGTGAAGAACGCTTTCGTTCTGGCACCCGTCGTCTTCGCCAAGCACCTCACCCACCCGTCGATCATCAAGAGCGCGATCGGTGCCTTCGGTGTTTTTTGCTTGGTGGCCGGCGCGATCTACACGCTGAACGACATCGTCGACGAAAAGGCGGACAAGGTTCATCCGGTCAAACGCCATCGTCCGATCGCGAGCGGACAGGTGCCCGTGCCTTTGGCCAAAGCCATGCTCGTCGCGCTGCTCATCGTCGCGTTCGGCGGAGCGATGCTTGGACCTCCAAAGTTCATCGCCGTCACCGCAGGCTATTTCGTTCTCAACATCGCCTATTCGTTTGGCCTCAAAAAGATCGCCTACCTCGATGTCGGCTGTATCGCGCTGGGTTTCGTTCTTCGCGTGCTGGCCGGAGGGTTTGCCACGGGCACGCCCATCTCTGGCTACATGGTCGCGTGCACGGCCCTTTTGGCGCTGTTCCTCGGCTTCGGAAAACGCCGGCACGAGCTTGCCGGGGCCAACGCGAGCAAACAACGCGCAGCGCTCGAAGCCTACTCCCCTCGCGTGCTCACATTCGCGCTCGCGGCCACGGGCATCGCCACGATCGTCACGTACTTCGCCTACACGCTCGATCACGCCACGCAAAGGTTTTTCCAAAACCCATATCTCTGGGCCACGACGATCCATCCTCTCTTCGGCGTCATCCGCTTCTTGCAGCTCGTCGTGAGCCGTCCCAAATCGGAGAGCCCCACGCAGGAAATCCTGCGTGACGTGCCCTTCATGATGAACATCGTCATCTGGATCATCGAAGTCGTGTTCATCGTGTACCGCTTGAGGCCTTCCTGATGGCTACGGCGCCTGCAGACGCTGCCAATCCGGCCACTCCGGTGCCGGAAAAGAGCGATGCCTGGACCGATCTCGGCCTCACCCTCCCCATCTTTCTCCTCTATCACCTCGGCGTCGTTTTCCTCCCGGTGCGTAACGCCGCCGATCCCGTCACGGCCGAGCTCACGGCGCTCGCCGAGCACAGCTTGCTCACGTACACGGGCCTCACGCTCGCCGTGGGCGTCGCGTTCGTCGTCGTCCTCGCAGCCACCGGACAGAAGCGAGCGCTCGAGGGAAAACGGTTTGTCCTGATCGCACTCGAAGGCACGCTCTACGCCATCCTCATGAGGTTTGCCGCGTCGTACGTCGTCGGATCGTTGACGCTTGGACCGAACATCCAAACGCGCAGCGTCTTCTCCGGTGTCGTCATGTCGATGGGCGCCGGGTTTTACGAAGAGATCGCATTTCGCGTGGGGTTATTCGGGCTCGGAGCCCTCTTGCTCAAGGCGATGTTCGGGCCTGGCATGCGGCGCATCGTGCTCACGGCCGCGTGGGCCGTCGTCGCAGCGGTCGCTTTTTCCGCTTGGCACTACGTCGGCGCGCTCGGAGATGCCTTCGACGTCCAGTCGTTCGTCTTCCGTGCCGTCTGCGGCCTCGCGCTCACCGCCATTTTCGTATTCCGTGGTTTCGCACCTGCCGTATGGACACACGCTCTCTACGACGTTTGGGCGATGGTCCTTCACGGCTGAACCCCTTGGACGTGCCACGCATGTCTCCCTTGAACACGTGCAAGCGGACGATGCGCATGAGCCTCGAGATTCACTCCGCGCTTGCCATGTTCCCCAGTGGGAATGTGTTGCCGCGAAGGCATGGGCGTGCTTTCACGAATCAAGTGACACTCGACCAAGATCTAGCCAATCTGCCGAAGCCGCTCGTCACGAGGCTCGCAGCACGCGCTTTCGATCCGAATCGCCTCGCCGAGTGGGCTGCATCGATCGGTCGTGATCGCGATGCACGCAATCGTCTTCCAGGTGTCGTCGAACCTCCTCGACCCGAAGACGTCGTCGATTTGCCTGCGCCCGGTTCGCCCGACCATGCTCGCAACGAAGCGCTTGGTCGCGAGGCACTCGCACGCGGCGAAGTCGCGCTCTGCGTGCTCGCAGGCGGCATGGCCACGCGTATGGGCGGCGTCGTCAAAGCGCTCGTCGAAGCGCTTCCAGGCAAGACGTTTCTCGACATGCGCCTCCTCGAGATGGACGCGATTCAGCGAAAGCTCGGCGCCCACCCGCCTCTCTGGCTCATGACGAGCGAAGCGACCGATGGTCCCATTCGCGAAGCCCTCGCAGCTCGAGGTCACGCAGGCGATGTCGCGACATTCGAACAGTTCGTGTCGCTCCGGCTCACGCACGAAGGCACGTTGTTTCGTGACGAGCATGGAGAGCCGAGCGTGTATGCGACGGGGCACGGCGACTTGCCGGACGCGCTGCGGGCAAGCGGGCTGCTCGACAGGTTCCTTGCGAGAGGAGGCAAGACGGTTTGGATTGCCAACCTCGACAATCTTGGAGCGACCATCGATCCGGCGGTGCTCGGGTTTCACCTGGCACACGGCGGGCCGCTCACGGTGGAAGTCGTGAACAAGGTTGGAACGGACAAAGGTGGAGGTCCGGTGCGCTGGAATGGGCGGCGGATCATCGCCGAAGAAGTGCGACTGCCGGTTGGTTTCGATCCGGCGACGATGCCCGTATTCAGCACGAACACGTTCCTCGTGCGAGCGACTGACCTAGCGAAGCTCGACATGAAGTGGACGTACGTCGAGGTCGAGAAAAAAGTTGGTGCACAAAAGGCCGTGCAGTTCGAGCGCATCGTCAACGAGATCACGACGGCGCTCGAGCCGGTGATGTTGCGGGTGCCGCGCGATGGCGTTGCGGCTCGGTTTTTACCGGTCAAGGACGTGGCCGAGCTCGAACATCGCCGAGGCGAGATTGAAGCGATTGCGCGTGCTCGGGGACTTTTCGGTTAGTGCTTGCTCTTGCGGAGGTCTGGATTGCGCTTCGAAATCACGCATGAATTCGACGCACCGCTCGATGCCGTCGAGCTCGCCCTACTTTCTCCAGACCTCGGCGTGCTCATGGCGAAGGTGCTTTCGCCGCTCATCGAATCGATCGAGACGGTGGAGCACGTGATCGAACGCGGGACTTTCCGGCGTGTCTTGCGATTTCAAGCGACGGCGCCGCTGCCGATTTTTCGTGCTCACGATGTCGCGCGTGAAGCGATGAGCTGGGAGGAGACGAGCGTGTATCGGCTTTCGGATCACGCATCGAGCTGGTCGGTGGCGCCGCGGGAGCGATATCGTCGTTACTTGTGGTCTTCCGGGACTTATCGGCTCGAGCCTGTGCCCGATGGGCGAACGCTGCGCCGTGTGATTGGGGATTTCGAGGTCAAGGCGGGTATGATGTCGCGCATCATCGAGCGCATGGCCCTGAATGAAGTACGCAAGACGTACGATGCTGAAGCAGAAACTTTACGGACGCTGTCGACATTATGAGAAAATCCAAATACTTGGCGATGGGGTGTTTTGCGGCTGGCGTTTTGTGTTTCGATGCAGCCACGGCCGAAGCGCAGCCTTATGTGAATGCACCCGGACGCGCGATTGCGGGAGGTGACGATGCATCGACGATTGCATACAACCCCGCGAATCTAGCATTCTTGCCCGGAGGCGAATTGCGCTGGACGTTCGTGTATCCCCGAAGCACGGGGTATACCGGCGGCCATGCGGTCGATGCGGGTTTTTCCGTATTGGGACTTGCGACGGGCCTGCGCCTCGATTGGGTCGACGTGACGACACCGGCGGGCTTCGACGCATCGCAAAGGTGGTTACGGTGGGGATTGGCGACGAAGCTCGGCGACAAAAGCTCGTTTGGGACGACCATCGCGTGGTCATTTTCCAGTCGAAATGAATTCGATGGTGCGTTTGGCGTGACGAGCGCCTTCACGTATCGTCCATTTTCATTTTTGTCAATGTCGGCGATTGCGCGTGACTGGACGAATGCGTCGGGGCGCACGTACGATGCCGGCGTCGCGCTTCGGCCGTACAAGGGAAAGCGCACGATCGAGCTTGGTGCCGAGGCATCGATTCGCGAGCGAACGGGGGAAATGATCGCGCGTGGCACGTTGGGATTCGACATTCCGCGCTTCGGGCGATTCCGAGGTGAAGTATCGGTGAGCGATTTCAACAATTCGCCGAACGTCACTGGCATGGTGGGTCTCGATGTCAACGTGGCGTATCTTCAAGCGGGCGCGGGTGCGATCGTTGGCAATGGAGATGGTGGTCTTTATGCGACCGCGGCGCTGCGCACGTTCCGCGATCCTGGCGTGCGATTGCCCAAGCGCGTGGCGAAAATTCGTATCAATGGGGTTCCTGGCGTCCGGAAACACACGAAATTGCTGACGCGCCTCTGGAAGTTGGCGGAGGACCCGGAAATCGCGGGAGTCGTATTGGATTTGCGTGCTGAACCCGCGTCGTCGCTCGCGCATGCGGAAGAGGTGGGCGATGCGATTCGCAGGCTCAAGGCGCATGGCAAAAAGGTGATTTGCCATTTGGAGGATGCGGGTGGGAAGTCGCTGTACGTGTGTTCGCAGGCCGATCGTATTGCGATGAATCCGGCTGGAGGGCTGCGGTTCGCGGGTTTGTCGTCGCAATACATGTATTACGGTGGTGTGTTGGAGAAACTGGGTGTGCGCAGCGATTTCGTGCGCATTGCCGAACACAAGCTGGCGGCCGAGCAATACACGCGGAAGGATTCCAGTGAAATTGGCCGGGAAGATCATCGTCAGCTCTTGGCGGAGCTCGAAGGCATTTTCATGAGCGACGTCGGGGGCGGTCGGCGCATTCCTCTTTCGGTATTGCGGAAGTCGGTAGAAAAGGGACCATTCATTGCGTCGGAAGCGCGAGCGGCGAACCTCGTCGATGTGCTCGCATATGGCGACGAAATGGACCGAGTCACCGAAGAGGTGATTGGCAGTCCCATCAAGATGGTCGAGGACAAACCTATTTCCGAAGCGCCCACGTATTGGGGATCGCCGTCGAAAGTGGCCATCGTGTATTTGTCGGGCGACATGGTCGATGGCGAGAGCCAAACGATTCCATTCGTCGGCATTCGTCTGGCGGGGTCGTACACGGTCGCGAATGCGCTGAAGAAGGCGCGTGAAGATTCGACGATCAAGGCTGTGGTATTTCGTATCGAAACGGGTGGTGGATCGTCGCTCGCGGCGGACGTCATTTTGCGCGAAGCGATGCTGACGGCGAAGAAAAAACCGCTCATCGTGTCGATGGGTACGGCGGCGGCGAGCGGTGGATATTACGCATCGGTCGTGGGAGGTCCCATTTATGCCAATCGCGCGACGATCACGGGCTCCATTGGTATTTTCTACGGAAAAGTGGATGTCGTCGGATTGCTCGGGAAGCTCGGCGTGGGCTTGGAACAATTCCGGACGGCTCCCAAAGCGGATGCGGAGAGTTTTTATAGGCCGTTCACGGACGATGAACGCCAGGAGCTTGGCGTCAAGGTAAAACAGTTTTACGATTTGTTCATTGCGCGAGTGGCCGAGGGCCGTCGAATGAAGCCCGAGGACATCGATGCGGTTGCGCGAGGGCGCGTGTGGACGGGTGCGCAAGCGAAGGACCGGAAGCTCGTGGACCATTTGGGTGGGCTACGCGAAGCGCTCGAGGAAGCGCGAAAGCGGGCGGAACTTGCACCGGACACGCCGATTGTGGAATTGCCCGAGGATGACGATAGTCTGCTTGCATCGCTGGCGAAGCTTGCGGGCATAGCGGCGGCGCCTCAGGCTCCCATGGCGAGCGTGCTGATTCCGCCGGCGCTGATGGACTTGGCGCGGGGATTGGCGCCGATGATGGTATTCGATGGGACGAAGCCACTCGCGCGGCTCGATTGGGTGGGTGACGTGTCTTTTGGCGGTCAGACGGCCGTCGTGGAAGACGACGGGCCGTGAGCGCCGACGTTTCTGCATCCGTATTGCATGCGGAGGAAGCGCGCATCGCGGTCGACGATGTGGTCGCAATGGAAAAGCTCACCGTGCGAACGCGCGGTGACCGCGTGTTATGCGCGGGCGATACGGAGGTGCTCTTTGCGGCATTGACGGGCGTCCCATTGCGATCGCGGTCTCGGGCGGTGTCGGAGGACGACATGCCGGGCGAAGCGTCGGTCGTAGCGGGGTCGCTCTTCGTTTCGGGTCGCGATGTTGGAAAGCGCGAGCATTTTGATATCGTGGGCACGGCGCCTGTGGACGTACCATTGCCTGCAAAAATGTCGGTGCTCGACTACGTGACATGGAGCGCTCGGCTTGCGGGCGAATCGCGTGGTCATGCGCGGGCGCTTGCCATGAGCGCGCTCGAGCGAGTGGGTTTGGCGGGGGCATACAAACGGGATGTGAGCACGCTGGACGTTCCGGGGCGTCGGGTGCTATCGCTGGCGCACGCGTCGAGTGCGGATCCCGAGGTGATCATTGTGGAATTGCCGCTCGCGGGGCTCGAAGCAGGGCCGGCGGCGTTCGTGATGAATGCGATCATGCGCGTGACAGAGGGTCGCAAAGCGATTTTTTCCGTGCGAAAGATGGATCCGGGCACGCCCGAGGGGAATTTGGCGCTGGGGGCGACGGACGTATTGGTATTTGCGAGCGGGGGTCTCGTGATGGAGGCGACGCCGGAGGAATTATTCGCGAGCGTGCGGGTGTATGGCGTGACGATTCGGAAGAATGCGGGGGCATTTCGGGACGAATTGGAAGCGCGTGGTGCGGTGGTGAAAGGCGGGCCGCTGCGCATGAGCGTGACGTTGCCGGAGGAGGCGACGACGAAAGAGATCATGGCAGCGGCGAGCAAGGCGCGCGCGCCGATTGTGGAGATGTTTCCGATTGTGGGGGGAGCGGGGTAGGATTAAACTCGACCGTACACCGGCACGAGCGCTCCCGAGATGTCTCGGCCCGCGTCCGACAATAGAAACGAAATGACGCCCGCGAGCGATTCGGGCGTGACCCATTTCGAAAAATCGGCATTCGGCATGTCCGAACGATTGCGCGGCGTATCGATGATGCTCGGCAAGACCGCATTGATACGCACGCCATGTTCCAATACTTCCGCTGCGACGGCTTGCACGAGCGCCGTGACGGCCGCCTTTGATGCCGTATAAGACGCCATTCCCGCGCCCGTCGACGGATGCACCGCAGCTCGCGAACCCGCCACGATGATGCTCCCTTTGCGGCGCGCGACCATGCCCGGCAAGATTGCGCGCAGCGACGCATGCACCGTCGCCGCATTGATGTCCATCATTGCGTCCCACCCGTCGTCGCTCGCCGCATGCATCGGCCCCGTCCAAATGAACCCACCCGCCAATAGAGCTGCACCGTCGGGGGCCCCGAGCTTCGTTTCGATGTTCGACAATGCCTCTTGCCAGGCGTTCGAATCGAGCACATCGAGCGGCACGGGCAAACACGCGCTGCCGCATTGGTCCGCGAGCGCGCTGAGACGCGCGGATGCTCGAGGCGTGTCCACTGCAGCAACTTTCGCGCCCCCGGCGATGAAATGCGACACGAGCGCCGACCCCAGCGCACCAGCAGCCCCGGATACGATCACGATCATTCGCACACCATAACACGAAAGAACGCTTCCACGCAAGCACTTGCTTGCTCGTATGCGCGTCGCCGTGTAGCATCGCATCATGGTTGCTCGACATTGGGCGGTTGCAGCATTCTTCTTGGCCGCGGCTGGATGCGCCGACGTACCGAAGGCCGGGCCTATCGCACCTGCAAAAGTGGCGACGGCCAATGTCGATCCGTGGAGCTCGAGAGGCGTCGAAAGGATCGTCAACGACGCCAAACGTCTCGAAAGGCTCGTGAAATCAGAAGGGGCAAAGCAGTTTTTACAGCGCGCGCCCCTTTTGCCCCGAATAGCCCCTCGAAAACTGTTTGTCGCAGCCGATAAATCAAAATATTATACCGAAGCCGAAGCCCTCGCGCAATCGCCCGACGTGCGCGCGACGCTCAGACCTTACGACGTCGACGAAGACAAGTATTACAATACGAATTTTGGTTCACCTCTATCGTATTCGAGGCCGCTCGACATTCTATATTCGCGCGGGCTGGAATTATCGGCCGGATCGAAAGTGCTCGATTTTGGATATGGCTACGTGGGCCATTTGCGACTCTTGGCCACCATGGGTATCCATGCCACGGGCGTCGATGTGTGGCCGCTCTTGCCCGTGCTTTATTCGTTTCCCGGGGATCAGGGTGAAGTCCAAGGTCCCAAGGGCGAAACGGGCAGCATTCGTCTCGTCGATGGCCGATTTCCCGCCGACGCTGCGACCGTATCTGCCGTGGGCAATGGATACAAATTGATCATGACCAAAAATGTCCTCAAAAAAGGTTACATTCATCCGGATAGGCCCGTTGAAAATCCGAAAATGCTCATCAACCTCGGCGCCACCGATGACGAGGTTTTGCATGCATTCTACGATGCCCTCGAACCGGGCGGTTTTTTTCTGATCTATAACATTTGCCCCGCATTGACCCCTCCGGACAAACCATTCCTTCCTTGGTCGGATGGTCGATCGCCGTTTAGCAAAACGCAGATCGAAGCAGCCGGATTCGAGGTGCTCGAATTCGACAATGACGACACGGATGCCGTGCGTATCATGGCAAAAGCACTCGGGTGGGACCAGCCGGAGGACGGCGAGCCTGGAATGGATCTCGCCAACGACCTGTCGGTGCTGTACACGCTCATGCGTAAACCATTGCACCTCCCGCCAAATTGAACAACGTGAAGCTTTGGGAGGCTTGATTTCTCGGCGCTGCGGCGGGGGCCCCGTTGTCTGAGCCGCCGGAGGCGGCGAGTTCGGGGTGCCGCATGTGCCGAGAAATCAAGCCTCCCGAAGCGCAAAAACGAATATGGCTGTGAAGTAGCATCATCTTTGCGATTGCTCGGGCGGGCCGTTTCGGTATATCTTTCACAAATGCCCGATCCGTATCGTGCCCACCAGCCCTATCAGGGCAGCGCCGCTGATGCCCCTTCACCCCTCACGCTGACCATTTCGCTCCTTCATCCCGCCGTCGAGCCTGGGTCGGAGCTCACGACGTATGCGGTGGCCAAAGTGCGAGCGGCGACGGCGCCGCTCGCCCAAAATAGGCCCGTCGTGCTCGCGGTTCTCGTGCTCGACATATCGGGATCGATGCATGGTGAGCCGATCGCGCAGGTGCTGCATTCCGCCAAGCGTCTCGCAGAAATATTGGACGATCGGGACCAGCTCGGGATCGTGACGTTCAGCGATGGGGCGGACATCGTAGCGCCGCTCGAAAGCCTCGGACAACGGCGCCGCGAATTGATTCGAAAGATAGATACCATTAAAATAAAAAATCGTACGAACATTGCCGGAGGACTTGCGCAGGCTGCGCTGCTATTTCCGCAAAGGCAATTGGGGGAGCGGCAAATCGTGGTGCTCATGTCGGACGGAGCGCCGAATGTGGGTGCGACGACGCCCGATGAATTGGGACGTGCAGCGCGGCTCTTGAAAGCGCGTGACATTGGCATATCGACGCTGGGTTTTGGCGCGCACCATAACGACGCGGTGCTTTCGGCGATTGCCGAGGGCGGCGGAGGTCGATACCAATTCGTCATCGATCCAAAAATGTCGGAGTCGAGCTTCATTCGTGCGCTCGGCGCACAGCTCGACATGGTCGCCGAACGAAATGCGCTCGTTTTGACGCCTTCGAACCATGTCGAAATCGTCCGCGTGCTCGATGCGCCGCCCACGTCGTTCGGCGCCGGAGGGCTCAAGCTGAGTTTGCCGGATTTGCTCGGCGGAGATGAACTTTGTTTCGTCGTCGAATTGCGTTTGCGAGCCCCACGAGAATCGACGCTCTTGCGCACGCTCTCGTGCAAGCTTGCGGGGCATGTGGCAGGCAGTTCATTGACATTCGAAACGGTCGTGCATGCGGATACGCATGTGACGCTGGTGGCATCGAATGCGACCGATCCCGCAGTGCATGCAGCCGTGACGCTCGCCCGCGCGAGCGAAAAACGAGCGCAGGCGCGGGCGCTCGGGGAGCGCGGAAGTTATGGCGAAGCCGAGCAGGTTCTTCGTGACGCACAGCAGCTCATCGAAGAAACGCCGGGGTTTGTCAAGGGTGAACCCGGGGCGCTCGACGATGCATGGGAGGCGCTCCAGGACGACCTCACCATCATGCAGAAACGCCTGCAAAAGAGCGAATACGAAAGGTACAAGAAAGCTGCGATGAGTTATGGCGAATTCAACTCGGCTGGGTCACGGGCGCGAGGCGATTCGCCAGAGTTTTCTCCATCGAGCAAAATGCTATTCGCCAAAGCGCGCGAGCATGTGTCCATGCCAAACGCGTTTTTGCACGTGCTGGCCGGGCCGAGGGCCGGGGTGCGCGTTTCCATCGATCGGCCGCGATTCATCATGGGTCGATCGCAATCGGGGATCGATTTGACGTTGCCCGATGCCGGCGTGAGCCGTCAAGCTGCGGCCATTGAATTTTTGGACGGGGCGTTTTGGCTCATTGACTTGGGTTCGACGAACGCGCCGGAATACAATGGCCAGCGAGTCGACCGATTGAAACTCGAAAATGGGATGGTCTTCTCGTTGGCGAGCAGCCAATTGCGCTACGAAGAGGAATGAATGGGTGCCCCCAAGTGGCTGGTCGAATCGTTCGTGTTCGAAAAGATTTGATTTTGCGCCGTGGATGCGGTTCCATCTCCGTGTCGCTTACTTTCGGAAGGAGCCAGCCATGACGCGTCGCAAGCTGCCGCTGCATTCACTCACGTTGGGCCTCATCGCCGCCGTATCCATAGGCGCTGCGTTATCGGGCGCATCGTGTTCTTCCACCACCGGGTCGACCGGTACCAAAGGCACATCGAGCGGTGCGGGGGGCACCGGAGGCACGGGTGGTGACGGTGGATCGAATACGGGCGGAGGAGGTGATGGAGGCGGGTTCATCGATCCGGGCACGGGGCCATTTGCTGATTTTCCGATGACCCCGGTCATTTTGGACGGCCTGTCGCCGACCGTTGGCTCGCTCTTCGACACGACCCCAGGCATGGATACAGGCGGCCCGTGTTTGTCCGAGCCGCCGATCGATGCAATGGTTCCACGCAATTGGACGCCGCTCTTTTTCGAATGGACGTCGGCGCCCGAGCTCAACGTGTTCGAATTGCGACTCGAAGTGGACAATCAAATCAATCCGCTCGTCGTGTACACTGCGAACCCCACGTTCACGATGGATTTGGGAATGTGGAAGGGGCTCGCCGACCATAGCGCGGGTCGCGATGTCAAAATCACGCTGCGCGGCGCACGCGTCGATGGGGACGTGCTCACGACGCCACCGCTCCTCGGGGCAAGCGGCGTCGTGCACATTGCGCCCGTCGCGGCGCCCGGTTCCGTCGTGTATTGGACATCTACCGGTGGAACGAGCTTCCAAGGGTTTACCATTGGCGATACCACGTCGAAAACCGTGCTCAGTCCGCCCATGGCGGGTCCCACGTCGACGGGCGGCAATACCACGTGCGTTTCGTGTCATACGTCTTCGCCCGATGGAAAACTCATCATATACAGCCGAGATGCCGACAATGGCACGCGCGCCATCGACGCGCGCTACGTGACGGGTGGGACCGTGGGGCCCGAAGTGATTTCGCCGAGCGCGCTCGCATTGCTCGGCCGCCACAAGCAAACGGCTCCCGTGCTTTCCCCTGCACATTATGCAATCAACGACGCCGTTGCCATTTCGGTGTTGTCCGATCCGAACATCAATGCCGGTCGTTACGAGCTCGTGTGGACCGATTTGCACGCGGCCGATGCCAATGGTTGGGGCGTTTTGGCGCGTAACGGGGACCCTCGCAACGTTTCATCGCCCGCTTGGCGTCGCGATGGAACTGAAATCGCTTATGTGTCGTCGCCAGGTGGAGGCGAAGGGGTCATTGCGGGTCCGGCGGGGGCTGATCAAACGATGGACATTTACTCGGTGCCCTACAACAATCGGATGGGCGGAGACGCAAAGCCATTTCCGGGCGCCAGTGAGCCGAATCTGCGCGAATTCTATCCGGTGTATTCGCCGGACGATACCTTCCTCGCCTTCAATCGTACGGATCAACCCGTCGATTCGTACGACGAGCCGACGGCCGAGCTTTTCATCGTGCCGGGCGCTGGAGGTTTGGCCGAGCGCTTGCGGGCAAACGATCCGCCCGCGTGCACGGGCCTCAAGAGCCCGGGTCTCACGAATGCCTGGGCCAGGTGGGCACCGAAAGCCGAAACATGGGAGGGACTCAAGTATTATTGGGTCGTGTTTTCGTCCAATCGTCGCCAAGCAGCAGGTCTCAAACCGCAACTGTACATTTCCGCGATCGTGACGAAAGTGGAAGGCGGCACTGAAACGCTTGCGGGCGAATATCCGGCCGTTTACGTGACGGCGCAAGACGCTGGAGGCAACAATCACACCCCCGCGTGGGACTTCTTCGAGGTGGCGCAGATTCCGCCGAAGTGAGCTACCTCGGAGCGTGTTCGGCTGCGCCGTCATTGGCAATTGCAGTCGTGTCGGCATCATCGAAGTGAACGCACCCCAGCAATCCAAACGCCGTGAGTCGAAATGCGAGGAGCGGGACGACGGAGCTGCGAATGATGCGAACGATGCGGTTCATGGTCTTGTCTCCTGATCAAAGTGTTTGGCATGGCGTATCAAAATTGGCCCACGGCCATGACACCCACGTTCGTGCCATTCGTCATGGTCGAGGACCCATACGGAAGAATCATTGCTGACGTCCGGGGGGACGGATGTCCACTCCGCCAAGCTGTTGCACCGAGTACGAAAGCGGATGAGACAACGTAGGGCAGACCGATGCCGAGATAATTCGGCAATGTTCGATCACTTCCCGTTACGCCTAAATAAATGCACACACCTCCAATGCCGCCGATCGCAAGCGACGACATGGTATTGATGAACTTCCATTGACCATGCATGGGCTTCGTTGGGTGCTGCGCGTAGTAGATAAGGGATCCATATGCGGGGCTCAACATGACCTGCCCCGCAAGGTTGCCAAAGAATACGGTTTCAGCAGGAGTCATGGGGACGTTGCTCGCGCGCGCCGAATTCGACCAGCAAAGCGCGGCGGCAAGAATGGTGGGGGCAACAAGTAGACGTGCGTTGCGGAACATGGCGGATTCTCCAGCAAGCAGATTGTCGTCATGCTTGACATCGAAGCAACCGCAATGCCAACCCAATGAGGACCTTGTTCTGTCGAAAAACGAGCACCCAATACGCTTTGCGGAGCGTAACCCCGTCACCGTTGGCTCCATCGATCCAATGCGTGGTGGCTCGTTCGAGCCAATGGCTCATTCGAACCGACCCGTCTTTCTTGCGGGTTGCCTTCCTCGTATTGCCACGGTAGAAGCCCGACGTGCACCCGTGGTTACGAGCAGCGTTTGCGACGTGGCTAGGTTTTGTCCTGGTGGCGCTCACGAATGCCGTCTTCATCGCGGCCCTGCTGCGGCGACCCGCGGGTGGCGTTTGGCTTCGCGTCCAGCATCATGCTTTTGATATCGCAGGCGTGCTCGGTGTGGGCCTCGCAGCAGCGCTCGTCATCGGAATGGGCACTGCAATCGTCGAGCGCGCATCGTATTCGCCGCGCAAACGATGGCTCATGCGGTCGGTCGTTTTGGCCGCTTATGCCGTCGTGACCGCATTCATCATGCTCGAGCTCGTCGGTTATGAGCTCGAGCGCATCGCGCTATCGAAATTCGGAGGGCGTTACCACCAATTGCTGTTTGCTTTGGGCGCCGTCGTCTTGGGAAGCTCGGTGCCTGCCGCGCATCTGGTGGGATGGTGGTCGGCAGGTCGCCCGCGATTACGCATCGTGGCGTTGCTCGTCGCGCTTTCTGTCATGGTTGCAAACCATTTCTTTCTGCGGGACGATTATGCTGGCGTCCACGGAGCGTTGGCGTGGCTATCCGCAACGCTCGCCGGAATGGCCGTGCTACCGTTTGCCGAAATGGGCGTGCAGGCAATACGACCGCGCACGGCAAATGCCGTCATCGGTATTGCGCTCGGAATTGCCGTCACCGGAATCGTCGTTCCGCCGCCCGTGTCGGCGCGTATCGAGCTATTCCGGGAACCAGGTGCACTATCGGCTTGGGTCTTCGCCCGAACGACGTGGCCCATGCCGGGCGATTCTGACGCCGCATTGCCTCCCGATGTGGCCTCTTCGCCCTTTTTTCAAACGCGTGACGCCGTTTCTCCCGTCAAACCGACGAAACCAGCGCTGCTCGAGAAAAAAGCGCCCGTGGTTGTAATCATTACCATCGATGCAACGCGCGCCGACGCCATCGATCGCGAAAAGAATGAAGAGCATTTCCCCACGATTGCGAAATTAAAAAAAGAAAGCGCCTACTTTGCTCGCGCGACGTCGGCCGGTAGCCAAACGGCAGTATCGCTCAGCGCCATGTTTTCCGGGCGCTACTTTTCGCAGCTCGTGTGGAAGAGGCACGGCGACGGGCCATTGCAATTCGTGTATCCGGCATCCGATCCATCGCCTCGTTTTCCCGAAATTCTCAGCAAGCACCACGTCACGACCGCGAGCTTTTGCAGCATTACGTTTTTGACCAACGAATACGGCGTCGCGCGCGGTTTTACCGAAGAAACCGTCGTCGTCAAAGGTCGCGAGCACGCGCGCGCCGAGCAAGTCATGACGCCGCTCTTCGAACGGTTGCAACGTGCCGGAGATGAACCGCTCTTCCTTTATGCACACTTGATGGAACCGCATTCGCCCTATGACCGCGGGGGTAAAAAGGGATCCGCAGGACAGAGGTATCTCGCCGAAATCGGCATCGCGGACGAATATATCGGCAAATTGGTGAAGCTCCTCGACGAACGTTTCAGCGATCGCGCGTTTCTCATCATTTCGAGCGATCACGGCGAAGCATTCGGCGAGCACGGCACGATCAAGCACACGAAAACCCTGTATGAGGAATTGCTCCGCGTGCCGCTCATCGTGCGAGGTCCAGGCGTCGTGCCGCGGCGTATCGAACAGCGCGTGACGCTCGTGGACCTTGGCCCCACCATTCTCGATATTTTTGGCATCGAGACGCCCGGTACCTATTTGGGACAAAGTTTGGTTCCGCTACTTGCCGGGCGCGACGTGCAATTCGATCGCCCCATTTTGGCCGAAGGGAGGCTCCGTCGCGTGCTGTATTGGGGTGATTTGAAGGTCATTGACGATCCGCGTAGGAAGGTCGTCGAAGTCTTCGACTTGGAGCGCGATCCGCGCGAATTGCACAATCTATACGATGAGGATCGGGCCCGGTCGATGCCGGGTCTTGTGGCATTACGAGCTTTCTTCGATGCGCATCGCGTGCGCATTGCCGGATACGCGCCGCCTTACAAACCGTGAGCAGGTTGCAGATACTCACGGCTGCTTGTTGGTCTCCACAGGCTTGGTCTCGACGACCCACGGCGCTTCGCTCTCCAGTAGCTGCGCCTCGAGGCCCGGCTCGGCAATTTCTTCCGATTCCATCAAGTCTTCCATTGCCCAGTCAGCTTCAGTCTCCGTATAGGATGCCGTCGATCCACAGCCAATGGCCAAGAATGCCGACGTTGCGACCGCGAGAAGGATAGCTGAAAGACGCGCTAGTCTTCTTGTCCGGCGATCCCAAACCGCTCGAGCCTTCGCCTGATGACGATGCGGGAAACCCCCAGCAACCTTGCCGCTTCGCTCACGTTGCCTTTTGCAGCGGCAAGGGCCTCTTGGACGAGCTGTTTTTCCATTGGTTCGAGCGCCGCGAACCGCTGAGCAAGCGTCAATCCTTTCGGCGGTTCGATCACATCGGGCGTAGCGTCTTGACCTTTTCGTTGAAAGCGCAGCGGCGGACTCAAATCGGAAAGCTCGACGATCCGTCCTTCGGCATTGATGGCCGCGCGTTCCACTTCATTGCGCAATTCACGGACATTGCCCGGCCAAATGTGACGCGCCAGGGCTTCGAGCGCCGGTTTGGAAAAACCATCCACCTGTTTGCCCATCGTCGATGCCGACAATTTCAATAGCGCTTCGGCCAAGATTTCGACGTCACCCGGCCGCTCGCGCAGTGGCGGCACGTTGATTTCGACGACGGCCAATCGATAATAAAGATCTTCGCGAAAACGTTTTTCGGCAATTTCTTCACGCAAATCCTTGTGCGTCGCGGCGACGATACGCACATTCACGTGCACCGCGCGTTCGGTTCCAAGCGGCTGCACTTCGCCTTCTTGAATGGCGCGGAGCAATTTCGCTTGCGCAGCCAAGTCCAAATCGCCAATTTCGTCCAAAAACAAAGTTCCCTTGTCGGCCAAGACGAATTTGCCTTTTTTGGGCTTGATGGCGCCCGTGAAGGCACCCTTGTCATAGCCGAATAGCTCGCTTTCGACCATGTTGGCGGGGATCGCAGCGCAATTCAGCGTGACGAACGGCATTTCGTGCCGAGGCGAAGCCGCATGCAAAGCTCTTGCGACCAATTCTTTGCCCGTACCACTTTCACCTCGCACCAATACATGAGCATTCGGTGCTCCCGCGTATTTGACGATTTGCGCCTTGAGCGCCACCATGGGCGCGCTTTTGCCAATGATTTCAGCCGTGGAGCTTTGGTCGTCGAGCGCCGCGGCCAGGGCCGCTGCACGTTGATATCGCTCGGCATTTTCGAGACCCGTGCCGACGAGGTATCCGATGGCAATTAGAAAATCGAGGTCTTCGGCGCGAAATCGTTCGGCCTGCCGGCGATCGTCGACATATATGAATCCGAAGACGCGACCGACCGTTTGCAAAGGCACGCCCATGGCGCATAAAATGTTTTGGCGCAGGACCGTTCTTGGTGCGGCATCTACTTTTGCGTTTCCTACGACGACGCCTTCGCGTTTCGCGAGCATGGCTTCGAGCAGCGAGCGGCTCACGACGATTTCATCGGCCTTGGCGGGTTCGCGCGATCGGAGAATCCGTTTTACCGGACCATTCGGATCATCGCCGAGCCCGATGAGCGCACGTTCGCAGCCAAAAAGATCGAGCACGGCGTCGAGCATTTGGCGCAGGAACAAGTCGGTGTCCCCAATCGATGCGGCGGCCTTGGCGGCTTCGTGCACGAGCTTGATGCGTCGGTCGACGAAAGGAGCGCCGCTCGATACGATCGTCGCAGCATCGACGCGCCGTTCGATGACGTCTGCAGCAGCCGGCTCGTTCGTGCTGAACCGGAGCACGACGCCCCCAATCTGAATCGCATCACCGTCGGCGAGCACGTGCGAAGCGCCGCCTCGTTGGCCGTTGACGAAAAACCCTTGCGACGAACCGAGATCGATGATTTCCCAGCCGCGCGCCGTATGTTCGAAGCGCACGTGTTGTCGCGATACGCGTGAATCGGCCAAAATCAAGTCATTTTGAGGACTTCGACCGACGCGAAAGTTTTCGGTGAGCGTTACGGTTCGCGTTTCACGATCGGGTTCTGTGACGATGAGGTGCGGCACGGCGGTCGCGAATGAGACGGCAGGCGCAGGATTTTGTCAAGAAGTGTCGCGCAAGGTTGATTGCATATCCCAGGTTGGATATGATCGGCGTCGTGACGGGCATCGATGACGATCTTGGCGGCATGCCAACGAACCCTGCTCCGGCGACGGTCATTCCGGTCGGAGTGGGGCTCTTTCCTGGCCATGTTTTGGCGGGTCGTTACGAGATTGTCGCGAAGCTGGGGCATGGTGGAATGGGCGCCGTTTTTCGCGCGCATGACCGCGAGCTTGGCGAAGACGTGGCGCTCAAGGTCATTTTGCCGGAACGCGTGCGAGATCCCGGCGTGCTCGACAGGTTTCGCCGTGAAGTGAAGCTCGCACGAAAAATTGCGCACCCGAACGTATGTCGCGTTTTCGACATGGGTGAAGAAGGCAATTTGCGTTTTTTGACGATGGAGTTCATTGCAGGCAAATCGCTGCGTGAGCTCCTCGCCAATGGGCCGCTCGAACCCACGCGCGCGCTTGTCATTTTGCATCAAATCATCGAAGGCGTCGCCGCCGCGCATGCGCAAGGCGTCGTGCATCGCGACCTGAAGCCGGACAATGTGATGATTCGCGATGGCGGTCAAGCCGTGGTGGCAGATTTCGGTTTGGCGCGGACGCCCACCGGAAACACCGCGGCATCGAATTTCGCAGGCACACCGGCGTACATGTCGCCCGAGCAGCTCCGCGGTGAACCGCTCGATGCTCGAAGTGATATTTTTGCGCTGGGTATCGTCGCGTATGAAATGCTCACAGGGCGCCTCCCGTTTACCGGAGCTTCGCTCGGCGCCATTGCAGCGGCGACATTGAGGGACGCGCCGGCACCGTTCGAGCTTTCCACGTTGTCCGATTCGATGCAGCGTGGAATCAAGACGGCCATTCTACGGGCGCTCGAGAAAAAACCCGCAGATCGATTCGCATCATGCATGGAATTCGGCGAAGCGCTCGCATCCGCGGGCGTCACGCATTCGGCGGAAACCTTGATGGATGCGGCTCCGCTCGCTCGCGTGACCGAGACGCGATATGCAAGGGTGGCTGCCGTGGGTATCGTCGCGGCGCTGGCGCTCGGCATTCTGATATGGCGGCCGTGGTCGGCCATTATACACGCGCAGCAAGCGCCGGCAGCATCTGCGCACGTTGGCATTCCGTCGGCTCGCGCGAACGAGCAGCCTGCATTGAATGCAAAGCATTCGACTGACGAGGCAGGCCATGAACCCGCGCATTCGGAAGTCGATACGCGAGCGGCCCTCGCGATCCTCGAAGGTGATTTCGATTCTGCCGTGCAGGTGCTCGAAGAGCGACGCAATCGTGCCGTGGCGGATGACGATCCCGCGTCGTATGTCGTTTCTTCGACGCAGCTAGCGCTCACGTACCTCGAAATGGGGCTGCCCAAAAAGGCCGACGACATCGCAGCGGACTTTTTTGCCCGGAAAGAGGCAAAGCTCGAAAAATTCAGCAACGATTGGGCGATGCTCCTCGCCGTCCGTATACGAGCGGGCGGGATGACTGCGGAGGAGTTCGCAAAGGAGCGCATTGCCTGGATCGACCGGATTCGTGGAAAGCAGCCGACGAATGGTCCGCGAGACGAGCTCGATTGGCTCGATTGGTCACTCGCTTATGGGTTTTCGGTGGAGAGCCGAGCAGAAGCCATTGAAGCATTGGAAAAGATGCCTCGAACGCATGAGCCGAAGGTTGAATTCGGGCGTCTCGGAACGGACCTTGTCGAGGGGAAGGTGTACGTACTTGCCGAGCAATTCGATAAGGCGGTCGAGCCTTTGACGCGTGCAGCCGCTCCGGGCAATGCGCTCGAAGCCCCGCTGGTTCCCACTCGAGCACGGTTTTACCTGGGAATGGCTCTCCAAGGAAAAGGTGACGAAGCCGGTGCACGTCGGGCATTCGAACGCGTCATCGATCGGTGGGGCAAAGCCAAACCGCGTTCGATGACGGCCGAACGAGCCCGAGAAGCGCTCAAGAAAATGGGCGCGTCGGACAAACACGTCGCAAAGCCGACGGTGAAACCAACAAACCCGTTTGGCACGGCGATCGAGACGAGGCGTTGAGACGAGTCTGCGTAATCGTATGAAGGGTAGCTTTGGGGAGGTGATTGATTTCTCGGCGCTCGTGGGGGGTCCCGCTGTTTGAGCCCGCGAAGCGGGCGAGTTCGGGGGGTACCGCGAGTGCCGAGAAATCAGTCGCCGCCCAAAGCACAGCAAACGCAGATGGTCAGTAGGACTAGTCCTCCAAATCCTTGTACCCCACCGGCGGTTCGGTCAGCTTTGCCGCCTTCGCCGCGCCTCGAAACACATAATCCGAATAGCTGTACGGCCCGTCCGACCAAACCAAAAAGTCCGTTTCGAGGACCCCATTCGGTGCACCAAGGCATAATTCGGGCACCGTAATCAGCGGCCCTTCTTGGTACACCGGCGCCGACGCATCCACTTCCTCTTGCGCTTCTTCCATCGCTTCGAGCGCCCCGCGATGCCGATCCGCATCGAGCTCGTCGACCGGATAAAGCTCCCAATCGAGCAAAATCAGCTCGGGATGCGGAGGTTCGTCCGCGGATGCATCGAACGGCTCATGCTCGATCGCCGGCAAACCAAGCTTTTCAATGGCTTCTCGCAATCGATCCTTGCGCCGCTCGGCGTCCGGTCCCGGTGTCCAGAATGCCCGGAAGACCGCCATGATTTCATCGAGGCTCGCCGAACGCCACAAAGAAGGGTCCCGCGACTCTGGCTCGAGGTTCTTTTCTTTTCGCCGCCGCTCTTCGAAGACGCTCGCATGCGGCGCAAATTGCGGCAAATCGGCAAGCGTTTGGTCGATGGTGAAATGAAGCCGATGATCGACTTCGCGAACGTAACGATGTTTGCCAAGCGCGCGCAAAAGCCGTTCGATATCATCGATCGTACGCGCCGAGAATGACCATGCGAGCATCATGAGAAACTCCGAACCAATTACTTTTTGCAAGACGTGCGCGCACCAATCTTGGCGGCGCTCACGTCGACCACACATTTCGACACGCAGGCGTCGATCATGGCCGCCTTGGTCCCAACGCACATCTTCTGACACGCATCACGAAGCGCAGCCTTCATGACCGGCCCCTCTTCGCCTTCGCCTTTCGCCGTCGCCTTGAACGTGCCCGTGCCTGCCGTCACCTCGCTGGTGCACTCGACCGAGCGCTTGCATCCAGGTGCCGCAGCCAAAAGCGCAAAAACAACCATTCCAGTCCACGACATCGAGCGGTGCATGCAGGCACCACTGCACCGAAATGCGCCGGATGTCTACTAGGAAGATGCAGCCGCAGGTGCCCACGTGCCATGAAAGCCCGGCGGCACGTGATGCGGCAAGCGTAGTCGACAAACAGTGTCGAGCGTCCGGGCATCGAGGATGAATAGATCGCTGCGATGCACCTCCGGCACATACGCCAGCGTCGTGACCCAGCCATCGTCTTCGGATGAACCACCAGGATTCGGAACGAAAAGCGCTTCGCCGACCAGAGCATCCAGCTCCCGATACGTCGACGTCTTCGCGGTTGTGTCGAACCGCGCGATTCCCGTGAAATTCGTGCGATCCGAACCGACGGGCGTCGAGGGAGACCACGCAAAACGATATGGTCGCCCGTGATGGGATGGGTGAATCGAAGGAAGCTCGCCCAGGTTCTGCCCCAGCGATTCTTCCGTCACGACCCGTTTGTCGGGATCGATGATGAATCGCGTGAAAAAAGGACCCATGTTCCTATCGCGCCGTTCGATCTTGTCTCGAGGTCCAGGCAATCTCGGATATTCGAGGTACTTGAAGCCGTCGATGACGACATGCCTTCCGTCTTCGAAGGCATTCGTGAAATGAAAAACGAAACAAGGCGGCATTTCGAGCCGAATGGGATCCCCACCCGAGCGCGGAACGAGCAGCACGATGGTGGGCGCGTTCGTGAATTGCAAACCCGTCTCGACGGTGGTTTTCCCAAGCAGCGTGGTTTTCATGTCGAGCACGGTTTTGCAAAGCAAATAGGCTCGATAGGTTGGAGTTACCACGAAATCGTGAAGGAAAACGGTCTCTGACAATTGAACGAAGTTGGGCGCCGACATCCTCCCTTCGGAATCGATTTCGTATTGCATCAGCTTGGCACCTCGAGGGTCGACGACGCTGCCGAAATTGAGCATTGCGCCACGATCGAGGTCCCGTCGAGGGTGCGCCGAAAAGGGGTAATGTTTTCCGGTGATTGGGGTCAGGAGATTACGTTTTCTTACGAGATTTCCCTGGCCGTCCCAAGGCCCGATCGTGCTGAGCGTCGCGGGATCGATTTCGTAGGGAACTCCGCCTTCCCACAGGGCGAGCAGTTTGCTGGAGTGGAACGCGACGGACGTATTGGCGGCATTTTTGAATTTCAAATCGAAAGCATTTTTCCACACGCCGCCGGGAATGTTCGTGCCAAAACCTCGATAAAGAATTCGGCCCGCATTCTCTTCTTCGATGAATTCTTTCGTGCGCACGAAACGGCTTCGATACAAAACTCGATTCTGCTCGAACGCGAAACGAACCAAAAATCCATCGCCATCGAATACGTGACCATAAGGCACGCCACCGCATTCGAATCGCCCCGGACCATTGCGAAAGAGCACTCCGCGCATGGACGCCGGTATCGATCCTTCGATCACGTCCAGCGTTACGTCCGTCGCTTCTTTGGCATTCTCGTGCGCGCGCAGGTAACCAGCAGCCCAGTCTACGTCAGTTTCGTTTTTCACAGGCGCGAAGCTTAACCGATGCGGGCGGATTGGTCGATCGATTCAATTGTTTTTTGCTGGGGCCGATTGCTGGTTCGGCATTTGCCAGCCGCCGGGAACCCAACCGAGCGTCCCGTCGGGCAGTTGCACGATTTTCGCGTGCGCATAATGAGCGCCCGTCGGAGGAACCTCCCACCTTCCGCGTTGCCATACCCAACGCCGCCTGTCCCATATCCACGCGCCATCGATCCAAACGACTCGATCTCCCGCTTTGGGCGGCACGATTTCAGGTCGGGCAGGCGGAGGCGGATAAGGAACAGTGATGGACGTCGTCGATTCGTTCGCCCCCATTTTCGGCAGCGGCAATGCCGATTTGTTGCACGCCGAAAGCACGAGGCTTCCGGACAACATCAAGAGTCCGCGGATATCCACGAAACGTACACCTCGATGAATTGACGGCCAAAAAATAAAAATTCGAGCGTCGCGAGCGCCAAAAACGGGCCGAATGCCATGCGCGCTTGGCCCAAACCTTCGCCGGCTTCCTCCATGAGCGGATCCTTCTCCAATTCTTTTTCCACCTCGGCTCGTTCCTCCGGCGACAGCTTTTCCAGCTCGGCGCGAAGCTCCTCCCGTTCCTTGCGCACAGCTTCGGGCTCTTCGATCTTTCCTTGCAAGCTCAGCGTGCCAATGGCCGCGAGCGTTCCTTGCACGGCACCTGCACAAAGCACGACGATCGCGCCGATCCATCCAAACCACGCGCCCGCGAGCATCAAGAGCTTCGCATCGCCGAGGCCCATGCCCGCACCACCTCGAAGCTTCGGGTAGATCACGACAAACGGCAGAAACACGACGCCGAACCCAACGCCCGCACCGAGCAGTGAATCGAGGAACGTCATGTCGCGGAAAGACGCCGTCGCGAGGCCGAGTACGGCGCCTCCGATCGTGATCTGATCGGGCAAAATCATGTGCTCGAGGTCGATGAACGCGGCTGCGACGAGGCCCAAGACGAGCGCGAGATCGGCGACGTAAATCGCGCCAGCTCGTGCAAGCGGGGTGCTCGGAGGCAAAGACAAGATGATGACGTGAACGATGGCGACGGAGAGCAGGCCGCCGATGGCTTCGACGATGGGATATCGGGGAGAAACTTTGACGCCACAACATCGCGCTTTGCCGCGCAAGAGGAGCCAGCCGAGCACGGGAACGTTGTCCCAAGGTCGAATGGGTTTTTCACACGCCGGACAACGCGACGGCGGATGCACGACGCTCATGCCGCGAGGTACGCGGTAGATCACGACGTTGAGGAAACTTCCCCAAATGAGGCCGAAAAACAGGGTAAAACCGTAGAGCAGCCAGAGAGGCAGGTCGCCGAGGAACAGCAAGGGACGACGAGCATAGCGCGCCGTTTTGGACGAAGCGCGCATCGAGTGGCATAACCGACCGGGCCCAAGCTCCGCCTCGATCTGCATGACTTCGATCTCGCCCCTGACGCTTGTTTCGTGCTGTCTCGCGCTGCTGCCTCTGGCAGGTTGTCGCAGCGGTTCATCGACGGATGCCGCGGCAAACGACGCAGGTCCGAAGGAAGTCCTCACCGCGAAGGGCAAAGTGCTGGAAGCCGCCGAAAATCAGGCTGATCCAGATGCGGGGACGAAGGCACAGGCGGCACAAAAAGAACGCGTCGACATCCCCGAAGGGTCGATGGTCGCAGGGTCCGTACCGGGTGACAAAGGTCGCGATCCGGTGCTCGAACCGGCCGAGATGGAAGTGGACATCGGCGCGTTCACCATCGATCGTTATTTGTACCCCAACGATCCGACCAAACCCCCGGTCACGGGCGTATCGCGCGCGAAAGCTGCTGAACTGTGTGAGCAAGCAGGAGGCAGGCTGTGCACGGAGCTCGAGTGGGAACGTGCATGCAAAGGGCCCGAAGGTACGACGTACGCAGGCTCGTCCGCGTGGGATGCCAAGTGCGCGAAGGAGCCGACGTCGTGTGCATCGGGCTTCGGCGTGCTCGGCATGGGAGCGGCGCACCGCGAGTGGACGTCGAGCGAGGTGCAGCCGATCGAAGACATGCAGCCTCGTGCGGCGGCGGTGCGAGGTGCGTCGGCCAAGGCGACTGCAACGGATCATCGATGCGCGCGTCGCACGGCGATCGATCCGGCGGCAACCGCGGCGGACCTTGGTTTTCGGTGCTGTCGAGGTGCGCCGAATGCGGTGCAAATACCGTCGCCCAAGTGGGATCAGACGTACAAGCGCGTGGAAATTGCGCCGAGTGACCTTGCCGAGATGTTCACGTCCGTCCCGGCACTCGCGTCGCTCGGCACGAACCTCACGTACTTCAAAGAGCCCGACGACGTGAACTCGGTCCTCGCGCGGGGCGATGCGGGCACGGCGCCGGCAAATACGGTGCTGACGACGTCGGCGCTGGCGTGGAATCCGGTGCCTGGTGAGCAAATCGTCGTGGTTGCGGGTCGAGCTGACAAGGATTCGTTCATCGTGGCGATGCATCGCTTGCCAAAGGATCGCTACCGCATTGCTTCGACGCTCGTGCTGAAGAACGAGAAAGGCCCCGTGGTGCTCGGCTTCAATGGTTACGTGCGCAAGCGTTTGTCCTGGGCGACGTGCTGGGATTGTCGCGGTGAGTCGGGCAACGTGACGTACAGAGACGACGGTCGGGTCGTCATCACGCAAAAATGACCAGCGAGAAGGCTTCGGGATTGTCCTCGTCCACCGCGATCTTGCTTGGCAGCGGCATCATCGCGCTCGGCCTTTATTTCGGCCTGCGCAGCAGCAAAAGCGACGTGCCCCCGATGCTTCCACCAGCAGCGGGTCCCGCGGTCGATCGAGCGCCTCTTGCACCGGCCAAGCCGGCACCTTTCGTGGACAAAGCAAAGGTTGCGAAGGATGCCGCCGCGGCGCTCGACAGACACAAGAAGGCGCTTACCGAAACGTGCGTGGCACCCGCGCTGGCGAAGAAGCCGGATCCTCCGACGGTGAAGTATCTTTTCAACATCACCTTCGACGCAGCGGGTAGGCCCATCGCCCGCGGAGTGGTCGAAGATCGAGCGACATCGCGCCCGGAAGTGCTCACCTGCATCAGCGACAACTTCCCGGTCATCCAGGTGCCGCCGCCCGGTCAATCGGTGCTCGTGGACGTGCCGCTGGAACTGCCCTGATCGGTCAGGGTGAACAGAGATAGTCGCGGTAATGGTTGTAGTACTTCACGAGTCGTTCGGTCACGTCGGCGAACTCGGCAAAGTCGAGCGATTCCGTCGGCAGCTCGGCGCAAAGAACGACCTCGCCTTGCTCGCCCTTCGCGAACTTGGCGATGCGCATGTCGCGGTTCAGCAAGAGCAGTCGTCGAGGCAGCTCGGAAGAAGGATTCACGTCCGCAGGCAGCACGGGCAGTAGCGACAAGAGCACCCAGTGCTCGCTGCATTGGATGTAGTACGGAGGGAGCGTCGTGCTGTTGGCTCTCCGCGGCGAGACGCGCAGCATCTTCTCACCCTCGGACTTGACCTCATAATCGAGCTTCTCGAGCCACGTACGGATCGTCGCTACGTCCATCGCGGGCAAGCCTAGTACATCGGACGGAAAGTTCGTAGCGGCTTACGCGATTTGTTTGTCGTCGGTTCGCAAGGCGAGCTCGAGCGTCACCGTGTTGCCGTCCTCGTGCCGCACATCGACGCGACCACCGAGCGCTGCGGCTGCGATGCGTGCGCAGTGCAGCGAGAGCCCTCGGCCAAACGCCGACTGTAGCTGCCGACTGCGCGACGGATGGGCGGATGCCTGAGCAGATTCGGGACGCGCCGCAAATTGCACGTGCACGCCGATGGGATCCGTTTTCATCACGGAAACGACGATCTCCGTTCGACGCACAGCTCGCTCGATCGCAAATGCCAGCAGATTGTCGAGTGCCCGTGCACAAAGGTCACGATCGGCTTCGACGAACACGTCTCCCGGCCCGACCGCATCGTGCAGCACGAGCTTCACTTCGGACGATTCGGCCTGTTTGCAAAGCCGCGCGACGGCATCCTTCGCGCTCGACGCAACATCGATCGAAAACTGCCTACCCGGCGACAGGTTGGGCCGCGCGAGCATGCCGAGGTTGCCGACGAGATGCCGCAGCATCTCGCAGAGCATGTGCGCGTCGGACAGCGTCTCCACGACGTCGGGCGACTGCGATGGCCCAAGCGTCGATTCGAGAAATCGTAGGTTTGTCCCAAGCGCTGCAATGGGGTTGTTCAAGTCGTGCACCATCACGGCGACGACTTCATGAAGCGCAATGTCACCGATCTCCTCGGACATGCTTTCCTTCCCATGTGAATGGCCGCGTGTTCATGCAAACTACAGACTAAGCACGACCTTTTCGCCGTATTGCGCGATGCGAGATTCGATGAGTGTCAGCAGCGTCATACGACGTTCGTCCAGGGTCATGATCGTTCGAGGTGCAACGAGCCACGTCTCGAAGGCTCCAGGCATCAAAACTTCACGCGCTCTTTTGCGATCGAGCTTCAGCAGAGCATCGCGCAGCGTGCGAGGAAACCGAACGACGGGTTTTAACCGATCGAGCAGCTTCGCTTCGGCTTCGGGAAAGAGTTTGAGCGGAAAAGCACCGTCGGATTCGGCGAGCACGAGCTCCGATGCGGCCTCGTCGAGCGCCACGCTGCGGCGCATGATGTTGCACGTCAGGTAATCCAGCACGAGCGCTTCGACGTAGTCACGGAGCAGCCCCGGGTTTTCGTCGGGAAACGCTTCGGCAGACGCGGCCCAGCGTGCCCACGCGCGAGCCTCGGGGGCTTCGTCGAGCACGATGTCTCGACGCACGACGACGTTCCACGCGCGCGCGTCGTCGCCACGCGAAGGAGCGATCACCAGGGCATCGATGGTCCCGTCGTTCTGTATGGCGGCACGAGCGGACAGATACGCGCGCACATTGGGCTCGCCGTCGAAAAAGGCACCAAGCTCGCCCGTGCTCACGCGCCGCAGAACGGTTGCAGGCACGACACGCATCCCGAGCGCGCGCGAGAGGAGCGCATAGGCAAGGGGCCGGCGATACGCGATGGGACTTTGGTCGAGCGCGAGCCTCAGCGAGACGTGTGCTGCAGTGTCGGAATTCGGGCGTTCGAGCGTCGCATCGAACAGGCCCGGCCTGCTCCAGCTCACGATTTTCAGGTCTTTGATGGGCGCGGTCCGGAGCTGCCGATGAACGATGTCGTCATCGATTGCAGGAGCGTTTGCCGGCGACGCAGTGCCAGTAGGAAAAACCTTTGCGCTCGGCACTTTCGCGGATGCCGACGCAATGGGTGCGGATTCCGACGCCGCAGACGATGTCGGAAGCGCTGCGCTGCCGTCCGTCGAACGGGGTTCACGTGCGCATGAAGCGAACGACGCGAGCGCCACGACGAGCAGGTGCGATCGCACGGCGGCCGATCATACCTCGACGCGTTCGCGCAAAAACCGAAGCACGCGTTCTCGCACGAGGTCTCGGCGTTCGAGCGGCACGATGTGCGTTCCTCCCGCCACCATGAGCAGCTCGCCGCGCGGCATTGCTTTGGCCATTTCTTCGGCGTAACGAGCAGGCGTGAACGTGTCGCGATCGCCACCGATGACCAGCGCCGGTACTTCCACCTTGGGCAACAGATCGACGGCCGAATGCTCTCCGGCAGAGCGCAACATCCGCAAGAACATCGGCACGTCGATGTCGACCATGTGCTGCAGGTACGGCATCACGTCGTCGGGATGAATGGACCGATCGATATCGCCTGTGAGCATGGCCAGGCGAAGCGCAACATCGGCGGGCATGCGGCCCCAAAGCGCGCGCACGATCTCCGGGTGCGCGTTCACGCGTTCGATGAGCCGCGGAAGCACCTTTGCGAGCACGTCCGTGCCTTTGAACGTGTACGTGATGCGTCCCGGCGCCCCGCAAATCAGGACGATTCCGCGCACCTTCTCGGGACGCAGCCGATACGCCTCCAGCGATACCTGACAACCCATCGAATGACCCACCAGCACCACGGGCGGGTCGCCGATCGATTCGCGCACCGCATCGAGGTCTCGCGCGTGGTCGACCAGCTCGATGCGCGACGCGTCTGCAGGCGGGCTGCTTCGCCCGTGTCCGCGATAATTCCAGTGCGCAACGGACGCGACCTCGCCGAGGTCATCCCACAGGTACTTCCAGATGAAGCCGTCGCAAGCGATCCCGTCGGAGAGGACCAACCAAACGTTTCCGGGACCTTTGCGCGACCGCACGAACAAACGTGTCGCATCGGGAGCGGCGGCGAATGTGGCAGACGGTGGACGCGATGAAGGAGGACGCGTGGTCAATCGCCGAGATCCTCGTCTGCGTCGCCCACTTCGTTCACGCTCGGCAACTTCTTGATGTCGAGCCGAGCGAGCTTCCACGCACGCTGCACCACCCACGAAAGCGAGCGGTCGAGGCGATTGGCCTCCTCTTTGATCTCCTGGAGCATCGACTCCGGAAAGTAGAGGCTTTGCTTGCGCTTGTCGGACTTCGACGCCTCGTTGTTTTTCCCCAGCGTGTCTTTGTCGTTCATGGGGCTCCTAGGCTCCAGCTAGCTACAATGGCGTACCTTAGCGCACGTATGGCGCCCAAGGAAGGGGGCTCGTCCAGACTGGGGTTTGGAGGGCTTCGAGACGTCTTGGACCGGTCGAGCAAGGACGGGGGGTGACGTAGAGAAGAGCGGATGCGAGCTCTTGGCATGTTGCCCATTCGGAAAGCTGGTGATGCATTGCGTATTAAGCTTCAGAACCAAAGCGCACTCGGACGAACCATTTCTCGGACGAACCGTGCACTCGGACGAACCAATCTCGAATGCTGATTTGGTCTTGCCTGCCAAACTCGAGCATGCCATTGGCATATGGATGAGTCCGCACCGTACCGTTTGGCATTTCTATTTTACGATTTTTCTTCGGCAAAGAGCGCCTGATTGGATCGAAGTTCACGACGAAGTTTCGCTATCCGACGAGCGCCCGCGAATCGATTATCTCTTCTTGCGCAAAGTTCGAGACCCACCACCAGACAATACGGGCCGAACCCTTTGTCGTTTGTGGCCACTCATTCCACGGATAGCCATTGCGGAATTCAAAAGCATCGGGCGCCCGTATCGGAAGCGAGGGCTTGCACGGCTTTTCGCGTACGTGTTTGCGTATTTTGCGGGCGCATCCGACGTGAAGCATTTGCGAGACATCATCGGCGTGCTCATCGTGCCGGACCGAACCCCGACGCTCGATGCGGACGTTGCGGCGATGGGTTTGGAGTTTAGGGATTTGCGGGATGGATACTGGGAACTGACGGGCGGCCTGCTGCGCTTGTACGTCGTGGAGATCGATCGCGTGGGCGACCAAGAGCGTGACGGCGTGTTAGGATCGTTTGGTCATCATCACGCACACACGCGCGACGCCGGTCAGTTTTGGGTGGAGCAACTCGGTACAAAGGAGGCGATGATGGAAGCGAAACAGCTCGAAGGGTACCAAGAATTGATGGCTCGGCTGTTGACGGAGTTGCCGCCCGAAGCGCGTATGGCTGGGCTTGCGCCGCAAGAGCGGCTCGCGGGGCTTGCGCCGCAAGAGCGGCTCGCGGGGCTTGCACCGCAAGAGCGGCTCGCGGGTTTGTCGCGGGAGCAAATCCTCCTGGGCCTCCCCGACGACGAGTTGCGACGACTCCCCGAAAGTTACCTTGCAACGTTTCCCGATTCCGTTCGCGAAGAGGTCCGCAAGCGCATCGGTCGTTAGTTCGAAACCATCACGGCGACTCGCCCAACCCCCTCACAAAAACTCCGCCGATATCTTTCCCGCAATCGCGCTCGACGCCACCACCAGCGGGCTCGCCAAATACACCTTCCCCGGTCCCGACCGCCCCGGAAAGTTCCGATTGATCGCCGATACCGTCACCTCGTTCGGCGTGAACGACACGCCCGGCCCTGCCTTGATGCATGCACCACACGACGGGTCCACGAGCTCCGCTCCGGCTTTCTCGAATATTTCGATGTATCCGTTTTTCTCGGCATAACGCCGAATGTCCTGCGAACCGAATTGAATGTAAAGGTGCACGCCTTCAGCCACGCGCCGACCTTGCTCCAGCGCCCGACGCAAGACCGCCGCGTACATGTCCATGTCCGCCTTCTTGCCACCCGTGCACGAACCACCGTACGCAATGTTGATTTTCACTTCCCCGCCAGACGTCTCCTCGAGCGACTTCAATGGAATGCCATTGCGAGGATCCCCAGGCGTTGCCACCATCGGCTCGATCGCGCCCAAGTCCACCTCGAACGTCGCGACGTACTCGGCCCCTTCGTCCGCTCGCACGATGCGCGCTCGCACCGCCGCTTCATCGAGTCCTCGTTGGTGCACCAAGTAATCCACCGTCACGTCGTCCGCTTCGATGATCCCCGTGAACCCGCCCGCTTCGACCGCCATGTTCGTGAGCGTCGCACGTTCATCCATGCCCATCGCTCGTACGCCATCGCCCGCAAACTCCAGCACCTTGCCAATGCCATCACCGCTCTTCCAAAACGGCTGCGAAAGCAGGTGCAGCATCACGTCTTTCGCCGTCACGCCCGGACGAAGCTTGCCGCGCAAGTTGAACCGCGCCGACTGCGGCACCGCGACCCGGATGTCACGCGTCAACCACGCATTCGCCATGTCCGTCGAACCCACGCCGAACGCAAAACACCCCAGCGCTCCAGCCATGCACGTATGCGAATCCGTGCCCGCAACGATGTGCCCCGGCAGCGCGATCTCCTCGATGATCTTGTTGTGACAAATCGCCTCGGAGCCCACGGTTTTCCCGTCTCGTTCCACTTCGCCGTACAGCTTCACCCGATGCTTCTTCGTGAACGCTTCCTGCACCGTCGCGAGCGATGCGGCTTGCTCCTTCAGCCCAAGCTTTCTGTGCGCTTCGGGCATGATCAGATCGAGGAACGTCAGGTGATCGCGAAACGCGTACACGCTCTCCGGCTCCGACACCTCCGCATCCGCCCCGAAACCCGCGCGAAACAGCGATTCGGCCATCG